>JAPPIE010000202.1 GCA_028874765.1 Gemmatimonadota bacterium
CCCGGATCTTCCAAAATCCAGGGAAAATCCGTCGCCCACATCAATTTGTCTGCGCCGAACTTGGAAAGCAGTGTTTTGTGCCAACTCTCCAGGTCGCGATAGGGCCAGGCTTCTTTGCTAAATGCATATTGCCCCGATAGATGTACGCAGATATTTGGGTATTCGTGCAAGCCCAGCATTGAGTAGCGCGTCATCGGCGGTATGGGGGTATTGATGTGCGGGCGGCCTTCGTCATCCCACGAAAACATCCCCTCGCCTGGACAGATCATCAGATGGTTAAACACGGCGCGAATTTCGGGAAATGCCCGAACCATAAAGGCGACTTGATGCGCGTCTTTTGCCCGAATATACAGCCACATCACATAGTCTTTTTTTGCCGCGTGTTTCCAGATGTGATACGAAGTAAATGTCCGTACATCCATATGGGAGAGGGGATCGGCAGGCCCGCCAATTTCGTTAATCCTGAATCCGATAATATCTCCGTTCTCAGCCAACCGGTCCATGTGATCTTCCGGTGCGTCCCATTCATCCCGAGGAATCAAGCCAATTCCCCGGAAGCGATTGGGGTAGGTCTTCAAACAATGCTGCAAATACTGGTGGTGCGGCAATTGTTCACCGCCAATCTGCGTCAATACTGCTTGATCGACCCCATTGGCCGCCATGACCTCCAGCAATTTTTCCGCGGTCTCTGCCCTGTCTGCTGGACACTGGGCATTTACCTCGCGGGGAAAATCTTCAGATAGTTTTTCAAATACATGCAGGTGCGAATCAATAATTGGCATACTATCATCTCTCATCAAGACTGAACAACCGCCTGCGGTCTGGCGTTGTGCATTTATCTGCAATGGCTGCAAAATGTTTGGTCGATATGCGGTCTTTACTCCACTTTTCGTAGATGAGGATAATCGATTTGCGCGGCTTTAACGTGCGGTTGACCATTGAGGTATGCCACCCATAAGAATTGAATAATACCGCATCGCCCGCTTTGCCCGGATACACTTTGTGCCCCGGCATTGAATCCAGCGGACGGACCACGGGACAAGACCCGACGTCGGGTTTGTGGCTGCCCGGCACATATCCAAATGCACCGCCGCCAGCCGGGACATCCTCAATATAAATCTGTACCTTCATGTGGAGCGGTGTCGTATGCGGTACATCTGGATGCCAGCCCACATAACTGATGGGTGATATTGGAAGGGTTCGCACTTGCGGTGCGAGCAGAATCAGATCTTCATCGGCAAAATCCATCAAAAATCCGTACCAACCCGGATAATCGATCAGGTCGATAAACACGTCGTCCTTTTCCAATGGTTTTGGAATATCAAAATGGGCAGCGGGACGCGTGCCTTTTGCAATTCCCTCCAACCATTCGCGCCTGGCTTCGGCGGCGCATCGGTCAAATGTCGCCTGTAACCGCGCGAGGTCTTCTCCAACAATTGCATTTTCTAAAAACAACACGCCGTTGTCTTCCCATTCCTGCCGTTCAGTATCTGTTGGCCGTCTCATACGCATCTCCTGACAAGTGGTTCGCAATACCATATACCCGCCGCGAACAATTAATTGGACAAAAGCGACGAAGTCAAACAAAAAAGTCTCAGATAAAATCTGAGACTTTCAGGTGGTTGATTCACGACCTGGGTGTGTGTTTAAGGGACAGGTGACCAGCGCGGGAAGCGCGCGCCAATGGGAAGGTTGGGTATGGAGTACAAATTGGATCCATCTGCGTTCATGACCTTAACGGTCGAAAATCCCGAGATTAGCTCTGTTGCATAAGTGTGAGATTCAAATGCAATTTGTTTTCCATCGGGTGACCAGGTTGGCTGGTGCAATGCTTCGAGGGGTTCGGAAGAAGTGATACGACGCATATTTGAACCGTCTCGATTCATCACGTAAATCTCGTACTGTGCCAGGGGTGTTCTCGTGCCTGTTGGCGGGGGTTGGTGGCGATTGGAAGCGAAGGCAATCTGCGTTCCATCGGGCGACCAGGCAGGTGCAGCATGCAAGGTGCCATTGCCATCTGTCAAACGCATTGCGCCTGTACCATCGACATTGGCGACGTAGATATCGATTCCCTGACCGCGGTGTCCAGCCTGATAGGCAAATTTGGTGCCATCGGGCGACCAGACGGGCAGTTGCTCTTCCATATCTGTATTGATCAGCACCTTTTCGTCAGAGCCGTTGATGTTGACAACATAAATATCCCAGGTTGTCTCATCGCTGCGCCAGGCTTGAAAGAGAATTTTTTGTCCATCGGGCGACCAGGACGATGCAAAATCGCCTCCCGAATCTTCAACCACACTGCGGATATTGCTCCCGTCGGTATTCATAACAAAAATATTGAAATTGGCATTGCCGCTGCGGTTCGAGGCAAAGGCGAGTTGTGTGCCGTCGGGTGCCCACGATTGCCCGGAATATTCAGCCAGATCGTCTATGGGATTGAGATTGATCGGGTTTTTCCCGTCGGGATCTACGATATGAAGATGAAAACTACCCGTTTGCAGGTTCTGCCTTAAATATGCGATCTGTCCAGGACCTCCCGGTATTGCCTCTGCGCCGGGTTCTCCCGGTGCTGGCCCCGTGATGTCTGGCGGTGTGTTTCCACAAGCCGAGAGAGCTAAAATACAGAGTACATGTGCAAAAATGCCTTTGATGTGATACCACCGTTTACGAGACTGGTGCATTTGGGTTCCTTTTCTCGTCTATTTGCTCAGGCCGTTTGCGACTTTGTTGATTGCGGCGGCGGTGTCGCGGATGTCTTCTTCGTCGAGGTGCTCGTGCAAGCCCCATACAACGACTGTACTCAATGCCTGTACTGCGCCGGGAACAAGTTCTGGGCCATAGTTATATTCGCGGCTTGTTACGCCGTGGTGAAAGGGGAATCCGCTGTTTCCATAGGTGCGTTTTTCGGTCAGGTAATTCCCGCGCATAAAAATTGGATCTTTGATATAATGCGCCCCCATGGATACGCCTTCGGCGCGCACGGCTTTGCAAAATTCATCGGGATCGTGACCTGTGACGTGAAAAATAAAATTCCACCATGAAACCTCGCGGTCTCCCTCGGGGGGAACGGGCGTTATGCCCGGCGCATCGGCTATCAGTTCACACAGCAATGCGCCTAATTCGTGGCGTCTTTCGACTACGCTGCGCACCTTTTCCAACTGCGCGAGGCCAACCGCGCCCTGCATCTCGGTCATGCGATAGTTGGGTGCGACAAAAGCGTGATCGCGATCGGCCATATATTGATAATCCCATCCTTTATCGGAAAATAGCTTGAGGCGAATATAGGTTTCTCGGTCATGCGTGACCGTCATCCCACCATCGCCCGTGGTCATGTGTTTGGACTGCTGCAAGCTAAAACAACCCATATGTCCAAAAGTTCCCACATAGCGACCTTTGTATTTGGTGGCGTGACATTGGCTGCAATCTTCGATTAACGTAATGTGGTATTTTTCCGCAATTTTTACCACTTCTTCGACATTGCAGGGGCGTCCAAACAAGTGTACGAGGATGATTGCGCGCGTTCGGTCTGTAATATTTGCTTCAATTGATTCGGATGTCATGTTCATTGTCAGGGGATCGACATCGGCAAATACGGGCACGGCATTTTGAATTAAAATGGGCATTACGCTGCCCGGATCGGTGATGGGCGCGGTGATGATTTCGTCTCCCGGTTCGGGATCGACAACGCCCACTGCCAGATGGATAGCCGCCGTGCCGCTCGTCGAACTTTGTGCATATCCCATTCCGTAAAATTCGGCAAATTGTTTTTCAAAATCTTTGACATAGGTGCCGCTCTTGCCAAACAAATTTTGACTGCGCACGGCGTCCAACAACAATTCTTCTTCTTTTTTTCCAAATGGTGTCCGCGAAGGAAAGGGATCTGTGCGCGTTTTTTCTCCGCCATTAAGAGCTAATTTTTCTTTCATACCAGCCTCCAATGTCTTATGCCGTTTGTAATGGGCCAACCACGTCCTGGCTCTGGCATTACAACTGCTCCATCTCCGAAATGATACGCTTCAAATTGGCTGCTCCTTTGGCGACACTGCCCCGGATGTCCGCTGGATCTGAGACCTCAAGGGAGATAGTGCCCTTGTAGCCCGCATCTTTGAGGATGCGAAAGATCTCGGCCCAACCCGAGTTCCCCTCGCCGCCGATCGCGCGCTTGACGTATTCGCCCGAGGGGATTTCGCGCCACTCCTCCCCAGGTTGGGGATCCTGCCGAATGTGGAAGTCCTTGGCGTGAATGTGGACAACATGTCTGGCGAGAAGCCGGGTCGCCTCAATGTGGTCTTCTCCGAAGACCGTGCGGAAATTGGTGAAGTCGAGGTTCACGCCGAAGTTGGGGCGATTGACCCGCTCGACGATGCGCGCGGTCTGCGACGTGCGTCCGAGCAGCAGCCCGTGGTTCTCAACGCCGACTTTCAAGCCTTTTTCCATAGCGATGTCGGCGACGGTCTGCATGCTTTGGGCAACGCGGGCGAGGGCGTCTTCGGGATCGATATCGCCGCGGGATCTGCCGGGAGGTGGGGCGGTGCGGGGATCGACTCGGACCGTATCGGCTCCGAGGATCACGGCGACCTGGAGCATCTTCTCACACCAGTCCAGGCAGGCGCGATTTTCGTCTTCGTCATAGACGGCGAAATCGGTCGCCAGGGCATGGCACGAGGCCTGCAGGCCCACCCGGTCCATCAGTTTCCGGACCTCGCGCGCCTGTTCTTGGACGTCTCGATCAGGACGCCAGTATGGGGAGTAGGGCTCAAAGCAGTCGGCCTCAGTCTCCTTTCCTACGAACTCGATCGCCTCCATCAAAGAGATCTTACCCTCGGTCAGCATCGAATTGAAACAGTAACTGCACACACCCGTTTTCACCGGTACCTCCTTTGACAGAAAACTGACTGCTCTTTATGCAAAGGGTTTGCGGTCGTCTTCCCATTTTTGTCCGACAGGGCGGAGTTGTCCGCTACCTGTGACATTGTAATCGCGTCCGTCTTTGTCGGGAACGCTGTAGGTTGCAAACCACGTTTCCATCTGTGTTTTCATCGTTTTGATGCGGTTGGCCTGCGCATTGTCGGCAACGAGGTTGTCGCGCTCGTCGGGATCGTTTTGCAGGTCGTAGAGTTCGTTGGGACCATCGGGATAGCGATGTACGTATTTCCATTCGGCAGTGCGAATCATGCGCGTCGTGCCGTATTCGTCGTAGATAACGACATTGTCGCGTCCGGAGTTTTCTTCGCCTTTTAGCGCGGCGAGGAAGGATCGGCCGGGGTAGTTGCGGTCTTCGGGTAAGGGCAAGTTGAGATAGTCGAGGAGGGTGGGCATAAAATCGTATCCCGAAGCCATTGCGGGTTGCACGCTGCCTTCGGGGATGACGCCGGGATGGCTGGATAGGAAGGGCACTTTGATAGAGTTTTCATACATATTTAAGGGGCGCGTGCCATTGCCCTTGCCCCAAAAACCGTGGTGACCACAGGAAAAACCATTGTCGGAGGTGAAGACAACGAGGGTGTTGTCGCGAATTCCCTTGTCCTCGATTTTATCGAGAATGCGCCCTACGTCATAATCCATTGCGGTGACAGCGGCAAAGTAGCCTTTGAGACTTTCGCGGTTGCCCAAATTATTGCTCAAGCCACCCGCCCAGGGGTGTGGATCTTCTTGTGGGCAGGATTCAAATGGGCAATCGTCGTAGGAATCGACAATATCCTGGGGATGTCCAGTCCAGGGGCTGTGGGGCGCTGTGTAGTGAACGCTGAGGTAAAAGGGATTGTCGTTATTGGCGTGATTGTCGATAAATGCGAGGGCGTCGTCTGTGATGGCGGTGGTCACATAACCCGGTACGGTGACGAGTTCGCCATTGCGTACCAGTGTGGCGTCGTTGTAGGGACCACCGCCTTTTTCATGGGCAAACCAGTGCGAGAAGCCGTGCTGCGGTAAGGTGCTATTGCCCAGATGCCATTTGCCCGATAATCCACACGTCCAGCCGTGTTCGGATAGGATATCGGTATAGCAGATTTCGTCCTGCAGATAAGAAGCTGCATCGGGACCCGTGTTGCCTTCGCGGATCCAGTCGTGTACGCCGTGTTGTGAGGGTATGCGACCTGTGAGAAAAGAGGCGCGGCTGGGCGAGCACACGGGGATGGTGACAAAGAAATTGTCAAATCGAATACCCGTAGCAGCAATGCGGTCGAGATTGGGGGTGCGAATTTCTGGATTGCCATAACATCCGGCAGCCCAGGGGCCTTGATCATCGGTGAGGATAAAGATGATGTTGGGGGCCATGTCCATTGGTTATTCCTTTCAATTTTGAGCTATGCAGGAGCTTTATATACTGTGAGCGCAATGTACACGCATTGAAATAGCTTGTCAATCTTTTGGATTGGGATTAATCTGCTGCGCGATTCAGATCTGCACGGAATGCGCGGCGTTCGCGCCCAATAAGGCGGTAGAAGGCGTTGATGAGGTCTTCGAGAATATTGTAGCTGATGGGAACGAGTAAGAGGGTGATGACGGTTGCAAAGAGAACGCCAAAACCGAGGGATATGGCCATTGGCACCAGAAATTGCGCCTGAAGGCTTTTTTCTAATAGCAGGGGCGTGAGGCCGAGAAATGTCGTGACCGAGGTCAAGAGTATGGGGCGGAAACGCACAGCACCGGCTTCGCGGAGGGCGTCGGAAAGTGCGTGGCCTTTTTCGCGTTGTTTGTTGATAAAATCGACCATGACCAGACTGTCATTGACGACGATACCCGTAAGTGCAACGATGCCAAATACAGAGAGAATCGAGAGATTAAATCCAAGAGCGACATGCCCCCAGACTGCGCCGACGATTCCAAATGGGATGGCCCCCATCACAATTAGGGGTTGGACATAGGATTTGAAGGGAATGGCGAGCAAAATATAAATGATCAGTAAGGCGATAACAAAGCTTTGGGCCAGTCCCTGTAGCATTTCGTCCTGTTCTCTTTGCTGGCCTTCAAAATCGTAGCGTACGCGGGGGTGGTCTGCCAGTATTTGAGGCAAGACAGTGCGGGTGCATTCGGCGATGATTTCGTTTGCATTGGCGATGCTTATATCGACATCGGAAGTGACGTTGATAACTCTCTGGCGGTCGGTACGGCGGATGGATGCGTAGCCCCGACCGGGTTCTGCTCTGGCGGCAATTGAGAAGGGCACTTCGCCACCGCTGGGCGTGCGAATGCGCATGTCTTCGAGGTTGCCCAGAGATCGTCGCTCTGATTCGGGATAGCGCACCATCACGCGGATGTCGTCGCGCCCTCGCTGAATGCGTTGCGCTTCTTCTCCGTAAAACGCCTGTCTGACCTGGCGTGCGAGGTCGGCCAATGTGATGCCCAGGGTTTCGGCCTGTCGGGTGAGGGAGAGTTTCACTTCCTCTTTCCCCGGGCGAAATGAATCCGCGATGTCAAAGACACCGGGATAGTCATTCAACGCGCTTTTGAATTTTTCGGCAACTTCGCGCAATTCGCCGTAGTCGGGGCCTGAGAACTGGATATTGATGGCTTCTCCGGAAGAAAATAGCGAGGATGAATAGGCCAGTTCGACCGCGTCGGGAATAGCGCCGGTGAGTTCGCGCCAGCGGTTGGCAATTTCCTCACTGCTGATGTTGCGATTTTCTGAAGGCATGAGTTCAATATAGACTTCGCCCAGATGTGCCGATGAAAATGAGGCGGCATTCCCGGTGGGCGGACCTTGTGCTGCGCGATAGGGTTGTTCGCCCACAGAAGCGAAAACATGGCGAAATACCGAACTCGAATTCTCGCCTTCGATTTCCCGTTGGAGTTGCTGCGCTGACGCCTCCAGATGGCGCACTGCTTTTTCAGTGACCTCGGCAGGTGTGCCCTGGGGCATGGTGAGCATAGCTACGATATTATCGGCCTCGACGTTGGGAAAAAAGACGAACTTGATCCATCCGCCGCCAACGAGCCCCACGGTGAGAAAGAGCGTGGCAACACCCCCTGCGAGGGTTAGATATCGCCATTGGAGTGCCCATTCGAGAAAGGGACGATAATAGCGGTCAACAGCGATGAGCAAACCATCGGCCACGCCATTTTGAACGCGTTGCCACAGAGTGACAATGGCGCGTTTGCGCGGCGGATCGCTGTCTTTTTTTGAATCTATTTTGGCATGTGCGAGATGCGCTGGTAAAATAAAGAGCGATTCGATGAGTGAAAAGATGAGGGTGAGGATGACAATCATGGGAATGAGTCTCATGATTTTTCCCATGCTGCCTTCAACTGTGAGCAGGGGAGAGAAGGCGGCAATAGACGTGAGGATAGCAAAAATGACGGGAACATATACTTCTTGCGCGCCGTCAATGGCCGCACGCAAACCGCGTTTGCCCATTTGGTAATGGCGATAGATGTTTTCTCCTACGATGACCGCATCATCTACGACAATGCCGAGCACCACGATAAATGCAAAAAGGGAGATCATGTTGATAGAGATGTCGAAGAAGGGCATCAGGCCGATTGCGCCGAGAAATGAGATGGGAATACCCAGGGCGACCCAGAAGGCGAGTCGTAAACGGAGAAACAGCGTCAGTGCGATAAAGACGAGGATAAAACCCAGTTGACCATTGTGCAGCATGAGTTCCAGGCGGTCATTTAAGATGCGAGAAAAGTCTGCCCAGACGGTGAGTTTGATGCCATCGGGCATGCGCTGTTGTGTATTATTGATATAGGCTTTGACTTTTTCGGTAATGTCCAGAGCATTTTGATCGCCTACGCGATAAACCTTGACCGTCACGGTGGGCTCTGCATCAAATTGAGCGGATTGGTCTGTTTCGGCAAATCCGTCGATGACTGTGGCGACATCGCCCAGGCGAAGATGCGTGCCATCGGGCCGAGAGCGCAAGACGAGCGATTCAAATTCTTTGCCTCGATATGCCTGCCCTTTGGTGCGCAACAGGATTTCGCCGCCCTGTGTTCGAATGGCGCCGCCGGGCAAATCGATTGAGAAACGCCTCACGGCCATGGCAATTTCGCTAAAGGTGAGGTCGTAGCGCCTCAGGTCATTTTCCGAGACTTCGATGGCGATTTCGTAAGGGCGTGTGCTGACGAGATCTACCTGTGTGATGCCGGGAATGGTTGCAATGTCATCTCTGACTTGCTCGCCAATTGTTTTGAGGGTTTTTTCATCTGTCGGACCAGAGATAGCAACGTTGATGACCTGGCGGCGGTTGGTGATTTCTCGAATGATGGGTTTTTCCGTTTCGACCGGAAACGTGGTGATGGCATCTACGCGGGCTTTGACATCGTCGAGCAATTTGCGCATATCAGCACCCGACTCGAGTTCGATGTTGACAACACCGCTGTTCTCCGATGCCGTGGAGGTGATGCGCTCAATGCCGTCGAGACCCAGCACTGCTTCTTCGATGCGTATGCAGATGGCTTCTTCGACTTCTTCGGGAGCAGCCCCCAGATAGATCATGGAGACATTGATCATATCCTGTGAAATCTCTGGGAAGACTTCCATGCGAATGCGGGATACGAGGAGAATACCACCTCCCAGGATCAATACCATCAATAGATTGGCTGCCACGCTATTTCGGGCAAACCATTCAATGGCATTTTTCATTGTGTACCTCCAGTGCGCACGCGCATGCCATCTACGACGGTATCGAGTGGTGATACACAGAGTTGATCGCCCAATTTTAGACCGTTTCTGACAACGACTTTTTCTGCGTCGGCGCGCAAGATATCGATGGTTCGATAGTAGAGGCGATTGTCTGTAACCACGAGAACGCGATTTTTTCCGCGCAGTGCAGCGCGTGGGATGACCACGACGTTTTCCGCGCGATGGCCCAGGATTTCTGCCGTGACAAACATGCCCACAGCTAATGGCGGCGTGTTGTTGTCGCGCTGGCTGTATGGATTATCTACGCGCCCGACGAGCGCGATCATGCCAGAGCGCGCATCAATTTCACCTTCAACGCGCACAATGCGTCCCATATAGGTGTGTTCGCGTCCGGCAAATGTGGCGTGGAAACGCACATCGGGGCCTGAATGGTCATGGGGATTATTGCGAAAGGATAGGGGCAGATCCAGATACGCGAGTTGATCATCGGACACGGGCAGGCGCACTTCGGCATAGTCGATCGCGTAAATGTGACCGAGCGGTGAACCGGGATTGACGTATTGCCCGACATCCGCATTTTTGGTGCGAACGCGTCCGGGATATGGTGCTCTGATTTGCGTGCGTTCGAGGTTGAGACTGGCGCGCATCAATGCGCCTTCGGCAGCGGCAATGGTCGCACGGGCTTCGTCAATTTGCGGTTTGCGCAAAACCAGGTCGGTTGGCTCTCCAGTGCCCAGGCGTTTCCATTCGTCGCGGGCAATTGCGGATTCTTCTTCTTCGCGTGCCAATCGCAATTTGGCCTGTGCGACCTGAACCTGTGCTTGTGCAACAGCGGCTTCGTAATCGCGCGGGTCTATGGTGAGCAGGACATCGCCTTTTTCAAAAAATCCCCCGTTGGCAAATGCGGGCGATACTTCAATGATCTGTCCTGCCACTTGTGAGATGAGCGTGGTTTGCGTGCGCGGGGCAACCGTGCCTTGCGCTGGAATAACGAGTTGAAAGTCTGTGGGGTAAACAGATTGAACGCGCACGAGCGGCGGGGGCACTTTTGTTGGTTTGGGCTGGACGACTTCTCGGCTTTTGACAAGTGCAAAAGCTCCCAGCATACCGATGATCAGGACAATGATGGGAAGGAGGATTTTGAGTTTCACGGTGTATTTTTCTCCTTGTCTATTTGTCTGAAGGAACTCGGGGGCGTTTAAATTTTTTTAGAAAGAGAGAATCGACGGTGGCTTGAAGGATCATGAGTGCCCGCTGCTGATCGGCGGATTGTTGTAAGAGGCGACTGGCCATCTGGCGTGCGCTATTGGCGTTGTCCTGCGCGCGTTTGAGATCGGCTCTAAGTGCTGTAATCTGGCGATTTTGTACGTTTAGTCGTTCGTTGGCGCGGTCGAGTTTTTGTTGGGTATTTCGCAGTGTCTCGCGGTTTTTGGTGTGTTGTGCTTCCTCGCGCTTGAGCCGATTTTGGGTTGATGCGTGAAGCGATCTTTCGGTGTTGAGGCTGTCGAGATAGGCGCGATGTGCGAGTGTTTCCCGATTTAAGTCGCTCTGTGTGAGGCGCAATTGCTCGCGTGTAGCGTCGAGTTCTTTGCGGGTGCGTTGGTGATGTGCGATTTCACTGGATAGCTTGCCGCGCACCTCGACTTCAGATCCAGTGAGTTCCGCTTTTTCATTGATTTGGGACATGAGACGGTCGGTTTGGTCGCCGAGTCGCTCGCGAAAAGCCGTGAGTTCTTGTTGGAATCGCGCCTGGGTATTTTCAAGGGTTTGCTCCTGGCGCGTGAGCGAGGTTTGCAAAATCAGGATCAGAAAAGTGACGACAATGACAGATGCGTAGCCCAAAAATCCGTAGAGCCAGCGATTTTCAAGGCGGAAGAAGGATTTGCCTTCAATTTTGTCGCGCTCTGAAATATAAAAAACAATGTACACACCTACGCCGAGCAGGATGAGTGTGCCGAGTGTGGAGAGGATGAGGATTTTCATAGATAATTTACTGTATGAGCTATATTCTGGACGAGCAGTGGTTTACAAAGTTCCAAGAAGATTGAATAATAAATAGCAAGGTTTCGGCTTTAGATGCAAGTAGAAATACAAAAGAGCGCCGACGCTGTCTGCCGGCGCTCTGATTTTTTTAGGGCTGTGTGTTACAAGGCAAGCGGTGTATAATTCCTCACTTTAACTACAATAGGTGGCAAGTCGCTTACTGTGGGTGGGATGCCGCAGCCGATTGAGTGCCTCTTCTTTGAGTTGGCGCACCCGTTCTCGGCTTACTCCCAGTTTGTTACCTATTTGTTGATAAGTCGCGGGTTTTGAACCGCTAACTTCGGCGCATTCTGCCGGGTCGCTAAAACCGTAGTAGAGATGTAGAATTTGCCGATCGCGATCGGGTAAGGCACTCAGCGCGTTGTGTATATCATTGTGCATAGTGTTTTGGATATAGGCGTCTTCTGGAGACAATGTTTGGGGATCTGACAGAGTTTCTTGCAGGGTGGCAGCCAGTGGCGCTGAGTTTGCGACTTCATCGTACATTGGGGTATCCAGCGACACGGTGTTATAGGCCGATTCGAGGATGTGCGTGATTTTTTTGAGGGGCAGATCGGTTTCTTGAGCGAGTTCATCGGCATCGGGATGCCGGTCGAGGTGTTGAGTCAGGTCAGCTTCGACTTTGCGCAATTTGTTGAGGTCGTTGACGACATTGCCGGGAATCCGGATAGATCGGGTTTGAACTTCGAGGGCTTTGAGGATGTTCTGTCTGATCCACCAGACTGCGTAAGTGATGAATTTGTAACCTTTCTCGGGTTTGAATTTTCGGGCGGCAGTCATCAAACCCATGTTGCCTTCATTGATGAGGTCGGCCAGGGGAAGCCCTTGATTTTTAAAATTTTTGGCAATGTGAATAACAAAGCGCAGGTTGCTGGTGATGAGCTTTTCGCGGGCATACTCTCCTGCCCGCCGAGCACGAGCTCCTGCATTTGGCAGATCGCCCAGAGCAATTTGCTCTGCCAGTGCTTTTTCTTCGTCTGGCGTGAGCAGTGGATGTCGTTCGATCTCCTTGTAGTAATAGGCCAGAGAGGGTTCATCGCCCACATAGGGAGAAGTGCAAACTCGGTCTGCGCCTTGTCCTGGTGCTCTGCGAAGGGCCTGCTGGACTGGGGTGCGATGCTGGTTCATTTCGGAAATCATGTTTCCTCCTTATGGTGTTCTGAGGTCCTGTACTCTGTGCGGAACATCTATCTGCTTTGGCCTCAGTTATGGCTGAGCAAGAATATAGTGAACATTTGTTCATAAGTCAAGAAAAAAATAACACAATAAATTATTGTTTATACAGAACTTATTGTGTTATAAGAAAAAATATGTGCAGTGTTTTGTGCAGTAGGGCAAAAAATGCTATTCAGATATATAGATCAGCCATCTACGAGTTCGTATATACCCGAGTTTTTCGTGTTTTCGCGGGTTTCAACTTTATAGACCCAGCATCGGTTTTGGGTCATGTCGCGCACGAGTTTGTCGGCATAATCAAAGACATATTTTGATGACGCTTCCATGCCGACGTTGGGCATAATTCGCAGGTCGATCAGCTCCCGGCGGTGCATTTCTTCAAAAAATTCGCGTTCGGGATCATTTTCGTTGATGAGCATCGTGTGGTCAAACATGTTTTCCAACCATGCTTTGAGCTTTTTGAGCTTGCTAAAATCGACGACAAAGTGGTTTTCGTCGAGTTCGTTACAGGTAAAATAAAACGTGATCTCGCGATTGTATCCGTGAATAAAGCGACAGTGTCCGTCGTGATACCCCTGACGGTGTGCACAGGGCAGATCGCGATATGTTTTTGTCGATGAGAACTTTCCCTTTCCCATGGGTATCCTTTCTGTTTACGGCCTTTTCGCTGTCCCGTCTTGTGGGGTGTAGCCCAATACTTCTCTGGTGCTATCAATTCCGAGATAGGATTTTTTGTGATCAGATACGCCATGTACAATGGCAAAGTCGGTATCTGCTTCCACGCATTTTTGAAAAAGTTGTGCGGTATCCCGCGGGCTGATGAGCATGCTGGGTTTGTCTGGGTCGTAAATTTCATTGGCATTCCATCTCGGGCCGCCCAGGCGCACACAGATGCAGGATAGTCCGTGGGTTTCGGAATATACCCGCGCAAGGGCTTCACCCCAGCATTTGGTGGCACCATAGACATTGGTGGGGAATACGGGTACATCCCATTCAATGGAGGAATCGCCCGGGTAGCCCAACACGGCATTGACCGAACTGGCAAAAACAATGCGCTTGCAACCACACAGGTGTGCAGCGTGAAAGGCGTTGTATGCGCCAATAATGTTGAGGTCGAGTAAGGTTTCGTAAAAGTCGGCACGCGGGCTGCGGTCGGCTGCGAGATGGATGACGGTATGAATGCCTCGACAAGCAGCTTGAAATTCGTCGAGATTGGTAATATCCATCTGGACAAATTCTTCGTGACCTGCAAGATTTTCAACCGGGTTCACATCTGCAAGCCGGAGGCGATAGGTCGCGCCCCAGTGCTGGCGCAACATGCCAGCGACAAAGCCTGCACCACCTGTGATGAGAATGTGTTTTTGTTCGGACATGAAAAACCTTTCTGTAGAAGCGATTAGCCTACCACCCATGTGTCCAGTGCCCACCTGTTGGGAACCAGATGAGATCGACAATAGACGAAACGATGACGCCGGTGACATAGCCCACTGGCAGGCCAATAAAATAAGGTGCTGCGCGGCGGTACAGAGCAATGCCGCCGATGCGCAGGAAAAGCGATTTGGCCGCCCAGGTGAGAAAAATGGAGAAGCTGTAGATTCTTGGACCAGAGGTATTTTGAAAGGCGAGGCCAATCGGGTGCAGGGGCCACCAGGGCAGGCGGCTTCGCAAGCCAATGAGCACGAGCGCTTCAAAGATGCCAATGAACCATACGGCCATTTTATATGGATCAAAAACGGTTTTTTGTTCGTTGAGTATGTGGTTGGTCATGTTGCTGTAGAGGCGGACCGAGGCCGAGTTTGAGCGGCCAGAAAATGGGGCTGTATGCAGGTTTTGGCCTCCGTGCGCGTATGCCAAATAAATAATAAAGATGAAGGATGCGAGCAAGCCCGCGGTGAAGGCGAGTGTAGCGATACTGGCAATGCGGGCGTTTGGCGTTGCGCCGTGCAATTTCAGATGGTGGGGTAGCGCGGGCCATGCGGGAATGCGAGTGTTGCCAAAGAAGGAGCTGGAGTTGACAAATTCAGTACCCACAAAGTCCGAGGGGGTCAAGTTGGCAGTACCTGTAAAGGTATAGACCATGCCACCGCCTTTACCATATATGGGTAGAAGATGGGGAAAACCACTGGCGGCCGTGAATTTGGCGACGGTGAAATATGCCGTGTAGAGTAACGCGGTTTGCAAGAGCGCAATGGGGATAGACATGCCCATTGCGCTCATCCAGCCGATGATGAAGGTGGTTGCCAGAACAAAGCCGATGAATGCCATGCGGTAGGATATAATGCCGTCGTTATGAACAGACTGTCGGCCCTCTACAACAGCTTGCCAGACGCGAGACAGGTGCCCCCGAGCGGCCCAAATAGACCAGAGCGCCAGCAAAACAAGGGCGCCGTGGCTTTCGAGATTGATGATTTCGGATGATTTTGCCTGCTGGTTGGCCAGGCCCAGGGTGAAACCCGTGCGGTCCATAATGCCGAGTTTGACTATGGCGACGAGGCGCAAAACCCAAAAACTGAAGAGGATGTCGAGATTGCAAAAGTAGGTGAGACCAACCACCGGGGGCAGGATGCGAAGGTAAATGGGTGGAAAGTCGCGGGCGAGGTCGATTTGTTTGCTCAGGTACCCGGCATAGATGGTGATGCGCGGTAGTCCCGTGGCGAAATAACCGAGGATATTCCACGCAAAGACGCCAAAAACAGTGAAAAAGCCCGCCCAGAAAATTTTGTTGCGAAATATGCCGGGAACGCGTCCGGGTTGATCAAAGCCAGAGGTCAGTTCTACGGCAAATTGCGCGAGTGGAAAGGCGAGTCGCTCGTGGTCTTCCCACTGGCGTTGGAAGAGAATACACAAGCACAATCCCGCTGCAAAAACGGCCAATGAGATGGCGGTCCACCAGAATAGGGGTTGCAACCAGCCCGCCCAGGGGATGGAACTATGTGGAGGCAATCCGTCGTAGAAAGGACGAATAACCGCAGGCGATACATCTGGCAGGGTCCACCAGGGCAAGATGTCAAAGATAATTTCGGTCCAGCGATTTTCAGGTGACGCATAATAGGTGGGCACGGCCATTGTGCTCGTCCAATAAGCTGCCCAACCTTCGAGGGGAATAACGCCCGCGATCCAGGACATGCCGTAGATGACCAGCAGTTCGGTGCCCGAAAGAGCCGCTTTGGGCCAGAAGGTTTTGAGACCGATATTGGCAAATAACCAGAGTACAAAGGGCAGCAACATGGCCATTGGATATTGCGATTTGACCAGGGATGACGATCCCATCACCAGCCCGGCGTGGTCGGTGTACACGTTGAGGGCAATGGCGGTGAGTGCGCCAAAAAACACAGAGCGTCCCGTGATGCGCGAGGGAATGTGTTCTTGTTGGGGAGATGTTGCAGCCATGGTTAGTCGGGAATTCGGAAGGTCATGATCGGATTCCAAATGCTTTGTTGTAAATATTGGAGACTTCGTTGAGGTTGCCGTAAAAGGCGCGCACTTCCGAGTTTTTGTGGTCGCGCCAGAAGATGGGGGGGATGACGGAGTCGTTGGCCAGGTATTTGCGGTCGCGGTGTCCGTAGTAGATTTGCAGGGTTTTGCGATCGCATTTCGTCGGTCGCGTGGTGGCTGTATGTAGTGCCGCGACATTGAAAAGACAGACCGTGCCTGCGGGACCGTGAATATCGGCGATGCCGCCGCGTTTGAGTTGTGCCTCGTTATCTTTGAGCGCGGGTTCGTAAACCGATTCGGGAGAGAGTGAGAAGCAGTGGGTGTCTGCACCGACGTCTGTGAGATAGAGCATGAGCTGGATATAGTCCATTCGAAATGGATGCTCGTCCCAGTGGGGGCGGTCGCGGTGCCAACTGCGGTGTAGTTCGCCGTCGTAAGGGAGCATGTAACGCGCACCAATTTCGCCAAAGCAAACCGGTCCTCCCATGAGTTGTTCGATTGCAGCGAGGATTTTTGGGTGACGGATCACGCGGTCAAATTCGGGCGTGGTGACGAGTGCGTCGTAATTGGCTTGCTGATGGTAGCCATAGGGATGCCATCGAAATTTGAATTGCTCGCGATCTCGGTCAAATAGGCCGATAAATTCGTCGCGCTCCTCATCGGTGAGTAAATCGGTGCGCACGATATACCCGTGACGTCGGAAATAATCGACTTCGACTTCGTTGAGGATGGGTTCGGTTAAATTGGACATGAGACATATTTCCCGAAGTTATGCATTTCCGACCATTACCAGCGCGACATCTGCCACATTGGTTCCGGTTGCTCCCGTGATGATCAGGTCGTCCAGTGGTTTAAAAAAGTGGTAGGAATCATTGTTTTTAAGATGTGCGATCGCGGAAAGTCCCAGTGTCTCTGCTCGCGCTATGGTTTGTCCATCGGCTACGGCGCCCGCGGCATCGGTTGGTCCATCGGTGCCATCGGTACCTCCGCTAAACAGTACGACATTGTCCCATCCGGCCAATTGAATTGCGCCCGATAGCGGTATCTCTTGATTGCGCCCCCCCTTGCCATCCCCGCGCACCAGCACGGTTGTTTCTCCGCCGGCAATCACGCAGGCCGGTGCCGCAATGGGCTGTCCAGATGTCACAATTTCTTTGGCAATACCCGCATATACATAAGCGACTTCTCTCGCTTCGCCCTCGATGCGCGTAGATAATACCAGCGTATTATATCCCAATTCCATTGCTTTGTTATTTGCCGCAGCTACGGCCAGACCATTGCTGCCTACCACGAGATTCTGAACTTTGGAGAGTGCCGCATCGCCGGGCTTGGGCGTGTCTTCAATATCCCCGGCTAAACCGGCTTTTAGTCGCAGTCGAACGCTTTCGGGTATTTTATCGACCAATTCGTATTTGTCCAGAATATCCATACACGTTTTAAATGTCGCGGTATCCGGCACTGTGGGGCCAGATGCGATGACATCCATGGGATCGCCAATCACATCTGACAACATTAGTGCGATAACTGTTGCGGGAAACGCCGCACGCGCTAACCCCCCACCTTTTAGGCGCGATAGATGTTTGCGGATGGCATTGAGTTCCACAATATTTGCACCGCAGGCCAACAATAGGCTCGTCGTTTCTTGCTTGTCTGCAAGCGTCAATCCGTCAGCAGGTGCGGGTGCGAGTGCCGAGCCACCACCGGAGATCAAACAAATCACCAGCGTGTTTTCATCCGCTTCTTCCAGCAAATGAACCATGCGTCCGACGCCTTCAACTCCCGATTCGTCGGGTACGGGATGGCCGCATTCCACTATATCGATATGTTTTAAGGGTAATGCATGGTCGTATTTTGTATTCATAGATCCATCAGAGATGCGATCGCCTAATATATCTTCGAGTGCCACGCCCATTTGTGGCGAGGCTTTGCCCGTGCCCACGACCAGAATGCGGCGGTAAACACTTAAATCATAATTTTGATCGCCCACGCGCAAAATATCGCCATCCAGCGATACAAATTGCCGCACGCACTGTTCGGCATCAACAGCTTTGACTGATGTGTCAAAAATTTCACGCGCGTGTGCGCGCATAGTTTCAACGTCAAAAATACGCATCGAATTTGCTCCTATCCTATTGAGTGATAAATGTCGCGGTCGCGGTTGCTGTCTGGCCTGTTGTTTCATCTATAACCGCGATTTCTACAATTTTTTCGCCCGGTTCAGAGCGCGACATATCCAATTCAAGATAGCCCGGTTCTTGTGTCTCTGTTCCCACCTGTTCGTATTCGATTGAAATAACGCCCTGCTCGCTCTTTTGTCCGAGCATTTTGCCTACGCCGCCTAAAATTCGCGCGCCGATGGTTTTTTGGTCGCGCGATCGCACGACATAAGATACGCGGTATTTGGTCTGGCCGAAGGCATTGCGTTTTAAGTTGTAAATTTCGAAATAGATAAATACGGGCTGCGCGGGCAAATAAGTTTTTGAGGCTATGGGAATCACTTCGATATCGCCCTTTTGGAACCGGCTCTTGTCGGCTATATCAATGGTGGCGGCGAGTTCCACATCGCTGATTTTTAACTCGTCGTCTATATCGTATTCGGGTACGACGCGGTTGATGTGATATACCTGTGATTTTCTCGAACGACGATCCAAAACCTGCACGGAAATGCGATAATTGCCCGGTGTTAAAAATAAGCGGTCCATTTCAGGCATATATGCGCCAGGTGCCTGAGTAGCCTCACCCGACGCGGCCAGTAGCATTTCCTGGCTCGTGCGATAGATGGGATCGCCCGTTTGATTGTAAACCACAATGCCACGGTCTAATTGTGCGATCCTCGCGCCATCTTGCCCGGCCACAAAGTGCAATTGCGGGGTTGGAATACCGTAATAAATTTCGAGCGTGGTTAGACCATCTTGTCCTCGGAAAGCCGATGAGGCAAGATAAAAATCCAACGCACCAGTCGCAAAGTCGGGGCGATATGTCATTGGTGTAATAGCTGCAATTCCCTTCAAGACAATTTCTGGATGCATGTCCTGCCATATTCTCGCAATCCGCCCTCTGCCGAGCGGTATATCGGCATAATCCCAGGCTCCCTGGTTTGAGCGCTGCTCAAATACGACTTCTATACCATTGCCAACATCGGCATAGATCCAGTATTCCCATATCCCATCTACCGGATATACCGGCCAGCCCAAAATGGTTCCACTGGTTACTTGCTGGCGTTCGCCGCGCGCGCCGGGGCTTCGATCTCCTGTGCGCGGCAATTGTCCTCGCATACCCACCATGCTCGATGCGACCGCGTCGGCCCGCGCTCTGAGCAATCGATCTACCGCTGGTCCGGCTTTTTGAATGAGCCGCTCTTTTACATCAACCAATTTTTTTGTCTGTTCCAATTGAATATTGCCCGAATTGCTCACATGGTCAGGCGCGCCATAGCGGATATAGGCTTCGCCGCGCGCATCCCAGGGAAATCGAAGTGTCCCAAAAAATTCACGCGCATACGCGACGCGGCGATAGTGTTCCAATAACCGTTCATTGGCTTCGGTGACGGGAGCGGGATCTAAGCGCGACCAGAATATTCTAAAAACGCGCTTTTTTGCCGGAAGTGTCTCAGCATCGTTATATTCCTTGAGAATGGGACCCGATGCGACGAGATTCAGATCGCAATACGTTTCTTGTTCTTTTTCGGATAACTGTTTTATATATGATTCAAATAATCGCGCTGATTGTTCAAATGCCCTTGCCCTTTGAAATACCTGCGCCAATTCCAATACGGCGCGGCGTTGAAAATCGCTGGCAACGGTTGCAACTTTGAGCAGGTGCTGAAGTGCCTCTTGTAATTGCCCGAGCAATTTTAGATCAATGCCCAGATTCAAGCGCGCCCCGCGGTGATCCGGTTTTGCTTGTAGCTGATCGCGATACGCTTGCACGGCTTTTTCGCGTTCTCCATCTTTATCGAGCAATATCCCTATGCGATAGTTTGCATTGGGGTGTTTGGGATCGATCTTTAAGACATTGCGATAGGCTTTGAGAGTCTCACTGCTGCCGTAATTTTCCAGGGTTTGCGCCAGGTTATATTGCGCTTCCGAGTATTTTTTATCTGCTCGATTTGCATCCCGAAAATACGCAATTGCCCGACGCAGTTCGTTCTTTTTGCGGCTATAGACCAGGCCCAATCCATTGTAAGCTGGCGCGTATTTTTTGTTTTTTGAGACTGCGGTCTTAAACGCCTTTTCCGCTTCGGTCAAATTGCCCTGTTTCAAATAGACATGCCCCAGGCCCACATAGGCGGGTGCGTACTTTTCGTTCTGGGCAATCGCCGATTGAAACGATACAAGCGCCGCGTCCAGATTTTCTGCCTCAAAGTGTTTCATCCCTTCACGATATGCTCTCTCTGCCGCGGCAATGGCCTCTGGCGAGACATCTTTTGCCAGACCATCTGTTGTTGTCAGCGCAATGCACAAAATTCCCAGTATTATCGACTTCATAACAATATACCTTTTATCGCATTTTTGATCGTCTGCCGGTTTGCCCCATGATACACAAAAGGAAACGAAAGCACAAGAGGGCACTATTAGCCGTAAAAAACAAAAAAGCGGGGCTCTCAAAGAGCTTCCGCTTTTTTGTTAAGTGCCGGTTGTACGCTAAATCCTTCCCCTCTCCCCTGACGAAAGAATGCGCGCGACAACCGGCTCAAAATCAGGCCGCGATAGGTTGTGCATCGGCTTTGCGCCGGGCGTCTAACCTCGCTTTTATTTTTTGGATCAATTCCGATGCTTGACGCTTGTCCAATCCACCTTCAATCTGGGTTTTCAATCGCTCGCGTTCTCGCTCGGTTAGCCGTGGACTGCGCCCCAGATTTTTAATCAGATCAATTTGACTTTGCGTAGCAGATGAACCGTTGTGCATCGCTTCAACATCGCCGTTGGTCTGTGCGGCGTCTGTGGCTACCTGTAGCTCATCGACAGAACACATTCCCGTCGCAGTAGCCAAACGCATCGCCCGATTGGTGGCGCGTCGCGTCGCCATTTCGAGTGGATAATCTGAAAACCGCACAAATCCTTTGAGATTTTTAGGTGTTGTAGTGCCGTAATCGACAAAAGGCCGCGCAAGTCCATCAACCCACACTTCACCGCGCATTACCACCAGCGGTTCCTCATCTTTTAATCCCATCATTTGCCGCAATAAAGCGTATTCTTCTTTGGTAGGCATTACAGCCTGCACAGCGAATTTGCCAGCCTTATAGGTTTGCAACATTTTGTACTGCAACCCCGCAGACGTGATGTAGGGATCGTTCTGGATGAATACCACAAACTCATCAATTTTCTCGGTGGGAAAACCTTCGGATTCTGCAATCTGAGTTTTGATATGGTCGATTGGTTGGGTTGCTGTCGCCTTCATATTTGCGTTATTCGTTTTCATATCTCGCTGGGACATTGCTATCTCTCCTTTGCTTTCGTGGAAATCGGCAATACGACGGGTTATTTATTGCCGAAAATAAACGTGAGTATATGTGATTTAATTATTGCGGACGCCTAAAGACTCTATAACCTGAAACCAGGCCGATTCGTAAGCCGTCAGGGCACCGTGCCACTCAGTGAGTTCTCCTTGCCCCTTGCACAAATCTTGTGCCAGAGTATCGACAGCTTGCTCGGCGGCTTCGACGCGCGCCAGGGCTTCGGGACGAATGTCATCAAAAGGTACATGTGGCATCTCGGCCTGAATGCGATCGGCAACTTTGAGCAAATCCCGACTCAAATCGGACAATAGAATTTCCTCAATTCCCTGTTCAGTCTGAATTTCAATGCTTGCCATGATTACCTCCTGTCGAAGGATTATGTCTCAACGTTCTATGCACAAAAATACTAAACAAAAGAACAGGTGTCAAGGAAAATTTTACAGTTTAATGGAAAACAATTAAACTTTTTTAAAAAGTAAAATCAATGGGTTATGGCCAATTCTCTCATAACGCCTTATTTGCTCTCACTCATATCGCAGGGCGTGGACGGGATTGCGCTGTGCGGCTTTCAGGGCTTGAACGCCAATGGTGAGCAGGGCCGTTAAAAAGACGAGCAATCCGCCGAGCAAAAAGAGGCCCATACCCGCATCGATGCGGTAGGCAAAATCTCGCAACCAGTGCTCGACGCCGTAATGGGCGATGGGCCAGGCGATCAGGTTGGCGATGAGAATAAGCACCACAAATTCTCTGGACAATAAGGCGACGATGTGATGGTTCGATGCGCCGAGTACTTTGCGGATGCCGATTTCTTTGGTGCGTCGGGTAATGGCGAGAGATGTGAGGCCCAGGACCCCGAGGCATGCGACAAAGAGCGCGAAGAAGGAGGC
>JAPPIE010000474.1 GCA_028874765.1 Gemmatimonadota bacterium
CTTTCATCTGCCTCAACCCCTCCACCCCGCCCGAAGCTGCCGTCACGTCGTGCCCCATCCGTTCAAGCAAAAGTGCCATCCCACTGCGCATCGTCTCGTTGTCATCGATCACCAGAACCCGGCTCACCCTCGTTTCCTTTCTCGCAAATATCCCTCACCCCGCTTCTGACTACCTGGCAAAATCACCTCAAATACCGTGCCCCTGCCTACCTGGCTTTCAACACCAACAGTTCCTCCATTCTCCTTCACTGTTTTCTGCACAATGGCCATACCCAAACCGGAGCCTCCCTCTCCCATTGTAAAAAAAGGTTCGAACAGGCGCTCGATTACGGCGTTATCCATGCCCACACCCGTATCCGCCACCCTGATGACCGCGTTTCCATTCTCTTTTTCACCTGTCAACCGCAACACGCCTCCTTCTGGCATCGCTTGAACGCCATTCTTTACCAGATTGACCAGCGCGCGTTTGAACTGGTCAACATCTACAAATACTTTCAGTCCCTGTGGAATCTCTCTTATGCACTGCACCCCTGCCTCGTCCATCTCTGGACTGAGCAAAAAAACAACCTCTTCCACAAGCCGAGCAACATCTGCTTCCACTGGTTGCACAACTGAAGGTCGGGCAAAGTCCAGAAATTCGGAAATCACCCGATTGAGTGTGCGCACCTCTCCAGTCACCTTCTGAATGTGGGCCTTGCGCGCGTCTCCATCCGGTAGATCGCTTGCAATCAAACCCGCATAAATCTCAATACCGCCCAGAGGATTGCGAATTTCGTGCGCCACGCCCGCCAGCATCTGCCGCAAGTGCTCATCGCGGTCCAGAATTTTCAGACGCATTTCCTCCATGGTCTGGCCCAAATACCCCAGTTCATCTCCGGCAGACCGGTCCACTGGTCGCTCGAGGTCGCCCTCGCCGATGGCCTGTGCAGAGTTGACCAGGCGATGAATCGGCCCGGTCAGAGTGCGGGCGAGAACCAAACCGATCACTATGGTCAACACCACGCTCACCCCTCCAAAAATCAGCACAGAACGCTGAAATGCTCGAATCGCCTCGACAAATCCGGCCCCAATATCCACGCCAACCGCTGCCACAACTTCTTCTCCGGCATACACAGGCGCGTAACCGGATTGATAATAAACACCCGCTTTGTCCCGAAACAAAACCGAATGCGACGCCTGCCCTCGCCAGACATCGGCCAATTCCTCCCGATCTACCCGCAGCCGCGTATATTCCCTCCCAATCGGCACGTCGGGCGCCGTATCCAGCAGGCTCTGTCCCTGATCGTCAAACACGTAAATCCGCCGGGCGCCGACCAGATCTCCATACCTGACCAGCTTTGCTCTTAACCGTGCGTGAAGATTGCCCCCCTCAAACCCCGAACGCAAGTGGCGCACCGCATCTCCATCAATACCCGCCGCCGAAAGTTGCGCGATAGCAAGCAGTTGGTCGCTCATCTGGCGCTCGAGGCTATTGCGTGTGAGGTGATACAATATCCAACCCGTGCTACCGATCACAAGAAATACAAAAACAACAAATGTCACAACCAGCCTGCGACCAATGCGGCCCCTGTGTTGAGACGGTAACCTTTTGCCTGCTCGTGAAACCATCAAAAATACTCCGGATTCTGCATCCCAGATGCACTTTCCTCTCCGGATACGGAGAAAATCTCCAGCAGCATCTCCTGCCTGGCTTTTAAAGGTCCTGGAATCGATAACAACATGCCTGTAATATGGCGTCACAGGGCCTGTTTTGTCAACGTTTGATCTGCTGGATGGGTTCCGAAACCCATGCTAATTATCCGATCGGCTGAAGTAATCCAGAGCGACGCTCGTGTATCACCTGCGCTACGCTTCGACCTGACCTACCGGATCGGCATCGACACCGAAATTTGGTGGGTCATTACCCAGGCATCTCGTAACGTCAATGGACCTTCGGGCGCGGGGAGGAAGTCGGCGTCCGCAGCAAGCTCCGCCATGCCGATCCTTGCCACTCCCGGTCGGCCCGTTCCCGTGATCAGCCGCCCCCTGTAGCGGAGATCAAACTCGGCCAGGTCGAAGTGTAGCCCCCAACTCGGGGTCCATTCCATCCAGCTCTCCCTCTGGTTTCGTGTCGAGCCTTTGATGTGACTGGTTTGGGCCAGGTCGTACCGTATGGAGCGCATCTGCAGACCGAGTTGGAACCCGCCCCAGCCGAAGTTGTGCCCAATGCCCATCCGGATTTTCGCGTTCAAAAAGGAGAACTCGTTCTCTACCGTCTTCTCGCCCGCTCGGATCAGATTGCCGATGGATCCGACCGTGTCGCTCGCGGCATCGGCCCAGGTGTAGCTCGAGATCGGCTCCAGGACGAGGTCGATCCCATAGGTCGCCCTCTCTCCGGTCTTGGCAATACCCACGCCAAAGTCATACGCCCAGGAATCGCCCGGATCCCGGGGGATGTTCTGG
>JAPPIE010000267.1 GCA_028874765.1 Gemmatimonadota bacterium
ACGTGTTATCGTCCGCAGTTGCGTTTTTTCCCAATTGTTTTACGAGGTGATTGGGCACCTCGACACGCAGCTATTATCTCCCCACCCCCGTCGAAGCCGTGTCGCCCCCAGCACGTTCAAAATATATCTAAGTTAGTCCTTCCAGTCAAGCGGTCCCCAGCCTAATTTTCTCTAAACCACTCAATTGTCTGTCGCAGTCCCTGCTCTGGCGTCACTTTGGGTTCCCATCCCAGGAGTTTTTTGGCCAGGGTGATATCGGGTTGTCGCATTTGGGGATCGTCGCCGATTTGCGCGTTGGGCATCAGCGCGATTTCGCTTTTGCTTTCGGTTAGTTCAACGATCTTTTTTGCCAGATCTAACATGGATGTTTCACTCGATGGGTTGCCGATGTTTACGGGCGCGTGATAATCCGTGTGCATCAATCGATAGATCCCTTCAATCAGGTCTGAGACATAACAAATACTGCGCGTTTGACTGCCATCGCCATATACTTTTAGTGGTTCACCTGCCAGTGCCCGATTGACAAAATTGGGGATGGCTCGTCCATCGTTTTTGCGCATGCGGGGGCCATAGGTATTAAAAATCCGCACAATCCGCGTATCGATCCCGCTTTCGCGGTGATAGGCCATTGTCATGGCTTCGGCAAAGCGCTTGGCTTCGTCATAGACACCGCGTACGCCCAGTGTATTGACATTGCCCAAATACGATTCTGGCTGCGGATGCACCAGCGGGTCGCCGTAAATTTCGGATGTTGAGGCCAAAAAAAACTTCGCTTTTTTTGCACGCGCCACACCGAGCGCGTTGTGCGTGCCATGTGCGCCCACTTTCAAGATGCGGATGGAATAGCGCGAAAAATCATCGGGGCTGGCCGGGCTGGCGAAATGCAACACATAATCCAATGGCCCCTTCACATAGATGTATTGCGTCACATCGTGTTTGATAAATGTAAAACCATCTCGTCCAAACAGGTGTGCGATATTTTTTGCACGTCCAGTCAATAGATTATCCATGACAATTAGTTCGTGCCCTTCACCCAGCAAACGGTCACACAAATGCGACCCCAAAAACCCTGCGCCACCTGTTAGTAATATACGCATATAGTTCCTGTTACAGTTTAAAGACGTGATCTTTCTTTCCAGATACGGCCTGTGTGGCATTGCGCGTATCGACAATACAGCGCGCGTGCCTTACAATCCATTCATAATCCCAATTGCTGTGATGGGTCACAATCACCACACAATGGGCTTCAGTTATATTTTTTTTATTTAAAGAGGTATTTTTCAAATCCAAATTTTCTGTCTGCAAGTGATCCACAAATGGATCGCAATACGAGACCTTCGCTCCTTTCTCCTGAAGCATTTCTATAATATCCAATGCCGGCGACTCGCGAATATCGCGTACATCGGGTTTGTACGTTACGCCTAATATCAGGATGTTCGCGCTCTTCAAACACTGTTCGTATTCGTTGAGTGCGTCGGTGATTTTTTCGACCACATAGCCCGGCATACTGCGCGTCACTTCGCTGGCCAATTCGATAAAGCGCGCATTGTAATTCAAGGTCTTCAACTTCCAGGCCAGGAAGTGTGGATCAACTGGAATGCAATGCCCGCCCAGCCCAGGACCGGGATAAAATGGCATAAACCCAAACGGCTTGGTCGCTGCGGCATCGATGACTTCCCAAACATCCACCCCCAGGCGGTCACACATGAGTGCCACTTCATTGACCAGGCCGATATTTACACTGCGAAATGTATTTTCCAGCAACTTGGTCATTTCAGCAGCCTGGGTTGATGAGACCGGTACGACTTCGCCAATCGATTGTCGATAAAAATGCGTGCCTATTTCTGTGCAAGAAGGGGTAATACCCCCCACGACTTTGGGCGTGTTGGTGATGGTATAAACCCTGTTGCCCGGATCGACGCGCTCTGGGGAAAATGCCAGAAAAAAGTCTCGCCCGACTTTCAAGCCACTTTCTTCGAGCAAGGGCAATACCAGTTCATGGGTCGTCCCTGGATACGTCGTGCTCTCCAAAATCACCAGTTGTCCGCAGCGCAGTCGGTCTTTGATTGCACCACATGCTTGCAAAATAAACGAGACATCCGGGTCGCGTGTTTTATTTAAAGGTGTGGGCACACATACCACAATCACATCGGCCTCATTGAGCACATCGCATTCTCGCGTTGCCGTCAATTTTCCCACAGCTTTGAGACCCGCTACTTCAAATTCCGATACACCCTGCACATCGGACTTTCCCGATTCTACCAGATCTACTTTGCGCGACGATATATCGATTCCCGTGACAGAAAATCCCACCTTACCCAATTCCACGGATAGAGTCAATCCCACATATCCCAATCCCATCACCGCTATCCGCGCTTCGCGCGATGCGATCTTCTCCTCCAGCATCTGTCTGGGGTTGGCGATTTCCCGAGGTAA
>JAPPIE010000254.1 GCA_028874765.1 Gemmatimonadota bacterium
GCGCCGAACGCACAAAGCAAAAGCCCGCTGATCATATAGATCAACGGGCTTTTTTTGTACGCCTCATCTTTTTTTAACCCCCTACTGAACCCGCATCCATGTATCGACCCATGCCCCCTCATAGGATGCCGTCATCGTATTGCCTTCAAAAACCCACTGCTGCTCATCGTGTGCAATCTCAATTTTATCGCCCTCAACCGTAATTTTCCCCTTCACGCTTTTGGCCTTGGGATAAATCGACATCGGTGCTTCGGCAGAAGACCGATACCCCTGGCGAACCAGCACATGCCTGGCTCGCGTAATCGCCGACGTAGAAATTTCATACGTACTGGCAGCATAATTAAATCGCCGGGGTGTACCATCTTTTAAGTCTTCGAGAAGATTGAGCGTAACATGTGCTTTTCGAGAACTAATAGGCTCCCACAAAAGCGATCCTTTTACATGCGGATCACTCAACACAGTACCATCTTGTAATTGACGACTTTGCAAAACCCAGGTACCCGCCAATTGTGTTTGCATATCTGACAGACGATCACTACATCCCTGCATCGCGAACACAGACAGGAGGCATATCATCAGGCGTTTCATTTTGATCTCCCTGCAAGTTATCATCCGAAAAACGAACAGCTACAGTATATTTTTCGATTTGCGTGCTGTCAAGCCAAAAAAATAATGTCTGCCCATCTCGCACACAAAGCCAACCAAACCCCCGCCCGGAATAACCAGGCGAGGGTTTGGTTTTAATGTAATTTTAGATTGTGTAAAACTTGACCTTTTTTAATAACAGTGATATATTCAAAGGCGATATATAAGCCAAAAATCTATATATCGCCTTTTTGGCAACTCTTAAATCTAACTCAAAAGGAGGACCATCGTGAAGAAAACCCTAACCTTACTCACCGGACTGCTCGTTCTGGCTGGCGTCTTTTCCAATGCGCCTCCCGCCATAGCAGATTGTCCACCCCCTCCCGGCGTGACGCCTCCTGCGGACCCGGCTGTAACGGCGCAACAGGTGGAAGACGGCAGCGCGACCCTGATGGACTTCGCGCTGGCCGTGAGAGAGCGGTCCAGAGAATATGCCCAAGGGCACGCGACCACGGAGGAAGCGGTATATATCGGATGCATCATAAGGCAGGATGATGGAATTTGGCGTTCCGGTTCCACGTACATCGTGAGCCTGACGCTCGACGGCAGAGTGTACATTCACGCGAAGAACATGGCATTGTCGGGCAGGCTGCTCAACCCCGTGATTTATGGCGCGATCCTTTTTGCGCTGGGCGTATCCCCAACCGATCTGGCGAATCTGGCTTCTCCTGATCCTGCTATTGCCGCCCAGGCTTTCGCCGCCGTCCTGGGCACATTGTCGCAGGAGCCGGACGGCGCATTCGACGCGACCACCCCTATTCCAGGTCTATCACCAGGAATACCAGGCGCCTCCGGCCATGCCGCCGTCTATGTCGAGCCCAATTTAGGGAACGTTCCGATTGTGATGCTCATGGGATTCGATCTCAACGAATCTCACGTGGTTGAAGAAGAGATCGACTACGGCGACCCGACCATTACCGCCGAGGAGGTGGTAGATCGAGAAACCCTGAAGGCCTTCGTCACGCAAGCGGGAAATTACTTTCTTGAACTCCTGAAGACCGGCGATGCAGCCGCTCTTTCGCAAGCCAGGATCGCCTTGCGGGATGAGAACGGACCCTGGAGACACGGCTCGGTGTATCTCTACGTCCTGGATATTGTCAGCAACATCATCATATTTCACGCAGCGTTCCCGGACAAATACGAGTATCGGCCTCTGGTGCCGACCGTCCATGACGCTGTGACTGGAGAGTTCATTCTGCCTCAAGTCATCGAAGCGGCGAAAAGTGACCCGGAAGGCGGCTTCGTGGAGTATTACTTCGACGATCCCACCGACGATACCGACAGCGCCGACATTCCCAAGGTGGGATACGCACGCGAGTTCGCCGCTTCTATCCAGAGGGCAGACGGAAGCACAGTCCCGGCTGACTTCATCGTTGGGTCGGGCTTCTATGGGCGCGCACCCGTTGTTGTCCCGGACGGTCCCTATACGGTAGTGGAAGCCACGGTTATGGGCGACGCCGTCGAGGGATTGACCGTCGCGTTTGCGCGATCCATCGCAGGCCAGCCAGCCGACTACGCCTATAGCGCCGTCACAGATGCCAATGGCTCTTTGTCCCTCACCATCTCCAGCGCGGACGGGGTAAGTGGGTACTATACAGCCCGCGCCAGCAACGCCGATGGCGAAACCGTCGGCCAGTGGCACAGCATTCCCCTCAATCACAATCAGCGCCAGGTCCTGGAACTGACCCTGAGTGGTGGTATGAAGATCGTACGCGTCGAACCACTAACCGCATCCAAGCCAGTGGCCGAGACAGAGGCCGCAATTAGTGGTCTGGC
>JAPPIE010000383.1:0-2069 GCA_028874765.1 Gemmatimonadota bacterium
CGGCCTTATCATCATCGGACAATTTCTCATAAGGCTGTAGTTTGGATCCACACTCGTAGCAGGAGTAGCCAAAGAAACGCTTTGCCAAGAGTCCACCAATTCCCAGGACTACAATAATGAGAATAGTCATAATAATAAACGCTTCCACAGTTGGTTCCTCTTGTCAGTGGTTATTGCTACGTCCTCTGATTTACGGGTTTCATCCGTGTATATCGGTGTTAATCTGTGGTTGCCTTTTCATCTGCGTCCATCTGCGGATTTACTCAATCAATTCTTTGACATCGTGAACGTGAATATCAACTTCAGGCAAGTGTTTCTTCAGAATGTCTATGATGTGATCCTTCGGACCGACAAAGATCATGATCATATTTTTTGGCACAAAGAATTTTTCGAGAAAGGCGCGTACCTCAGCATCGGTAACCGACTTGGAACCGCCTTTACGGCGTGGTGGATTATAGATGGCTCGATATACCTCATTGTCCAGTTTTCGCTGTAGTGTTAGTTGTTCATGGGCGTGGGCATAGGCGATATTGCGACTTTCACGCAACGCTTTTATTGCCGCCCAAAAGCGAGGGTTGTCGGGAAGACCTCGAATGAGATCGGACATTTTTGTGATCAATTCTTCGCTGTTATGGCGTTGAGGGTCGGCGTAGATTTCGAGAAATCTGACATTTTCTTCTGCTTGATAATTGCTACCAGTACTATAGACCAGTCCCAACTCTTCTCTAAAATATTTATAGATCAACCCCCGAGCATCAGTTTGTCCAAATGCCCTGGATATCATTGATGGAATATAATCTTCTTCGCCCACACTTCCACACGGGATCAGCCAATAACACGAAATATTCTTTCGGTTTGAATTAAAGACAAAAGCCGAAGGCCCAACACTATAAGCCGTCGTTGGGAATTTCAGTGAATGCACAAATCCGCCTGTCTCTCGTTTTTCCGTAATTGGACGAAGCCATTTCGCAATCTCAGTAGAATCCCGGTTTGAGATTACCTTAAAAAATACCACGTCTGTTTTCAGAAGTTGATCATAATATTGTTTGATGTCCTCAATCGAGAGGTTTTTGAGGGTTTTTAAGGATCCGGATTTCTTGATGCCTTTTGTTTGTGAAAGTGCAAAATTTTTCATAAGCGAATAGGTTCTTCTCCTGAGATAATTATGGATATCAGCAACCATCAATTTTTTCACCTGTTCTAGGTCGGATTCGGAAAGCTCGAGATTATATATGAGATCGCGGACTATTTTTATCGACTTAGCACAGTGCTCAGATAGACCGTAAAAGGATATTGTATAGTATAGGGACCTGGTAGAGGTATTTAGACGGGTACCTAATGTTTCCAGTTGATCCATGTGCCCATGTTTTTTTCCTGACTCCCAAATCAATTTTGAGCCTGTTCCTGCAAGTCCAATCTGAGAAGGCTGTTCCGCACCACTCCCGGCGCCGAGAAAGACAATCTCAATTTTTGTCAAGGGCGCGCGTTTGTCCTGGCGATAAAAAATATGGTGGTTGGGAATCTCTGCAAAAGCAGTCAGGACGCCGATCACGTAACACAGGACAAAACTAAGCATCACTTTCAAGAGCATGATTCATTGGCCTTTCGGGAGAACTTTTTGCGTAATTTTTTTCACCCATACCTACAGTGCCATAAGACCTTCCAGCAGTGTTAGAAAGCCTACGCATGTCAAGACCATAACTGCATAGCGAAAGAAGGTTTACTGAGAGGAATTTTTCTTTTTCGGCGGTACTGTTAGGGAATGGGTTATCGAATTATAATCCATCAGATATTGATCAATGATGCGCGGGATATCTTCTCTGCGAATGGATTTGAGATTTTTTATCAATTTGGGATATAGGAAGGGATCGTTGGCGCAGGCAAATGCTCGCCCAAATGAATAAGCCATGCTTGAACGATTGTAGAATGCGGAATACATTGTGGTCAATTGCTGGTTTCGAGCCGCATTGAGTTCTGCTTCGGAGATGAATTTCAGATTTTCTAATTCTGCACGGATCAGACCATGGAGCCTATTTCTGGACGTATCATGGGGCAGTTCGGCATAGCAC
>JAPPIE010000383.1:2169-9476 GCA_028874765.1 Gemmatimonadota bacterium
TCGACATCCACATCGCCGATTACAACGATCAATCTCTTTTGGCGGCGCAGGAAATTCTCATAGTAATCTTTCAAATCATCAGGTTTGAGTTGTTTAAGAAAATCTTCCGCACCAAGGCCATTAAAATTTTTCTTTCCAAAGATTAGGCTAAAAAAATAATTTATAGATCTGCGTGTTACGCTTGCCATTCTGCGACTTCTTTCTGTCAATACGATTTTCCTTTCTCTTTCGACAATCTCCTCATCAATCCTTGTGTTGTAATATCTATCCGAGTCTATCTCAACTGCGAGATCAAATTTGTCCTTTGGAAATCTCATTATGAAGCGCGTATAATGAGTAGAGGTAGAGGCGTTTCCTTGTCCCCCATTCTCGATTATGATTTGGTTGAGTTTTCCATATTCATGGCTTCCAGTACCTGCCATGATATGCTCTAAGAAGTGTAGCCGCCCTTGTTTCCCTTCCTCTTCATCTGCTGAACCAGCACTGTAATAGGTATGGTATTCAAATGTCGGGATTGTTTTATCTACAACGATAACGGCGTCGAGGTTGGGGTTGATGGCGTAGTGTTGCGCGACGAATTCTTCTGATAATGCTTCTGTCCCAATAAGCTGGTAGGCTGAGCAGGTACTCGATAAGACACATGCAAGGAACGAGATGAGGGCGTAAGTTTTTATCATGTTTGATACTCAGCAAAGTTGAAAAGGGTTGCTTCGTCTGTCTGTATGCATTCTTGCACAGCACAGTATAAAATCTGGAGGTTCTTCCAGCAAGCCTGAAAGAACCTCCTTGGTCATATAATCCCTAAAAACCGGACTATGTAGTGTTAAGAGGGTACAGTATCAGTTACCTACTCTCGTATTATCTTGTCCTGTTGTCTCAAATCCATCAAAAAGTCCATCCTCCTCACCATCCTCCTCATCATTGGCACAATCGCCATCACAATTCTCATCATCACAATACTCACAATTCTCATCATCATCTTCTCCCTCACCACAATTTCCACTGTTGTCCTCCTCTGGTGCCATCTGATCACTATAAAAATACTCCTCGAGAGCGTCTGGATCATAAACATTGTCTGTTTCCGTCCAGTCGATTATCGGATCCCCTTGGCTAAACATCTCGGCTGGTGATATCTGTGGTCCATAGTGCCCAAAATCAGGTGATTGTGGTGTCCCAGATCCAGGAGTAGGACCAAAAATAGAGCTGATAATATCCGAGAAAGTAGGTCCCGTGTTCCAATCTATTGGATCTTCATCTTCGCATTTATTTTTTTTTCCCCCAGTCCCTCCCCGAGCCATGTTCATTTCCTGTGTTGAAATGGCCTCGGAGAGAATAGAGAGCGGTTTGCAGGTGAGTCCCGCTATGGATGTGGTGTGTTCAAAACTATTTTCTGGCATGCTACAATCTCCTGTTAAGGGTTATACTGCCTTTGTGAGCAACAAACGAATGGTGTGCCTGTCTGCCTCCTGCTTGCGCGTTGCACGCAGGCAAGTCAGCACAGGCAGGCAACTAACTGCTTACCCAGCGAGTTCATCAGTTTCTATTCGTATCTCCTTGCGTTCAGTGTTATGGGGAAATGCGTCTCAAAATATCGGAAAAGTTGGCTGTTGATTTGACTATTATTTATTCTGAGATGGAGATATAAAATATTAGTATATATAATACAAAAAAAAAAAAATGCTAATCTTGTCAATAAAAAAATTCACAATTTAAAAAAAAATGTGCGGAATGCATCCATATCTGCTGACTGATGGCTTATATTATTCAGGCTCTGATATGTTTTTACAATCAACTCGAAAGGTTTTTTCTATGAGTAAACAATTTTCGTTTCGCCCTGTACGCAAGCCCAATGTCATCTGGATTTTTGGGGATCAACACCGCGCGCATGCATTGAGCTATCGGGGCGATCCCAATGTGTTTACGCCGAATATCGACAATCTCGCGCGAGAGGGCATGCGTTTTGACTGTGCGGTTTCCGGCGCGCCGTGGTGTTCGCCTTTTCGGGGCGCGCTAATGACGGGTACTTATCCGCACCAGAATGGGGTGACGCAGACGCCGTCTCCGCTGGATCCGGCGATTCCGACTGTTGCTATGCCTTTTAATGATGCGGGGTATCACACGGCTTATGTGGGCAAGTGGCATTTGGACGGGTCCAATGCGCGGGAGAACTGTGTTCCTCCCGAGCGCAGGGGGAATTTTCAGTACTGGATGGGGTATGAGAATAATAACAATCAGAACGAGTGCTATGTTTATGGTTCGGAGGGCGAAACGCCCCGGCGTCTGGAAGGGTACGAAACGGATAGCCTGACGTCTTTGTTTTTAGACCATCTCGCGGATCATGTGGGTGATGAAGAAGACTATCAGCCGTTTTTTGCCGTGCTTTCGGTGCAGCCGCCCCACAATCCTTTTGTGCCGCCTACCAATCCAGATGGCGGAGCGCCCCGGATTCATCCGTCGGATATTCAGCTTCGGCGCAATGTGCCGGTTGTTCCCCAGATCCGCGAGCGGGCAGCCCTGGATCATGCGGGATATTACGCGATGGTGGAGAATCTGGATTACAATGTGGGGCGGATTCGCATGGCGCTCAAAGATATGGGTGTTGATCGGGAGACTTATGTGATTTTCTTTTCCGATCACGGCGATATGCTGTGGAGCCACGCGCAGACTGGCAAATCATCGCCGTGGGAAGAGTCGGTCCGCATTCCGTTTATTATCGGTAAGGTGGGGGGTGGTGCTAATATGAATACGGGATCTACCGATGCGGTGATCAATCATGTGGATATTGCACCTACTACGCTGGGTCTTTGCGGTATTTCCGTTCCCGAGGGTATGGTCGGACACGATTATTCGGGGCACTGTATTTCCAGCAATGCCGCTGAGTTCAAAGGCAAGCCCAATAGAAATGCAGAACCCGATTCGGCGTATTTACAGCAGATTCCCCGAAAGATGCATTCGCATACTGTGAATAAGGCGTGGCGGGCTGTGGTGATGCGAGATGGGTGGAAATACGCCTGTACGCCGGGTAATGATTGGTTGCTTTTCAATACGGCGGATGATCCCTACGAACAGGCGAATTACGTCTATAACAGGGCGTTTCAGAAGGAGAAGGAACGGTGCCACGCGCGCCTTGCACAGTGGATTGAAGCCACGGGCGACGATTTTGAGTTGCCGGATATTCGGCTCGGGTAAAGTGCGTACATTGGATTCTGAAACCAGTTTTTTCTTGCGGCGTATAATGAGACCGCATAGATTGATAGGCTGTGCTTTTGCTCACTGTGACGTATTGACAATGGTGATGCCGATGCCCACGAGTGCGAGGCTGAGTAGGAGGATGGGTGAGATGGGGTCGCCGAGGAGGAGGTTGCTGACGACGACGCCGACAATTGGGGTGATGAATCCAAATACAGAGAGGCGGCTGGCCGAATAGCGTTTCAGCAGGCTGGTGAGGAGGATAAAGCAAAATCCCGCGACGACGAGCCCCTGATAGAGAACGGCACTCAGGACGCGGATATCGAGTTGAATGGCTTGTGTTTCAAATAGTGTACTGAGTAAAAAAAAGATGGGTACGCTGGGTGCGGATTGCCAGATCAAGACTTTTCCAGGGTGTATGTTCTGGACGAGACGCTTGAGATAAACCTGGCGAGCGCCGAGCAGAGCGGCACTTGCGAGTACGAGGATGTCCCCTAAAAGATGTTGAAGTTCGCCGAGTGATAGGCTTTCGGCAAAGATGAGTATTACGCCGAGAAAAGACAGTACCATGCCGATCATTTTGCGCGTGCTGATTTTGTCGCCCGGTATAAAGATGTGTGCAAATGAGGCGGTGAAGAAGGGATAGGCCGAGATAAAGATGGTCGAGCGGCTGGCGAGGGTGTAATCGGTTCCCGCATTGAGCAGGTAGATCTGTGCGAGAAAAAGAAAAATGAGGCCGATAATGCCTCGTCTTTCGTTGGATTTGAGTTTCAGGTCGATTTTCAGCGGAAGCGTCCAGATATAGACGACGAGTCCGCCGAGCAAAAAGCGCATACCGGCCAGGCAAAGCGGCGGAATACCAGATAGCCCCATTTTGATGGATACGGAATTGCCGCCCCAGAGGATTGCTGTCAAGAGGTTGAGCAGGGCGGCGCGGGTGTTGAGGCGTTCATTTTCTACGTTCACGATCCGTCTCCGGGACGCAGATAGGCGCGAATGAATACCAGAAGCAGGGGGAGGACGAGCCAGAGGGGTTGCACAATTGCCGCGAATGTACCGATTACGCCCAGCAGTCCCGAGATGATGAGTCCGCGACAGATTGTGATGCGCGTGGCAGAAGAGGACAGGATTTTAATTGTGCGACCAGGTAGTCCCCCGGGTTGCTCAAGGGCATAATATCCGATGAGGGCGACCGCCCAGGACAACAGGGCGAGGTGCATGCTGGATGCCGATGATAACAGGTTCAGGTCTATGCCGAGGTCGCGCAGGTGTGCGTGCAAGCATACGAGGAATGCGCCGTCGCGCAGAGGCCGAAGCAAGCCCACTTCGTCGAGTTGGGCACTGCGGCGACGCTCTGCAAATGCGATGAGCTGAAAAAAAGCGTAGAGCACGACAATGGCGATGGGATACTTAAAGACCACATAGGGAATTACGTAGGACAAGTGGTCGTAAGCGAGTATCGCTGTACTTCCCGCGATTAGAAAGGCTATGAGTGGTACGATGTTTTGTTTTAGAGTTTTCATAAGTGAGATGTGATTATATTGTGTTGTGTTGCTATTGTCAAGGATGGAGGTTGAGTTTTGAAACGGTGGATGCTGTGTTTTGTATGGGGTATGATATTTTTTCAGGCTCCAGTTGTGGATGCGCGGGATTTTTTGAAAGAGATTGAGGCGCATTACAGCGAGGGCAAAATTGATGATGCCCTCGAGGTGGCGCGCGCTTTTGTCGATGCACATGCCGATAGTGTGGCAGCGCACGGTTTTTTGGGTATGCTTTATGCAGAGGCCGGGCAATTGGATGCGGCGGTAGCCGCTTTTCAAAAGGTGGTGGAGATTAAACCGGGTTCTGTTCGCGGATATCGCGATCTGGCGTTGGTGTTCGTTCGGCAGGGCAAATTTTCTCAGGCTCTTTCTGTGCTTGATCAGGGGATTGGGCAAAGCGGTGAACCCGCTTTGCTTCTGGCAGAACGCGCATCTCTCAATAGTGATCTGGGCAAGCCCGGAGAAGCTATTGCCGATTTTGAAGCCGCGCTCAAACGCCGTCCCGATTTTATCGAGGCGTATCAATCTCTGGCGTTGATTCATATTGCGGTTGGCGATACACTCAATGCAATTGCCGTTATGGATCGCGGTCTTGTTGCCAATCCGGACAATGTGATGTTGATGGTCAATCGGGGTGGGGTTTTTCACGCGCTGGGGATGACGCAGAAGGCTTTTGCGGCGTATCGACAGGCTGTCGATACTGCGCCAGAAGATCCATCTGTGTATCGCGCGCTCGGTTTTATGAGTGCAGAGGTGGATTCTTTGGATATGGCACAGGCAGCATGGGAAAAGGTGCGCGATCTCGCTCCGGAGGATCTCGAGGTGCGCGATGCACTTGCACAGTTGTACGCGGCCCGGGGCAATTTTGATGCCAGTATTGGCGAGATGCTGGGCATTTTGGAACGCGCGCCCGATGGCAATTTGGTGCGGTTTAGACTGGCAGAAGTCTATGTGGCCAGGGGCGATATTGCACAGGGCAAGGCCGAGTTGTTGACCTGTATCGAGCGTGCGCCCAGGTGGATTGCGCCCTATAAGCGGTTGGCTTTGCTGTATTTGGGCGAAGAGAAGGTCGATTCTGCAGGTGTGATTTACGAGAAGGCATTGGCGATTGATCCCAAAGATGCCGAGGTTCACAACAATTTGGGGTTTATTTATTCGGCCCGGGGAGATTTTGATAAGGCGCGAAGAGCGTATGAAACGGCAATGGCCGAAAGTAAGGATGCCAGTACGCTGCGCGATGCACAGGGGAATCTGGATATTATTAAGTCGATTCAGGCGGGGAAGATGCGGGTGCGGCATATTCTGGTGAAGACGGAAATTGAGGCTCAGGAAATTTTGAACAAGCTCAAAGCCGGAGAGGATTTTGCCGCTTTGGCGAGGCGTTATTCTATTGATCCTTCAAAAGAAAATGGCGGAAGTACAGGGTTTTTTTCCAAGGGTGATTTGCACCCGGATTTTGAAGCCGCGGTGATGAAGCTCAAACCCAATGAAGTCAGTGGGGTTGTCAAAACCCCTCTGGGCTATCATGTGATTATGCGGGTTAATTGACGGTGTTCTATAAGGCATTATTGACGAACGGCGGCGCATTTTGGTCGCCGTTTCTTTTGGGATAGATAGCGAATGAAAACTGCGCGCAAGGTGATGTTGTGGGGCATTGGGGTAACGCTGCTGCTGGTGTTGATTTACGAGGTTGGGATTATCGCCGCCTGGACGCAAGTGCGGCAGATGGGGTGGGGCTATGTGCCTGTTTTGCTCATTGCACTGGGCTGGCATGTGAGCAATACGTGGGCATGGGCGATGTGTTTTGATGGCGACCGTCCACATTTTTGGTCACTTTTTTGCACAAAGTTGTCGGGAGAAGCTGTTGGCAATGTCACACCAGCTTCCCATGTGGGCGGTGAGGTGGCCAAAGCGTATATGTTGCGCGATCGAGTTTCTGTGACGCAGGGCATACCCTCTCTGGTGATCAATAAGACGGTTGAATTGGTGAGCGGTCTGGTCTTTGCGCTGATCGGCACGGGGTTGGCCGTGGGCATGTTTCCGCTTCCAGTAGAGGTGCAGATTGGATTGGGAGCTGCTCTGGTGTTGGGTACAGTTGGGATTGTGGCGGCTTATGTGTCTCAGCGCCAGCGGGCGTCTGTGTGGTTGCTGGATGTTTTAAAGAAGTTGCGTCTCTCTTTTTTGGAGTCGAGGCGCGAAAAGTTTGAAGAAGTTGATCGGACGATTGCGACATTTTACCGGCAGAATCGCCTGGGGTTCTGGCTGTGTATGGCGTTGCACATGCTGAGCTGGGGTTTGGGGACTTTTGAAGTGTATGCGATTCTCAGCCTGTTGGGGCAGCCACAATCTTTTTTGACCGCTTTTTTGCTCACGTCTTTATCGTTGATTATAAACACGGCATTTTTCTTTATTCCATCTGGTGTCGGCGTTTTTGAGAGCGGGCATGTGTTTCTTTTTCAATTGTTGGGATTGACACCCGAATTGGGATTGGGCGTTGCCTTGATCCGGCGCATCCGGAAAATTTTCTGGGTGTCTTTTGGATTTGTTTTGATGGCGGTGCGGCGGTGAATATGTGGA
>JAPPIE010000383.1:9576-22340 GCA_028874765.1 Gemmatimonadota bacterium
TTTTTTTCACACATGCTAAAGTTGTGTGTGTCCTATTTGGGGATTTTTATTTGTGCGCATTCTCTGCGTGCCGAAACGTATGATTTGTCCACGAGTATTGCACGGGCGATGCGCGTGCATCCCGGCGTGCGTGCGGCAGCGGTTGATGTCGATATTGCGCGGGCGCAATTAGATCAGGCCAATGCCATCCGCTTTTTGCCGCAGTTTGAACTGCGATCTGTTATTGGTCCTTCGCCCGAGGCGCGCGGTGACGCGCTCACTGGCGAGACCATGCTGAGTCATTTGAGTATTTTTACGCGTACAGAAGCGACAGTTGTGCAACCTCTGTTCACATTCGGTTATTTGTCTGGGGCCAAAGCAGCGGCTATGGCAGGGGTGACGGCTCAACAGGCGGGGCTGCGAAAAGCGCGGGGCGATCTGGAGCTTCAGGTTGCCGAGGTGTATTTTGGATTGCAACTGACACAGGATTTGTGGGCACTGGCGCTGGAGGCACAAAGTGATTTTCAAACGGCGCGCGATTTTGTGGCGGAGAAGCTGGAGGTAGAAGAGGGCGATTTTACGTATGCGGATCTGAACCGCATTGATCGGTTTGCCTTTGATGTGCGCGAAAAAGTACACGAAGCGGCGAAAACAAAAGTGCTTGCCGAGTCTGCCTTGCGCCTGCTTCTGGGATTGAGCGAGGGGGATTCGCTGACTCTTGCTGGGCCTTTAACGCCGGTTGATGTGGAGATTGAGCCGCTTGCGTTTTATCTCAAACGCGCGGGAGCGCGCGAGGATATGCAGCAGTTACAGGCTGTCGTACAGGTGCGTGAATCTCTAATGCAGGTGGCAAAAGGCGAGCAGTATCCCCAGGTATTTATTGCGGGTCAATTTAAGTATGGCTACGCACCGAACCGCGACGATCAACTAAGTCCTTTTGCCAGAGATGATTTCAATATTTTGCAGGCAGGGGCGGTGATAGGTGTTCGGCAGTCGCTGTCGTTTGGGCTTACCTCGGCAAAGGCGCGGAAAGCGAGTTTGGAATATCAGAAGTTGTTGTATCAGAAGCAACTGGCCGAGAAGGGCGTGGCAATTGAAATTGAGAAGATTTACCGCGAGTTGATCGAGGCACAAAAAAATATGGCGGCTGCCAGCACGGCGCGGCGGGCGACCCGCCGGTGGTTTATATCGGTTCGCGATGGATTTAATGCCGGGCTTGAAGAAGCGTCAGATATGATAGATGCCGCAAAAGAGTACGGCATTATTCGCGCCAAGTATTACGAAGCAGTGTTCGATTTTAACCGATCCTGGGCGCGATTACAACGGGCTGTTGGACGCAGTCTTTTGTAAATCGCTCGGGATATTGCGAAAGGTTGTAGAAGTTATGGTGAATAAAGCTGTAATTATTGCCGCCGGTATGGGCAGTCGGTTGAGAGGTTATGGGGCGGATTTGCCCAAGCCTCTCGTGCCCCTGGCCGGCGTGCCATTGCTCAAGCGCACGATTTTGTCGGCTATGCGTGCGGGCATTTCAGAGTTTGTGGTTGTGGTTGGATATCGGTGCCAGGAGATTATGCACGCGCTTGCCGATGATCCACAGCTTTCGGATGTGGCGATTGACTGGGTTGAAAATAAGGAATGGGCGCGCGGCAATGGGGTGTCGGTATTGAGTGCCAGGGAATATGTCGATGAGCCGTTTATTCTTTTGATGTCCGATCATCTGTTTGATCCCGAGATATTGGTCAAGTTGCGCCGTATGCCGGTTGGTCAGGATGAAGCCGTGCTGTGCGTCGATACAGATATCGATGGCATTTTTGATATGGAAGATGCTACGAAGGTGATGACACGGAACCATCGCGTGAGCAAAATTGGAAAAGAATTGGCCGATTTCAATGCGGTGGATACGGGGATTTTTCTGTGCAGTCCATTTTTGTTTGGCGCGCTGGAACGGTCTATTGCAGAGGGCGAGGGGTCATTGTCGGGGGGGATTCGCGTTTTGGCTGAGAGAGGCAGTATGCGGACTGCGGATATCGATGGCGCGTTTTGGCTCGATGTGGATACGCCCGAGGCACATGTTCACGCGGAGCAGGAGCTGTTTCGCAGGCTCGGTAAGCCGACCGATGGTTTTGTGTCGCGCTATTTCAATCGCAAAATTTCCACGCGCATTTCTCGCCTGCTCGTGCATACGCCCATCACGCCAAATCAGTTGTCTATTGCGACGATGTTGTTGAGTTTTTTGTCGGCATGGCTGGTTTTTAAGGGGAGTGCGAGTTATTTGCATCTGGCACTGGGTGGGCTGTTGTTTCAGTTTGCGTCTATTGTAGATGGGTGCGATGGTGAGATTGCGAAATTAAAATTTATGGGTTCTCGCATGGGCGAGTGGGTCGATACGCTGGCGGATAATATGTCCTATCTCGTGTTTTTTACTGCGGTGCTCGCCGGGATGTACGCATATACGGGCGAGGCATTTTATCCCCTGCTGGGCGGTGTGATGGTTTTTATGGATTTGTTGGGGGTATTGCTGATTTTTCTGTATATGAAAGTGGTGGGATCCGGCAGTATTGTGAGTTTTAATATGGCGTTTTCGAGCGATGTTCCCGAGAGTGAACGCGGGTGGTTTCACCGTTTTTGTATGTCGCTCAAATTTGTGAGTCGCCGCGATTTTTTTGCCGCGTTCTTTTGCACACTGGCTGTCGCGAATAGTATTGAGGGTATGTACTGGTTCCTCGTGATTGGTTCTGCGTTTTTGACGGCGGGTATTTTTGGCTTTGGCGGGCAGATGCTTCGCGCGCGCGGTGCTTTGAATGTGGATGTGGGAGAGAAAGCGGATTGATGTAAATCCTGTTTGAATTGGGATAAACTTCTGTTGGGGGGTGTATAGCTTCAACAGAAGTTTGTTTGTACGCGGTATTTTTTCTAAAAATCATTAGAATTTTGTTGCGCGATAGGCTATTCTTTCTTTTTATGAATACTGAGGCTATTTTCTGTTGCTTTGACGTAGCAAAGATACTAAACAGGACGGAGATACCGTCTGTAAACAAGTTGTTGATATTCATAGGCGATATGTTATGATTTTATTGTTCAGACCTGCGTTCCTGATGCTCGTTTTAATGGGTGTGGCGAGCGCATCTGATCAGGGTGATGCACTGCTCGATATGGTGAAGAGCCGCGACCGGGCGATTCAGGATATTGTGCGTTCAGAAACCGGGGGTGATACGCCCGAAGAGCGCGCCGCGCTTAAATCTATCGTGGGTGAGTTGTTCGATTTTGAAACATTTAGCCGGGAGTCTCTCGGTCGAGATTGGACAGCGAGAACAGAAGAAGAGCGTGCCGATTTTGTGGCTGTGAACAGGCAGTTGATCGAGAAAAATTACGCCGATCCCGCGTTATATACGAAAGCGGAAAAGATCGATTATACGGGCGTTGAGGCTGATAGCGCACAGGCCCTTGTCAAGACGGTGGTGTATTACAGGCGCGAGTCGAGTACGATTGACTATAAATTGCATCTCGTTGATGGCAAGTGGTTGATTTACGATATGGTCATCGATGAGTTGAGTATTGCGCGCAGCAACCGGTCGCAGTTTCGCCGGGAGATTCGCAGGTCTTCTTTTGAAGGCTTGATGGATAAATTAAAAGAAAAACTGAGTGAAGATACGTCGGATTAGAAAGGTGGCACTCATTGGTTGAAGCGGTGCTTCGTTTTTTGGCGGGGTGGACTTATCGGCACTACAAAGGTATTCTTGTGGTGTCGATTTTGTTGACGGCTTTTTGCAGTATTTTTGTGTACAGGCTTGGACGGAAGCTCGAGACGGATCTCGTTGCCCTGATCCCGGAAAATTATCAGAGTGTGAAGACGCTCAATGAGATCAAACAGCGCGTGGGCGGTGTGGGCAGTCTGGTGGTTTTGGTGCAAAGTCCCGATTTTGAGGCAAACAGGCGTTTTGTCGAGGATCTGGCACGTGAATTACAGGACGAGAAATACGAGACCTATATCAATTTTGTCGATTACAAGCGAGATGCAGAATTTTATCGCAAAAACGCGCTGTTGTTTATGGAAACGGATGATTTGGATGAGATTCTCACGCGCATAGATGATTATATCATCCAGGAAAAGTTGAAGCTGTCGCCGTTGTATATTTCTCTCGATGAAGAAGAAGCCGTGCTCGATTTTTCGGATATTGAGGCTAAGTATCGCACGGCGGATAATGGAGATGAGACGTATTATACCAATCCCGACCGTACCATCCTGGCATTGGAGGCGATGGCAGCGGGTACGGTGAGCAATATCGGTTTTGCCAAAGATATGCAGTGGGTGATTCAGCAGGCGGTCAAGAAGGTGAATCCGCGCGCGTATCACCCTCGGATGTCGATTGAATACGGAGGGCCGTTTAAGAACAAGATTGACGAATACGATACCATTTTAAGCGATGTCCGCTCGACGTTGATATTTGGTGTCATGGGTATTGTCGCGCTTTTGACGTTTTATTTCCGCCAGCCGTTGGCGGCTTTTTTTGTGGCTATTCCGCTGGCGATGGGCTTGATCTGGGCATTTGCGATTACGTACTGGATTATCGGCAATTTGAATACCATGACGGCTTTTTTGTTTGTGATTTTGTTTGGTCTGGGGATCGATTTTGGCATTCACATGTTTGCGCGCTATCTCGAAGTTCGCATGGATAAGACGGATGTGCGAATGTCGATAGAGACGATGCTGAGTCAGACTGGACAGGCTATTTTGACGGCGGCGATAACCACGTCTATTGCGTTCTTTTCTCTGACGCTGACAGATTTCAGGGGCTTTTCTGAATTTGGTTTTATTGTGGGTACGGGCATTGTCATGTCGCTGGTCTCTATGACGACTGTATTGCCCGCTGTGCTGGTGCTGGCAGATCAAAGGTTCATGTGGATTCGCATGCGGCATGTGTGGGGACACAATTGGGGCGGTAGCCGGGGTCATTTTCCATATCCAAAGTTGGTGATTGCCTGCGCGCTGATCCTCACGGTGTATCTGGGTATTCATTTGCGCGATATAGATTTTGAATACGATTTTACCAATTTGCGTTCTAACTTGCCCGCATCGGTGAAGGTGAAACAAAAGATGACGACGATTCCGAAATACGGCAGCGAATCGCAGTCTTATGGCATTGTGCTGGCGGATAGCAAAGCGGAACTCGATGAGATTGTAGATGCATTGGAAAAGAAGATAGCCGAAGATGATCCGACGCCGACGATTGACAAGGTCAAAACGCTCTGGACAGAGTTGCGCGGTCAGGACGAGAAGCTGGATATTATTGGAGAAATTCGCGCGCTGGCCGATGGCGAGGGCGCGAAGTTGATCAGGGGCACACAAAAGGCAAAGCTCGATTCTCTGCGCGATTTGTTGGATGTCAAAAGACTTTCGGTTGAGGATTTGCCCGAAAATTTATTGAGAAAATTTGAGACGATTGATGGAAGCCAGGCGTATTTTGCACAAATTTTGCCGAGTGTACAGTTGCGCGATGGAAAAAATGCCATTGCATTTGCCGAAGATTCACACGAGATTCAGACCGAGTCGGGCAAGGTGTTTTATTCGTCGAGTTCCAATATCATTTTTGCCGATATGTTGCTCCTGATGTTGCGCGATAGCCCGCGTGCGATCTCGCTGACGGTGATTGTTGTGTTTCTCATTTTGCTGACTGATTTTCGCAGTTTGCGCTCTGCTTTGCTGGTGATTTTTCCCCTTGCCTGTGGTACTGTGTGGATGTGTGGTTCGCTGTATTTGCAGGATTTGAAGCTCAATTTTTACAATATGGTCGCGTTGCCCACTATCATTGGTATGGGGATTGACAATGGGGTGCATCTCTATCACCGATATCGGGAGGAGGGTCCCGGGTCTATGCCTGTGGTGATCAGGAGTACTGGTGGGGCGATGTTCATTTCTATGCTGACGACGATGATCGGCTTTTTTTGCTTGATGATGGCGACGCATCCCGGTCTCAACTCAATTGGGCGGTTGGCGTTGATTGGTCTGTTGACCTGTTTCGTGACTGCCGTGCTGGTGTTGCCCGCTATTTTGGAAGTGCTTGAAGGGCATAATGCCCGCAATGCGCGTGAGGCGGAAAAGGTGAAGTAGTGAAATCACTCGAATCGGAATGAAGCTATGAATTTCTATATTGGCCTGGGTGTGAGTATTGTATCTGGACTTTATACGTCTTTGTGGGGGGCGTTTAAGGATTCGCCTTATGAGGATTTTAAGCCCAGGACGTTTCCACGGAGTATTTATTTTCATGTTGTGATTTTTGCGGTGTTGTATTTTGTACCAATTTTTAAGGCGAGTTTTTCTGCGTTGGGATGGGTTCAGATTTTTTTTCTGATTATGGGGTTGGAACGGTTTTTGGCCGAGCTTTACAAGGGGTTTTTTCGCACGGAAGATCAGGACAAGTATTTTGTGCCCTCTCGCATTACGTTTTTCGGTCGGTATGTGGCGAGCGATTTGTTGCGCTATGCGGTTGGTACTGTGCTGGTGCTGGGCGTTTTTGCCGTGTTGTTGATTCCCGCGCCTGTGACGAGTTTCTGGGTATTTCTTCTAACGGCTTATATTACGGGTCTGCTGGTGTCGCTTGGCGGGGCGTATAAAGACGCGCCGTTTGAGGGGTTTAAAATTTTGAAGTTTCAGCGGTCGGGTCTGGTGCTGGCGATTTGTTCGCCTCTGTTCTATTTTTTAAATGATCCCATGCATCCCATATCGTTGGGATTTCTGGTGTATATGAATGGCGGGTTGGAGCGTTTTGTTGTGGAGTATTACAAGACTTATATTCAGCGTACGATGTCGGGCAAATTTCGTCCCGATTTGCCGCGGATTCAGCGGTGTATTGATGCCAGAGAAAAATTCCACTACGGGGCACTGGTCATTATTGTTGGGCTAATTGTTTTGTATGTTTTTGAGGTTTAATGAATTTTAACGATTACGACGCTGTTATTATCGGTACGGGATTTGGAGGTAGTGCCTGCGCTTATGTGTTGGCTGCGGCGGGTATGAAGGTTTTGCTGTTGGAGCGGGGCGATTGGGCAAGGCGCGATGCAGAGGATTGGGATCCCCGTTCTGTGCTGGTAGAGAAACGCTATCAGGGCCCATCGCCGCTTCGCGTCAGGCAATATGAGGACCGCGATTTTTCAGATGTGGTCGAGAATGAAGTGGTTGGTGGGATGTCCGTGTTTTACGGTGGGGCATCGCTGAGGCTGCGCGAAGAAGATTTGGTCGCGTGGCCGATTTTGTATGGGGATCTGGCACCGCATTACGATTGCGTCGAGCGTTTGTTGGAAGTGCATGGAGAGGCGGGTACCGATCCGTGCGAGCCGCCAATAGGGGATTATTTGTATCCGCCTATTGAACTTTCCCATCCTGCACAACGCATTTGGGATGCTGGACGCGCGCTGGGGTATCGGCCTTTTCGGATACCGTTAGCGATCAATTTTTCGGATCGGGCGCGAACCGTGTGTATTCGATGTTTGACCTGCGATGGGTTTCCGTGTCAAATTGAGGCTAAAAATGATCTGACTGTGACGTTGCTCAAGTTGGCGCAGGATGCAGGGGCTGATATTTTGACGGGGGTGCAGGTCGCGCGTGTTATTTGCAAACGGGGGCGCGTGTGCGCTGTGGCGTGTGTGGATCGGCGAACAAAAAAGGCGTTTGAAGTGCCTGCGCCCATTGCTATTGTTGCTGCGGGTGCGCTGCAAAGTCCGGCCATTTTGTTGCGGTCAGAGTTGCATTCGTTTCCGCAGGGCGATTTGATAGGGCGTTTTCTGATGCGGCATTGCAATGCTGTTGTGGCGGGGGTGTTTCCGTTTCGCACGAATCCGGAACAGGTGTTTCACAAGCAGGTGTGTTTTTCGGATTTTTACGAGGATTGTCGAGAGCAGGACGGTCGCGCCGTAGGGGTGATTCAGGATATTTACACGCCGTCGCCTATAGCACTGAAACACCACGCGCCTTTTGGTCTTAAAAATCTGACGGCAATAGCTGCTGGCTTTTTGCAAAATCTGTTGTGTGTTGCAGAGGATGAGCCGCAGTTTGAGAATCGCGTTGCGCTGGCAGATGAGAAGGATGTGTATGGAATTAGCCGCGCACAGGTCATACATCAGTACACAGCGCGTGATTGCGAACGCCGCGATTATCTGGTGGAGAAGGCCAAAGGGATTTTGCGCGCGTCGGGCGCGTTTTTTTTTCATACGTATCGCATTGATACCTTTTCCCACGGCGTGGGGTCGGTGCGTATGGGCGATGATGAAGAGACGAGTGTATTGGATGAGAACTGCCAGTTCAGGGGGATTGACAATTTGTTTGTGACGGATGGGAGCGTGTTTCCCACATCTGGCGGCGTCAATCCGAGTTTGACGATTGCGGCAAATGCCCTGCGGGTAGGGAATTATATTGTGGAGGCGTTCAGATGATTTCAAAGTATCGCTTGAGTTCCCAATCCGTTATGGCGCGGCGATATTCCGCAATTTCGTGTTCGCGGGTGATTGCGAAGTGATCTACAAATGCGTCGCCGAGACAAGTGCGGGTAATTTCGCTGTTTTTTAATCGATCTGTTGCTTCTTCAAGTGATTTTGGCAAGGGATCAAATCGACCTTCGGGGGCTTCGTAGGCATTTCCATTAAACGGATCGTCGGGGTCGAGTTGATGTTCTATGCCGTATAGTCCGGCGGCGAGGCTGGCCGCCATCGAGATATGGGGGTTGGCGTCGGCGCCAGCCAGTCGATATTCGGTGCGTGTGGATTCAGGGGATGTGCCTGGAATCGCGCGGAGAGATGCGGTTCGATTTTCAATTCCCCAGGAGGCGTTGGTCGGCGCCCAGGCTCCGGGGACTGTCCGTTTGTAAGAGTTTATGGTCGGGCATATCAATGCCATTATGTCGGGCATTGTAGCGATTTGTCCCGCGATGTAGTGTTTCATTATTTGAGACATGCCCTGTGGATCTGATTCATCGGCAAATAGATTTGTGTCCCCCTCTAAATTCCACAGGCTCTGGTGCAGGTGCCCGCTGCAGCCGGGGTAGTCCGGGCTCCATCTCGCCATAAAGGTTGCGACGAGTCCGTGTCTGGATAGGATCTCTTTTACGCCTGTTTTGAATAGGGCGGCTTTGTCTGCGGCGTTGCACGCCGTGTCGTACCGAATCGCGGTTTCATATACGCCGGGTCCGGTTTCGGTGTGTATTCCTTCCAGTTCAACGTCATACGCTCCCATTCCATCGATTATTGCGTGGACAAATTCTGAAGCCGCAGATGCCCGCAACACACTGTAGCCAAACCAGCCTGGCGAGAGTGGGGTCATGTTCTCAAATCCTTTGTCTTCCAGGGAGTGGGGCGTTTCCCGGAAGATGAAGTATTCGTATTCTGCGGATATGTATGGCTGAAATCCCATGTCATTCGCTTTGCGTACGACTGTTTGGAGCAGTTGGCGCGGGGATACCGCAAGTGGCTGATTTTCGTTTTCGTAAAAGTCGAGTAAAAATAACGCGGTATTTTGTTCCCAGGGTATTACGCGATAGGTACTGAGGTCAATTTTGGCGAGGAGGTCAGGATATCCGGTATGCCAGCCCGTGACGGTGGGTTGTTCGTAGAGTTGATCGATCATATCCCAGCCAAATGTCACATCGCAGAAGCCCAGGCCCTTTTCGATGGCGGAAAAGAATTTGTCGAGCGATATGTATTTGCCGCGCATAACGCCGTCGATGTCGAAGCCAGCGAGTTTAATTTTTTGAATTTTGTCGCTTTCAAGACGCGCTTTGATTTGGTCTGTTGTCATAAAGTTTTTTGCCCTATCTACAAAAAATGTCTTTGGTTTTGTGGAAGTTGTAAGGCATAATAAAGAGGCTGTGGCTGAAAATCAAGCTGTTCCCATCTGCCAATCCATTTTGAGGAGGCTTTCATGGAGTTCACCAATAGCTTGATTGCCTCGTATGAAAGACATGCGCTGGAGAGGGAGCATAGTTTCACTGATGAGTTCAAGGTGCGAGAGAGGAGCGCGTTTTTGCAGTGTTTGAGAGATGAACGACGACGGTCTATTCTCGAACTGGGATGTGGTCCCGGTCACGATGCGAAATTCTTTCAGGAGCAAGGGTTCGAGGTTGTTGCGGTTGACAATGCGCCTGCGATGGTAAAGCTGGCGAGAGAGAAGGGCGTTTCTGCTCGCGTTTTGGATTGCTATAATCTCGATCAGTTGAGCGAGTCTTTTGATGCGGTGTATTCTATGAATTGTCTGCTGCATATCCCGCAGGCAGATATAGATGAGGTTTTCGATTTGATCGCGACGCGACTCGTGGAGGATGGGTTGATGTATGTTGGCGTGTGGGGAGGCGAGGATTTTGAGGGGATTTTGGAGCGAGATTCTTACGAACCGAAGCGATTTTTTTCTCTGAGAAGAACTGAGACACTTCTGAAAGTTTTGCAGAAGTCATTCAGGTTGGAGTACTATCGCAGATTGGAACCCCGAGATGGCTTTTGTTTTCATTCTGTTATTGCTCGAAGACGCTTTTAACAAAATAATGAAAGGTGAATGATGAGTGAGACAATTCACGATGCATGCAGGCGTGGGGATATCGACGCTGTGCGCGAAATGATTGCTGCCGATCCCGCTGTTGTTGACGCAGATGATGAATACGAATGGCGGCCAATTTTTCACGCGGGATTGTGGCGACACGAGGATATCGTGCGACTGCTTATTGAGGCGGGTGCCGATCTGTCCGCTCATGATGGCTATGTGTTGCACTACGCTGGCGAGGTTCCGGATAATAAGGGTATTGTTTCGCTGCTTATTCAATACGGTGCTCTGGATCCCCATGTCCGTCCTACTGATGATTTGTCGCGGCAGTTCCTGGGGGCTGTTTTTCTCGCTGATGTAGCGCGGGTGCAGGCGTTGCTCAACAGGCATCCCCATCTGGCGACGGCGGTAGATGGTCGCGGGGATCAGCCTGTTCATCACGCGGCGCGCAACGGCGATACGGAAATCGTGCGTTTGTTGATCGCGCATGGCGCAGATGTCAATGTCACAAATGATCGCGGGCATACGGTTTTGTATTGCGCTGGCGGGCACGGGCATCTCGATACGGTAGAGTTGCTTTTGGAAAGTGGTGCCGATCCCGATGCCGAGTTTACAGAGGATGATAAGACGTTGATGGAATGGCTCGCGCAGTTTCCCGAAGATATGCGCTTCACGCGTATTGCCGAAGCGTTGCGGCAACATGCGGCGGCGTCATAACCCAATGGAAATTTCTCGGTAGGGATTTGCAGTGAGAGCGTATATTATGAAGAACGCAAATTTGAATAGGGAGATGCGCGATGTCTGAAGGAATTTCTTTATCCGATCTGTCGCCTTATGCGAGACATCTCGCAACTGAGTCGCTCGAGTGGTCAGAGGGGTTCTGGGATCCCGATAGCGCGTTGTTGTGGTCTCATCGCCAGAATGATGCGGTGCTAATGGTTCGGAATTCGGTCTGGTTCGCGGTGGGGCTTCTTCTTCGCAATCGGGGTGATGATGTTGAGCAAGCGTGCCGTACGATTGATGCGATTATCGATAATCAGTTCGATGAGCCGGGGACGCCATACCACGGTACTTTTTATCGCTATGTGGGCGAGCCACATCCCTCGGAGGGTGATGTCGTGATGTGGCGAACTTACGATCCGAACTGGCGACAGTTTATCGGGCTTGGGTTTGCTACCGCGCTCGAGGAGTACGAGGATCGGTTGCCCCAGCGATTGGTTGATCGCATGATCCGGTCTTTGGAGATGGCTGTTGTGGGCGAGCCACCGGATCGCTGTCCGCCGACGTATTCGAATATCGCTTTGATGAAGGCCGCGATGTGCGTGTGGGTTGGGAAGCGTATCGGAAACGATGAGATGGTTTTATACGGCGAGGAGTTTGGCGGTGAGGTCTATCGTTTGTTCGCGCAGAATAATGCTTTTGCGGAGTACAATTCGCCGACGTACTACGGCGTGAATCTTTACGCGCTCGGTTTCTGGCGACGCTATCTGAAGAAGAGTGCGCTTCACGAATTGGGCGCGTCTATGGAGGCAGAACTCTGGCGAGATATTGCGCGCTATTACCACGCGGGATTGGGCAATCTCTGCGGGCCTTTTTCGCGTAGCTATGGGATGGATATGAATCATTATACCGCGCTTGCGAGTCTGCATATCTGGCTCGCGTTTGGTCCTGAGGTGACGCCGTTTCCGAGTGGAGAGGAGATTAACGCTGAGTTCAATTATGGACCGTGTCTTGCGATTCTGGGAGTTGATGCGCCGCCAGAGATCGCTACCGCTTTCTCGGCATTTGAGAGTCCGCGAGGTATTGAGAAGCGGATTACGGATGAGCGCGTTGCAACCGCGTGGCTGGATGAGCATTACATGATCGGCGCAGAGGACTCGGGTGGCTATTCTGGTCGGAGTTTCCAGTATCATCCGGCGACGATCCACTGGCGTATGCCAGATGGTGAGACCGGTTGGCTCGCGCTGCGGCATATTGGACAGGTTGCGGCGAAGGCGGAATCGGGTCGCCTGTCGATTGAGGCTGAGATCAGAGGTGAGCAGCAGACAGAGGCCGGACATCCGCGGGAGTTTGTGTTTGAGGTTTTTTCACCCAATGTGGCTGTGTTTGAAGAGGGTGTGTGGCGTTTGGATGGTCTCGAGATTGGGATTGAGACGGATATCGCACAGCGAGCCATTGAGATTACAGGTACTACGGCGATCGTCACATTTACCGCTGCATCCGATCAGTCGCGTGTTAAATTTGATTTCTCTATTTCGTAATATCA
>JAPPIE010000319.1 GCA_028874765.1 Gemmatimonadota bacterium
TCGCACAACACCCGAATATCACAACCGTATCGGCAACATCGGATCTGCCGGGAAACAGCTGGCCTAACCGCGAGTGGTTCTTCCCAGAAGGCGACCCGGATCGGGGCGTTGAAGTGCGGATATTTGGCGCAGACGAGGCATTTATAGACTGCTACGACATCCCCCTGCTGTCCGGGCGAAATTACGACCGCACGTATGCGGAACGGGCGTGGGAAAGACGCGGCAAACCCGGCGAATTATTCGTCATAAACGAAACCGCAGCAAAAGTATTTGGCTGGACAGACCCCGTGGGAAAAGTACTGAACTCACACGTTCGAAAAGGACATGTAATCGGCGTGGTCAAAGACTTTCACTATCGGCCCCTCTACGAAACCATCGAACCACTGGTCATCACAGCCGCGTGGTATCGCCTCAGCCACCTCTCCATACGGATTCGACCGCAAGAACTCTCAGAAACAATGGCATTTCTACAACGCACCTGGTCGCAATTTCTTCCCACCCGCTCGCCCGAAATCGCCTTTGCGTCCGACCAGTTGGAACGCTGGTATCGGGACGACCAGCGCACGGGGCAAATATTCCGCGCGGCATTTGTCATCGCGATCTTTGTGGCGTGTCTGGGACTACTGGGACTGGCAGCCTTCACCGCAGAACAGCGCACAAAAGAAATAGGCATACGCAAAACAATGGGCGCATCCGTCTGGAATCTCGTAATACTCCTGTGCAAAGACTTCGTCATACTCGTCGGAATAGCAAATCTAATCGCCTATCCGATTATTTATCTGGCAATGGATCGTTGGTTGCAGCATTTTGCCTATCGGATAGAACTCAGCGCAACCCCATTCGTCCTGGGAAGCCTCTTGACATTGGGAATCGCGCTATTAACCGTAAGCACACAGGCGTGGAAAGCCGCCCGAACAAATCCCACTGAGACATTGCAATATGAGTAGGTAGGGGCGGCGCCCCTGTGCCTGCCCGATCGTAAATTATTGCAAATTTATCAGGAATGATCCCATGCAATACCACCTCGCACAAATAAAAGCATTTTGTGACGCGCATCCAATCGACGCAAAAGTCCTGATCGTCCCAACCATGACCACAGGGCACGATCTGGCACTCGCACTTGCGGCAACGGGATATTCGTGGCTAAACTTACAAATCGAAACCCCGCGCAGCCTCGCGGAAAAAGATGCGAGTGCCCTGCTCATCGCGGAAGGACATTCGCGCATGGCGCAGGACTCGGACTTATTCTATCTGGACGAAATGATCCCCCGGGCCGTGCGCGAAATCGATGATGAGTACTTCGCACAACAGGCCACCGCGCTCGCGCGACCATTTATGCGCACATTGCGCGTCCTGCGTGCAGCGGGATTGAAACCCGACTCGCTTACTGAGAAAGGCACGCGGCATCAGGTATTACAGCGGCTTTATCAGACGTATTGCGCGACATTTGAAAGAGATAAGATCTACGACAACGCCGTATTATATCGACGTGCATTGAAACATCTAACACCTTCACAAAATACACACTACGCCATCCTCGACGAAACCCCATTACCCAAACTAGCATTCGACTATCTCAGCGAAAAAACAAAGGGTTATATCTGCCGCATCGGGCGAGATAATATGGGTGTATCACCCCCGCCACACAGTGCAGCAAAACGCTTTGAAAAAGCGCTCTATCCCACTGCCACAGGCAAAATCGGAGTAGGCGGAAACATATCTAAATCAAGATTAAACCCCAGAGACAAATCTCAAATCCAACTGTGCGAAACCCTGGGCACAGAAACAGAAATCAGCACCGTATTGCGCGACATAAGATCGGGAACCATACCCCTGGATGCCGTCGAAATCGCATACACCTCAGAAGTGCCTTATGTGAGCCTGTTGTGCGATGCGGTTCAGCGATATGGGCTACCCGCCACTTATGCCGAAGGCATACCTGTTTCGACAACCCGAACCGGTCGCGCACTGGTGAATTTCTACCGGTGGGTAGGCGCGGGATACCCCGCTGACGAACTGGTAATGATGTGCCGCGCGGGCCTGATCACCTCTAAAAGCGCACCTGCAATTGCAACCATCCTCCAACACGCGCATATTGGCGAGGGCGAAGGTCCCCGGCACTATTTTACTGCCCTGAACCAGATAAAAGCCGACCTGCGCCATAGAGACACCGAAAACTCGGAAACCGGCCATCGCGGATTGACCCTTGAAGAAATCGAAGCCGTTGAAGAAGAACTCAACCGCTTATTCGCTCTGATCCCCAGAGGACCTAATGTATCCCTCGACGCATTGGTCTATGCTGGCTTGCAATTTCTCGAACATTTTAGAAACGCCGAAGAAGAGGTCCTCACCGCAATCCGGGATCGCCTGCACCATGTGGCCCAATCCGTGCGCCGCAAAGCACCTGTAC
>JAPPIE010000340.1 GCA_028874765.1 Gemmatimonadota bacterium
TCTTCAACTGTTGCCATTTTTGTATCCTTTCTCAACAGATGAATTCATCCGTTTTAATATTATAGCGAGTTATGGTCATATTGTCCAGCCCCTATTTTTTTCGCATAAAATTCACGAGAAAACACAATGAGATCAACCATCGCCTTCACAATTGTATTTTTATGGACCTGTGCTTGTTTTGCCAATGACCCGGTGCAAACGCTAACCTATTGCGACAATCTTTCCGGTTGGTCCAGTGGCTTACAATTGTCTAAAGACGCGCCAGAGGGTCGCTTTGCCGTCGCCGCTTCCCTGCCATCAGGACGGACGGGATTTTTCACCTACAATTTTTTTAGCACGGGTCAGGACATCTCCCAAAGACACAGCTTGAGCTTCTGGTGGAAAGTAGAAGGCAATGGTTTGAGAGACCTTAAAATCAAAGTTCGCAACTACCCCCTGGTCGGCGGCATGGAAGCCGTATATACGATCTGGGAAGGACAAACACCGCCTCAGGGCTGGCAACTTGCCGTTGTAGAACTGGCAAAGCCTCAATACGACAACTGGGGAAGAGAACCCGATTACAACCAACGATACATCATATTCAGAACAGAAACCAGTCAAAGTTCAAATGCGCGCCTGTTCATCGATCATATTGCAACCGTCGATCAGACCTTTTCCTGGCAAGTTGACGCGCCAGTACATGAAAAAAGCTCCATTGCCCATCTCGATTTTGATGGCAACGGAGCCGTCGGTTTTACTGATTTTCTACTCTTCACCCAGAAATTCGGTGCAACACAGACCGATTCGGAATACGATCCCCTCTACGACCTCAATTCTGACGGACAAATCGGTTTTGGTGATTTTCTCACTTTCGCCGCCGGGTTCGGGTCTGACGGCACGCAATGGTACATACCCATCACATTCGAAAACCACACCACACAAACATTGAGCATTGCAGTGGGAACGGAAACGCAGCCCCTGTTGACCCAGACCATTCAGGCGGGAATAACCAGGATTCGCGTGCCAATTCCCCGGGATATTCTCGCCTCACGCGACCCCACCGATACACATCCTATCCCAATTTGGGCGCAAGTTGCAGATTTTATCCAGACGCGGAGCAACTGGATATCTTATGTCCCCCAGATTGGTCCCGCACGCACCTGGACACAATTTGTAGCGGCCAAAGAAAATGGCACAGAACCCATTTTACCCGATTTTTCCTACGCGGGCTATCACTACTTTGACAAATCCATTCCCGATATCCAGGGAGACGTATTCGACGTCACAGCTTATGGCGCTATCCCCAACGATGGCATCTCCGACCAGGCAGCCATCGTACGCACAATTGCCGCAGCCGAGCAAAACAACGGCGGCATTGTCTTCTTTCCCCCGGGCGAATTTCTCGTCAATACCAATACCGACAACAACCAGTCCATCTACATCCGCAACAGCAATATCGTCCTCAGAGGAAGCGGTAGCCGAAGCGGAGGCACAATTATCCGGCAGGTGAACTACATGCCGCCACTCAATCCCGAACAACTGTGGACATCGCCCTATATGTTCATTTTTGAACCCCGCAACACAAGCGATAGAACCCTGACATCCATTACGGAAAGTGCCGCCCGAGAAACCTTCTACCTCACAGTAGCAGACGCTTCCAGACTCGTTCCCGGTCAATGGATAACGCTATATATGAACAGCACTGCAGCCATCGCAGAATTTCTCGCGCCGTACTCGGTAGAATCCATCTGGACGACCATGCTGACCAATGGTATCCAGGTGCGCGAAAAGCACAGCATAGCCGAAATACAGGGCAATCGAATTCGCCTCAATGAACCCCTGCACACCGATGTCAACCACACGCATAACTGGACCGTGCGCGAATATCAGCACCTTGAAGAGGTCGGCGTTGAAGACATCAGCTTTCACGGCACCTGGCTGGATGATTTTGTCCACCACAAAGACGCCATTCACGATGGTGGCTGGAGTTTGCTCCGGCTCAATCGATGTGTCAATTCCTGGATACGGCGCACATCCTTCATCAATTGCAATCGCGCCCTTCGCGTAGGTTTGAGTTCTGCCGTATCTGTGTACCACGTCACACAGGCGGGAAATCTGGGCCATTCATCTATTGCCAGCGATGGCGGTTATGGCGTATGGGTCGGGCTGTCAGAAGACCTCGCAGGCCACTGGCATGGACCGGGCACGAACAGTCGCTCTGCCGGAACCGTGTACTGGCGTTATGACATGCGTCCAGATCAACGCATTGACGCCCATGGCGCTCAACCTTATGCCAGCCTGCTTGACCGCGTCAATGGCGGTATCCTGTATGGCAGCGGCGCGTCCCTCGCCAATTATCCCAATCACCTCAAGCATTATGTGCTCTGGAATTTCAAACATCGAGGT
>JAPPIE010000364.1 GCA_028874765.1 Gemmatimonadota bacterium
TTTCTTTTGTGACAATAACCACCCTGGGCTATGGGGATATAACGCCTGTGAGCCGGATGGCGAAAAATTTGGCGCTTTTGGAAGCTGTTTGGGGACAAACCTATCTGGCGGTGCTGGTTGCGCGTCTGGTGGGATTGCATTTAAGTGGCAGCGGTCGATTCGATTGAGGATGGTGTTTGGGCAAAAAAGTCCGGGATATCGACGGGTTCACCCAGGGACAGATTCATGAGCATGTCGTGCATGCAGAATGCGGGTTCGTTTTGGGCGGGTTCAATGTGACGGTCTGTGCCATCGGGGAGTATTTCGCGCGATTTGACATTGTCTGCAAAACATGCACTGAGGAGTTCTGATTTTATCCGATTGATCAGGTCTGGGTCTTCGATGGGGCAAAGCGTTTCGACGCGGCGACGCAAATTTCGAGGCATCCAATCCGCACTGCCGATGTACACATCGGGTTTCCCGTCATTTTCAAAGTAGTAGATGCGGCTGTGTTCCAGAAATCGTCCGATGATGCTGCGCACTCTGATGTTGTCGCTTATACCGGGGACACCCGCACGCAGACAGCATATACCGCGCACGATCAGGTCAATTTGTACGCCGTTTTGCGATGCGCGATACAGCGCGCGGATCACTTTGGGGTCTTGAAGTGAATTCATTTTCGCGACAATACGGGCTGTGCGCCCTTTGCGGGCATGGTGGATTTCGCGGTCGATTTTTTTGAGGATGGAATCGAGCATGGTCGAGGGTGCAATGAGAAATTTGCTGACCTGGGGATGTGCAGATTGCGTGGTGAGCAGGTTAAAAACTTCCGCCACATCATTTGTGATGTCTTCGCGTGCTGTGAACAATCCCAGGTCCGTATAAAGTCGGGCTGTTGAGGGATTGTAATTGCCCGTGCCGATGTGGGCATAGCGCCGCAGACCATTGTTGGTTTCGCGCCTGACCACCAGCGAGAGTTTGCAGTGCGTTTTAAGGCCCACGACGCCATATACGACGCATACACCCGCATCCTGAAGGCGGCGCGCCCATCGAATATTGGATGCCTCGTCAAATCGCGCTTTGAGTTCAACGACCACAGTAACTTCTTTGCCTGTCTCTGCTGCGCGAATCAATGCATCGATAACGGGCGAATCTTCGCTGGTGCGATAGAGCGTCTGTTTGATGGCGAGCACATCGGGGTCGGTTGCTGCTGAATTGACGAATTGAACAACGGGTGTAAAAGCATCGTAGGGATGGTGGAGCAACATATCTTTTTGTCTGATCTGATCAAAGAGTGTCTCGATTTCTTCATAAGTCTGGTCGGGCGGGTGATAGGGCGAATATTTCAGATCGGATCTGGGGATCGCGCTATAAAGTCCCATTAAACGGTTGAGATTCACAGGTCCGTTGACCTGATACACCTGATTGTTTTTTAGACTGTACGTCGATTGTAAACGCTTGACAAGTGCCTTGCTCGCATCGGCTTCAATTTCGAGGCGGACCGTGTCGCCTTTGCGTCGATTTCGCAATTCGTCTTCAATGGCGAGCAATAAGTCGTCGGCTTCTTCTTCGTCCAGGTAGAGATCGCTATTTCGGGTGATGCGGAATGCAGCCGAGTCGAGAATTTGATATCCCCGGAAAAGTTCGGGAATATGTGCCTGAACAATATCGGCGAGGAAGACAAAGTCGGTGCGCTGGCTGTCTTCTTCATGGGGCAAGCGAATTAGACGCGGCAATAGACGGGGAACCTGTACGACGCCGAGCAGTGTTTCGCCTTCGCGATTTTTGAGCAAAAGGGCGATGCAGAGGGCTTTGTTGATCAGGCGCGGCAATGGGTGTGCGGGGCTGATGGTGAGTGGGGTTAATACCGGGTAGAGTTCTGCGTGGCAATAGTCGTCGAGAAAGGCTTTTTCGCATTTGGAAAGCGTGCTGATGGTGCGTATGTGAACATCTGCATCGCGCAATGCGGGAAGGAGTTCGTCGTTCCAGCAGGCGTATTGCTCATCGACCATGCGATGGGCTTCTTTTGATATGGCCGAAAATTGTTCTTCTGGCAAGAGACCATCGGGTCCGTAATCGGAAATGCCCGCTTCTACTTGCTGGAGCAGTCCCGCTACGCGCACTTCAAAAAATTCGTCGAGGTTGTTGGCTACAATGCCCAGGAATTTGACCCGTTCCAGGAGGGGATTTTTGGGGGTGCGGGCTTCTTGTAATACGCGCTGATTAAAGCGCAGCCATGAAAGTTCTCGATTGAGATATAGACTGGTATCGCCGAGGTCCATAACACACTCCGGGGGAAGAGACGACGGAATTGCGCTATTTGTCTGATATTATAATGATACCGGGCAGATTGTCAAATGAAAACATAGTGTATTTAATTTTTAAAGTCTATGAGTCCAAAAGAAAAGGTCGGATGGGCATAAATCCATCCGACCTTTTTGTGAATCTGCTGAGGTTTTGGGGAAATGGCGTATTTGTAACACAAATGTCACAATTTTGTGATCGAAACGTAACCGTTTTGGAGGCGATTTGTAACATTATAGCGATATCTTATCGCGGAGAACGTCGTTTATCCGCTAATTCGGAGGGGAGTACATGCGCATTTGTAAAGCAATCTGGGGAATACTGTTGTGTTTGGGTTTTGTTTTGGCGGGACGTGGTGAAGCTGTAGATACTGAGCTCCAGGGTGTTATGTTTGCCGATTATTATATCGTCAAGGGAAATGGAGAAGAAGAGAATGGCTTTCGGTTTCGACGCATTTATCTCACCCATGATCTGAGGTGGAACGACGCATTCTCTGGACGGGTTCGGCTGGAAGCCAGGGATGCGGGATTTAATAGTGATGAAAAAATAGAACCTTTTGTAAAGCACGCGTATTTGCGCTATCGCAAAAATGGCCATGCGATCTATATGGGGCTGTCGGGTACGCCAACATGGAATGTATCGGAGTCTGTTTGGGGTTATCGCTCGGTCGAGAAGACCCTCATGGATCGAAAAAAAATTGCCTCTTCGGCTGATATAGGCATTGCATATCGCGCGCGATTGGATGAAGCTGGAAAGTTAAATGCCCAGATTATGCTGGCCAATGGCAGTGGACAGCAGTCCGAGTCAGATCACTACAAAAAAATTTACGGTCTGTTGCATTTTAATCCCGGCACTCTAAATGTGACGACTTATGTAGATTGGGAAAAACGCGCAGGCAATCGAGATCGCACGACTTTGGCTACGTTTATTGGGTGGAAAAAGAAAATTTTCCACGGTGGATTGGAAGGCTTTGTGCAATGGCGCAACCATACCGCACAGGTGCGGGGACTTTCACTGTTCGGCGCAGGACAGATTAGCGAGAAGATAAAGGTGTTTGCTCGCAGCGATTTCTTCGATCCAGACGATAAGTCTGACGACGATGGGGAATATTGTTTTCTGGGAGGGCTTGATATTGAGCCGGTAAAGGATATTCACATTATGCCCAATGTGATGGGCACAAATTTTCAGGCTTCAGATGTAGATATTGAGGTGATCCCCCGGCTGACGCTATATGTGAAGTTTTGATTATCACATAAATGGCGTGCTTTTGTCACACTATTGTAACCCGATGCAGGTTTATTTTTTCTATTCTATCACACTACGCCAGGGGAGATCGAATGACCAAATTTATTTGCATGATTGCATGTATGGCTGTTTTGATACCGGCTGCGGCTCAGGCACAGCAAGATTCGCCTGTTTCCGCGTATCAAAAAGTGCGTGGGATTTCCGGAAGTGCCAACAGCATTGGGTCAGATACGATGAATAATTTGATGACGCTGTGGCTGGAGGGGTTCCGCAAGTACTATCCCAATATAACAATTCAGGTTGAGGGCAAGGGATCGAGTACCGCACCGCCCGCGCTGATTGAGGGGACTGCACAATTCGGGCCGATGTCGCGCCCGATGAAGGCTTCGGAGATTGACAAATTTGAAAAGCATTTTGGGTATCCACCAACATTGTTGCGCACCTCGCTGGATGCACTGGCTGTTTTTGTCAATAAAGACAACCCGATTAATGGGTTGACTTTGCAGCAGGTAGATGCGATTTTTTCCAAGACGCGACGCGGTGAGTACAGGGAAAATATTGCGAGATGGGGGCAGTTGGGTTTGGATGGCGATTGGAAAAATGCCGCATTTAGCCTGTACGGGCGCAATTCCGCGTCGGGCACTTATGGGTTTTTCAAAGATCACGCGTTATTTAAGGGCGATTTTAAAGATGAAGTAAAAGAGCAGCCCGGGTCTGCTTCGGTTGTGCAGGGCGTGGCCGAAGACAGGTACAGCATGGGTTATAGTGGCATTGGTTACAAGACCTCTGGTGTGCGTGTCGTACCTCTGGCTCTGGAAACTGGCGAACCCTTTAGAGAAGGTACGATAGAAAATGTGATAGATGGGTCTTATCCCCTGGGGCGTTTTTTGTATTTGTACATCAACAAAGCACCCCATAAATCTCTCGATCCACTTGTGAGAGAATTTTGTAAGTTCATTTTTTCCAAAGAAGGGCAAGAGATTGTGGTAAAAGATGGCTATATGCCCGTGCCCTATCAGGTGGTTAAAGAGGAACTCGAAAAATTACAGTAGTTAGCCATTCAAATACCCAACTTCAAAGGTGAGACGTTAGACATTAGAGGGCTACCCGGCTTCTATTTTAGAAGCGAGAGAAAGTCCCCCGTCCTTAGCCCCCAGCCCCTGTCTCTTACGTCTCACCTTTTGCATTTTACCTCCTTATTATGGCATTTCCTACAGAACCCACATCAAAGCGACAATTGCCCGGTATTACGCCAGGCGCGCGCCTGATGGACCGCGCTGGGCGGTGGATAATCACTGCTGGCGGCATCGGGGTGATCCTGTCGGTGCTGGGCATTTTTCTTTTTGTGTTGATGGAGTCCTATCCCCTGTTTTTGAAGCCGAGCGTGTCCAGGGTGCATACCTTTGATTTTTCGCACCGTCAGCCCGTCCTGTGTACGGGGGTTGATCCCTATCAGGCGGTGATGTTTGTCGTGCATGACTCGGGGATTGATTTTTTAGATATGACCACAAAGTCGGTGACAAAGTCCGTATCTATTCCCGAACTACAGGGACGGCGTATCCGGACAGCTTATCGCGCCCTGGATAACACGCATGTTGGTCTGGGCCTGGACGACGGTACAATGCTGGGTTGCCGCGTGAATTTTGCCGTGGATTACGATGCGGAGGGAAAGCAGATTGTGACGCCGGCTTTTTTTGTTGAATCGGCGATGGATTTAACCGATGAAGCTCTTGTGCATCTCGTATTTCGGCACGATGGAAAATCCCGAGGTACAGTACTTGGCATTGCGGATTCCGGGCAGCTCGTTCTGGGAATTTCCGACAGACAGCGCGGGCTTTTGGGCGGTGGCAAAACGACCATTCGCAGATATGATTTGACCGATGAGATCAAAGGGCGCGCCAGGGTGGGTGCTGTGGCGAAGTCGGGACGCTATGTTCTGGTGGGCACAGACCGCGGTGAAGTATTTCGATGGGAAATTGGACGGGCGGGTTCCAATCCCAGGCTGTTGGATTATTTTCGGGTTTCCGATCAGGAGGTGTCTGCGCTGGATTTTGTTCTGGGCGATGTGTCGCTCGTTGTGGGCGATGTGGGTGGTCGTGTGTCTGTCTGGATGCCGGTCAGGACGGGCGAGGGCGACAATAAAAAGATGTTCAAAAAGATCCACACTTTGCAGCCTCATCCGGCGGCGGTGACTGCACTGGCGCCGTCTGCTCGCGACAAACAGTTTTTATCGGGCGATGTATCGGGGATGGTCGCGTTACATCACATGACATCGGAACAGACGTTTTTTCAATTGCCCGGTGATAGACCCATTCAATCCCTGTCTTTTGCGCCAAAAGCAAATGGCTTTTTGACTGTGAGTAAGTCGGGACAGATAACGGATTTCGATCTTCAAAATCCACATCCCGAAGTGACGCTGCAAACACTTTTTGGCAAAGTGTGGTACGAGGGATATACGGAGCCTCGCTACGTGTGGCAATCCACGGGCGGGTCCGATGATTTTGAACCCAAGCTTGGTATTGTACCTTTGATATTTGGCACATTTAAGGGTACACTTTACGCCATGTTATTCGCGTTGCCTCTATCTGTTCTGGCTGCGATTTACACATCGGAATTTGCCTCTCCCAGCGTGCGTGGTGTGGTCAAACCCGTGGTGGAGTTGATGGCCTCGCTTCCCAGCGTGATTTTGGGCTTTTTGGCGGGTTTGTGGTTGGCACCGGTTCTGGAAACGAGAATCGTCGGAGCACTTTTACTGTTGCCCTGTGTGCCCATTGTCGTGGTGATATGCGCGTGGGCGTGGGGGCAGATGTCCGAAGATTTTGCGCGCAGAATACCGGATCACTGGATTTTAACTTTGCTGGCTGGTATCGCGTTGTTCGCGCTCTATCTGTCGTTCGCGCTCGGTCCGGTAGCCGAGTCGCTTTTGTTTGGCGGCAATTTTCAAAGCTGGTTGCTCGGCACAACGGGTACGCGCTACGATCAGCGCAATTGTCTCGTGGTGGGTTTTGCGATGGGATTTGCCGTAGTGCCCATTATTTACACGATCTGCGAAGATGCTCTGTCGAGCGTGCCGCAGCATCTGCGCGCTGGATCACTCGCGCTTGGCGCAACGCCCTGGCAAACGGCTATCCGCGTGGTGTTGCCCACGGCGAGCCCGGGTATTTTTTCCGCGACTATGATTGGATTTGGCCGCGCTGTGGGCGAAACGATGATTGTGTTGATGGCTACGGGCAATACGCCGATTCTGGATTGGACCATTTTTAATGGCATGCGCACGATGTCGGCCAATATCGCCGTGGAGATTCCCGAAGCACCCCATGAAGGTACGCTTTATCGCGTGTTGTTTTTGACAGGGGTTTTGCTGGCGGCGATTACTTTTTTGGTGAATACACTGGCAGAAGTGGTGCGGCAACGGTTGCGCGAGAAGTATAGCAGGATTTGATGCTCTGGAGATGGATGTGAAAAATTTTTGGAAAACAGGTGTGCCATTTATCTGGTTGACCGGGAGCGCGCTGGTGCTTTGTTTGCTCATGATTACAGGGCTGGTCGCACTGGTTATGTACAATGGCACCGGATTTTTCTGGCCCTCGGATATCGAAGCAGTGGTATTCAAAGATGGTCGGAGGGCGATGGGGCAGCGGTGGGATAAACAGGAGATTCCCGTGTCGCATCGAACGGGGTCCGGGCAATTTCGCATTCAGCTCAAAGTGGGCAATCGCGATGTGTATGGCAGCGATTTTCAATGGATAGATGAATCGGATATTCAATCGACGGATTATCCCGTAGATGCGGTGGTTTTTGAACGGCGCGAGTGGGGCAATTTTTATGGGTTTATCGAAGCGCTGTACGAAGGTGAAACCCAGGTGCCGAATACATGGGATGTGCTACAAGCACAATTGGATAATACCCGGGAACGACACGAACAGATTCGGCGAATTGAAAAAGATGCGATTGGCGACTTAAATCGGCAAATTGAAAGCCTGCGATTAAAAAAACGCGAGATAGAATTGGGGGGTGGAGATGCCGATGAAATTGACGCGATTGATCGAGAGAGCAGATCCTATTGGGAAGCTTATGAACAATTGGCCGACGAACTGGCGCAGTTGCGGGCGGCCAACGAGATTTACCGCATAGATGTGCGGTTAATTGGCGGTGAGGTGCGGCAGATTGCCACGGCCGATATCGTGCGCGCCTATCGTCCCAATCAACTGGGGATTTTGGGAAAAACGAGCGTTTATTTTTCGCGCGTCGCAGAATTTTTATTTGATGAACCCCGCGAGTCCAATACAGAAGGTGGGGTATTTCCCGCGATCTTTGGCACTGTTATGATGGTTTTTTTGATGAGTTTGGCGGCTGTGCCATTTGGTATTTTAGCCGCGCTCTATTTGCGCGAATACGCCAGGCAAGGTATTTTAGTTAGAGTGATTCGCATTGCGGTTAATAATCTGGCGGGTGTACCTTCTATTGTTTTTGGGATGTTTGGCCTGGGATTTTTTGTTTATGGTATTGGCGGAAGTATCGATCAACTCTTTTTTCCCGAAGCGCTGCCCACGCCCACGTATGGTACTGGCGGCATTTTGTGGGCTTCGTTGACCCTGGCATTGCTGACAGTGCCGGTGATGATTGTTTCAGCCGAAGAAGCGCTTTCTGCCGTGCCGAGTGATGTGCGTGCCGGGTCGCTGGCACTGGGGGCGACCAAATTGCAGACCATTTTGCGCGTGGTTTTGCCCGGTGCGTTGCCGGGCATTCTCACGGGCATTATTCTCGTGATTGCACGCGGTGCTGGCGAGGTGGCTCCGCTGATGATTACTGGCGTTGTGAAATTGGCTCCCGCATTGCCCGTAGATGGTATCTGGCCCTTTTTTCATCTGGAACGCAAGTTTATGCATCTGGGTTTTCACATTTACGATGTGGGTTTCCAGTCGCCCAATGTCGAGGCGGCTCGCCCCATGGTATATACGACGACTTTATTGCTGATGGGAATTGTACTGGCTCTGAATCTGGTGGCGATTCTGGTTCGCAATCGGCTACGCAAGCGCGTTGGTGGTGCGACGTTTTGAATAGGTGAGGGAAAGGAATCACGATGGCTGAAGCAGAACTTGCAAATACACGGTCCGAAGCAATTGTTCCAGATATTCAGAATCCCATTGTCACCATATCGAATCTGAGCTTGTATTACGGCGAGACGCAGGCCCTTTTTGACATTGACATGCAGATTCCCGAGTATCAGATAACGGCTTTGATCGGTCCTTCGGGATGTGGAAAATCAACGCTGTTGCGGTGCATGAATAGGCTGAACGATTTGATCGATTCGGTGCGTATCGAGGGTGCGGTTGAAATTGATAATGACGACATTTACAGTTCTGGTTACGATGTGATTTCGTTGCGCCGCCAGGTCGGTATGGTGTTTCAAAAGTCCAATCCCTTTCCCAAGTCGATCTATGAGAATCTCGTTTACGGTTTGAGAATTGCAGGTGAAAATCGGCGGGCAGTACTCGATGAGGTGGTGGAACGCAGTTTGCAAGCTGCCGCACTTTGGGATGAGGTAAAAGACCGACTCGATGACAGTGCTCTGGGTCTTTCAGGAGGACAACAGCAGAGGTTGTGCATTGCGCGTGCAATTGCCGTTGAGCCTGCAGTGATTTTGATGGATGAACCCTGTTCGGCACTGGATCCAATTGCGACGGGACGCATTGAAGAGACAATTGAAGAGCTCAAAAAGCAATATACGATTGTGATTGTAACGCATAATATGCAGCAGGCATCGCGCATTTCGGACTATACGGCGTTTTTTTATTTGGGGCGTTTGATTGAGATGGCCGAAACGAGTGATATGTTTACCAATCCGCAGCTCAAACAAACCGAAGATTATGTGACGGGGCGGTTTGGCTAATAACCGGAGTGATTATTATGGAGCGTACTCTTGACCAGCATCTCGACCACCTCAAAGGCGAGTTGTTGAAGATGGGCAGTGCGGTAGAAGAGTCGATTGAACAGGCAGTACGATCGCTTGTAGAACGCGACAATCACCTCGCCGATGTGGTTGAAGAAGGTGGGGATCACATCGACGATTGGGAAGTGGCGATAGAAGAAGAGTGTTTGAAGTTGCTGGCTGTGCAGCAACCCGTGGCTGGCGATTTGCGCCTGGTGGCGAGTATGATAAAGATCAATTACGATCTCGAGCGCATCAATGATCAGGCGGTGAATATCGCGCAGCGCGCCCGTTTGCTCAATCAGATGCCGCAATTGAAACCGCTGATCGATATTCCGCGGATGGCCGAGTTGGCACGGGGTATGGTCAGGGATGCACTGGATGCTTTTGTCAATCGCGATGTGGAATTGGCCAATGAGGTGCGTAAAATTGACGATACAATGGATGCGTTGCGCAATCAAATTTTTCGCGAGTTGTTGACGTACTTAAACACGGGTATGCCCTCGACTGTGGATCAGGCAATTTTGCTCATTCTCGTGTCCCGACATCTGGAGCGCATAGGCGATCATTCATCCAATATTGCCGAAAATGTCGTCTATCTCGTTCAGGGACGCATTGTGAGGCATCAAAAGGAGGAATTGCGCGGAGGCGAGTAATTAACGGCTTTGTCGCATAAACGACACGCGATTGTAACACGGCAATGATATCATATCCAAAGCACGACGTATTCTCCCTCTTGGGAACCGGCCCGCGACCCGGTTTCCATTTTTTCGCCCCGAATGTAAATTCGGGGCTTTTTCGTTGACCCAAAATTGGTACCTGTGTATTTTACTATCTGGAGATGCTACTATATTATATTAGTATTAAAGAATAAGGTGGTTGACCTCTTTGCCCAATTGCATAAAATCCAAAGCCCGGTTTTGCGAGCGCTGTGGGACTTTGCTGGTTGTAAAAGCAGTTGAAGATCGGGAGAGACCGTGTTGTCCGGCGTGTGGATTTGTGGCTTATCTCGATCCCAAGGTAGCAGCCGGGGTTATTGTAACCCTCGATGGTGGCGTCGTCCTGCTCAAGCGCAATATCGATCCCGGGTTTGGCAAGTGGGTGTTCCCCGGCGGATATGTGGATGCGGGCGAGCCAACCGATGTCGCGGCTGTGCGTGAAACCCGCGAGGAAGTGGGGTTAGAAGTCGAGATTGGCGAGTTGCTCGGCGTGTTGTCTTATGAGGGGGAGCGGGTGGTGCTGATTGTTTATACCGGACGGGTTGTGGGCGGAAAGTTGGAAGGCAATTTTGAATCGCAGGCTGTTGCTACATTTGCCCCTCGGGATATTCCATGGCGTGATCTGGCTTTTGACACGACCAGAGAGGCATTGCAAATTTGGGTGGCACAGTATGGCGAAATGTACGCAAAAGAAAGGTTATTATGCTGAATACTATTGAAGATGTTGAAGAGCGGTTTGCCGAGCAGGGGTATATCACGGACCGCACATTGGCAACGACGATTTTTTTGGCGCAGTCGCTTGGCAAACCGATTTTTCTGGAGGGGGAACCAGGCGTTGGAAAGACAGAAGTGGCCAAAGTTATGGCCGGTATTTTTAATACCGAGTTGATTCGGTTGCAGTGCTATGAAGGCATTGATGCCAATACGGCATTGTACGAGTGGAACTATCCGCGCCAGATGCTGGAGCTAAGGCTCGAAGAGGCGCGAGGCATCGACAAGGCCGAAATTGGTCAAAATATTTTCCGCGAAGATTTTTTGCTCAAGCGTCCCCTTTTGTCGGCTCTTGAGGGCAGCGCGAAAAAACAACAGGTGTTGTTGATCGATGAGGTGGATCGATCGGATGAAGAGTTTGAGGCGTTTTTGCTGGAGGTGTTGTCCGATTTCCAGATTACGATTCCCGAGATTGGTGCGATAAAAGCGATGCAAGTGCCGTTTGTCGTGCTTACGTCCAACCGAACGCGCGAGTTGCACGATGCGCTGAAGCGCCGGTGTTTGTATTTGTGGATTGACTATCCCACATTTACCAAAGAAATGGATATTGTGCGGTCGCGTGTGTCGGGTGTGCAGGACGAGTTGGCACAACAGGTTTGCGGGTTTATGCAATTGTTGCGCAATCGCGATTTTTACAAAAAACCCGGCGTTGCCGAAACGATTGATTGGGCACTGGCTTTGATGGCTATGCAAGTTGAAGAATTGGATCCTCAGATAGTTGATGCGACATTGGGATGTGTTTTGAAGTATAAAGAAGATATTGAAAAAATTCAGGAAGACGGCCTGCCACAACTGATTGAGAAGGCTCGATTGTTAAAAGAACGCACGCAAGTTGGTGTTTAGGAGATCACATGCCAAGAACCATGCTGGGGCGAGTTGTCGGTTTTTCAAGGGCTTTGCACAATGCAGGCGTTGAAGTCAATGCTGGCAATCTCATCGATTTGTGCGATAGTTTTCAATATATCAGCCTGCATAATCGAAGCGATTTTTATGCTGCTGCGCGGGCAACACTGGTGTCGCGCTATGACGATCTGGAGACTTTTGACGAGGTTTTCAGGGCTTTCTGGGCGCGGCCGATTTTGCCCGATGATATGACGCTGACCGATACGGATGCCGGTGGAGATCCGGATCTCGATGTTCAGGCAGATGTCAATGAGGTGGTGGATACCGCAGATTTGCAGGAAGAGGCCGATGGAGAGGGCGAGTCCGAGGAGGTTGGATATAGCCCCGATGAGGCTTTGATGGGAAAAGATTTGGCCGCAATGTCCGATCGCGAGATTGAGCAAGCCCGAAAGGTGATTCACGAGATTGTGAATATCATTGCCAATCGCCGCAGTCGCAGGCGCGTGCCCGAGAATCGGGGGGCTGAACTGGATTTCAGGCGCACATGGCGGCGCAATGCGCTATATGGTTCTGATGGTGTGGAATTGATGATGAAGCGGCGGCGCATCAAAAAGACCAAGCTGATGTTGTTGTGTGATGTGAGCGGGTCTATGGATTGTTATAGCCGTTTTCTAATCCGCTTCATCTACGCGCTCAAGCGCGAAATCCGAGATGTGGAGGTCGGGGTGTTTTCCACGCGAATGACCGCGATTTCGCGACTGCTCAAAACAAAAGGCATTGAAGAATCGCTCGTAGAAGTGGCTGATACAGTACACGACTGGGCGGGTGGAACAGATATTGGCGGGTGTTTGCGCGAGTTTAACGATCAGTTTGCGCGCGATATGCTGCACTCGCGCACTGTGATGATTATTGTGAGCGATGGCTGGGATCGGGGCGATCCCGATTTGATGCGACAAGAGATGGCGCGTTTGCGAAAGCGCGTGCATAAGTTGATGTGGCTCAATCCGCTTTTGGGCACGCCGGGATATCAGCCCCTGTGTTTGGGGATGAAGACCGCACTTCCCTATTTGGATTATTTTTTACCCGCACACAATCTGGAGAGTTTGATCCAACTTGCCCGAACACTGCGGTCCGTTTGGAAGTAGGGGGATGTTATGGCTGGTCAAGATGTTTTTCAAGAGGCGTTGGCTCTGGTTTTACAGGGTGAAAAAGCCGCCTTATCGACAATTGTGTCGAGCAAGGGGTCTTTGCCGATGAGTAAAAAGGCCAAGATGCTCGTGCGTCCCGATGGCAAAATTATAGGTACGGTGGGCGGCGGGTGTTTGGAAGCCGATGTGTGGGCAGAAGCTCGTCATGTGATGGAAACCGAAGCACCGACATTGCAGAAGTTTATTTTGACGGAAAAACACGCGGGCGAAAATGGCCTCAATTGCGGCGGCAATGTCGAGATTTTTACCGAGCCTCTACTGCCCGATCGCGCAGATGATATGCTCGCAGAGATTGCTCGGGTTCGCAAAGTGCGCGGTTCGGCTGTGTTGGCAACGCTGGTTTCGGGTGGCGATCAGGTGGGTGAGAAGTTATTGGTCCATTCCGATGGCAGAACAGTGGGTAGTCTGGGCCATGATCTTGCCGAAGCCTGTGTGCGCGAAGAGGTGGCGGCTTTTGAGGCGATTCCGGAGAGTTTGCTCAAAGTTATAGAGATCGGCTCGGAACCCGTTGTGGTCTTTTTGGAGTCTATTTGTCCGGAACCCACGCTGTTTTTGTTTGGCGGGGGTCACGTTTCTTTTGCTATTGCACAGATCGCGCATTCGGTCGGGTTTCGGATTGTGGTTATTGACGACCGGCCCATGTTTGCCAACAAAGAGCGATTTCCCATGGCGAGTGAAACGCTGACGCTGGAGATGGAGACGGCTTTTGACCATATAGTTATTGACGATTTGTCTTATGTGGTAGCTGTGACGCGCGGGCACCAGCACGACAAGCCGGTTATTGAGCAGGCGATTAATACCCAGGCGGCGTATGTCGGTATGATTGGCAGCCGTCGAAAGATCGCGCTGATGTGGAAAGAGTTTGAAGCCAAAGGCATTCCGCGAGAAAAATTGGATGCGGTTCACGCGCCGATTGGATTGGATATCGGCGCAGATACACCCGAAGAAATCGCCGTGAGTATTGTGTCAGAACTCATTCGGGTGCGCCGGTCACAGGGGAAACCCATTCATCGGGGTATATCGCTGTCATCGGTGTGAGGTTAGCTAATGGTTTATTGTCGGGGGAGAACAAGGAGGTGATGTAGTAGCGACATAGCTGAGAACAATTTATGTGAGGGGGATGAACGTCTTTTAAGTCTGGTTTTCGAAATTATTTCTGAAGGGAGTTAACCATGACAAGATGGATAATCGCACTTGTTGCGATGTCGTTTTTATCCGCATCGGCAATGGCCGGGGTGACGGGTAAAATTGTGGGTCAGATTGTTGACAAAGACGACGGTGGCGGATTGCCCGGTGCCAATGTGGTGGTTCTGGGGCTGCACAGTGTCTTTGGTGCGATATCAGATACCGAAGGCAATTTTGTAATTTTGAATGTGCCAGCAGGTACTTTTGACGTAAAATGCAGCTTTATCGGGTATCGCGACGTGGTGATTAAAGGCATCAAAGTATTGCCCGATTTGACCACCGAAGTAGATTTTGTGCTCACTGAACAAGCTCTGGAAGCCGAAGCTATCGAAGTGGTGGCGGTTCGTCCGCTGGTGCAGAAAGACAAGACCAGCTCGATGCGCCTCGTAACCAGCGAAGAACTCGAGTATATGCCGGTTCGCGGGTATGCAGCGGCCACGTCCTTACAGGCGGGCGTGACGAACCGGAACGGCGCGCTTTACATACGCGGCGGGCGGTTTGCAGAAGTTGACTATATCGTCGATGGGGTATCGCAGAAGGATTTGCAATTTGGCTCATCGACCACGACCCTGAGCAATGGTGCTATAGATCAGGTATCTGTAATTGTGGGTGGGTTTGAAGCGGAGTACGGGCGCGTAATGTCTGGCGTTGTCAAGGTGGTGACGCGCGAAGGCGGGCAGAACTATTCGGGTTCTGTGGAACATATTACCGATGAGATGAATGACCGCAGTTGGATCGGTGCGCCTTCTTATGGGTATAACACGACCGATGCGACGCTGGGTGGTCCTCTCATTCCCGGGACAAACGGGCCTTCGTTTTTTGTCTCTGGAGAACGCGTAGATCGCCTTGACCGCAGCCCGAAGTGGGGAGTGGAAGTCCACGAATGGGAAAAAGACCTGTTGTCACAGGAAGAGTACGATTTGCTCAGCGAGGGCATATTGCCGCACTATACGCTCGAAAGATGGGGCTGGCAGGGTAAGCTCTCGTTGCGATTGTCCGACGAAATCGATCTGAAAGCCGGGCTTGTAGGCTCAAAAACGGATCGCTTGAGCTATATTCACTCGTATCGCTATAATTTGCGGCATGCGCCGCGTGTAAAAAGAAATAACTATTCGGCGTTTGCTCGCGTGACCTACACGCTCGGCGCAAAGACCTTCTTCACCTTGCAAACAAGTATGTTCGACCAGAATTTCAAGGCGGGCGATGGGGTTCATTTCGACAATTTGCACGACTATGCCCGTCCCCAGGGCAATCCGCGTTATGACGCGGAAAGTTTGTTTGCACGCGGCGATATTGATTCCACTGAGATTACACAGACAACGGAAACCATCAATGACCGCTCTATAACGTATTTTGAAGGCGATGAAGGGCGCATATATAATAGCTTTGAGCAAAGTAGCTCATTTTATCTTACGCCTATCGATTTTGATTTGACCAGTCAGGTCAGCCGCAATCACCAGTTCAAGCTCGGTTTTGATGTGCAGATGCATCGGTTGCGTTATTATCGCCATCTGGTCCCCAGTTTGATCTTTCGCGGTCCATTTGTCAGCCCAGATGACAGGGGTGGCTTTCAGGATGTGAACCGCTACGGGTATGATTACAACTGGAATAATCAGGTAATCGAGCCTCTGGATTCGACCCGCGACGCGCTAAAAGAACCCATTTTGGCTTCTTTTTACGTGCAGGACAAGATGGAATACGACGGGTTGATCATCAATGCGGGAATTCGGTACGATTATTTGAATGCGAGTACCGATGTGCTGGCGAATGAAGGTGTGCCATTGGGAGGCGATTCCACGCTGGATCCATCGGATCTGGCAGGCAACAGCGTGTATCACAAGATCAGCCCGCGCCTGGGCGTTGGGTTTCCCGTTACAGATAAGACCGTGTTTCACATGAATTACGGCATTTTTTACCAGCAACCCAAGCTGGAAGACCTGTATGTAGGTCTGGATTATCTGGAATACAAAGCGCCTTTGGGGGGATATTATTTTGCCTTTGGCAATCCGAATCTCAGGCCGGAAAAAACCACGGCTTACGAAGTGGGTGCGGTACAGCAGATGGGCGATCATGCCAGTATCGATGTCACTGCTTATTACAAAGCTGTGGAAAACCTCGTTCAGGTGACGACCATTCCGTCTGATCCCGCGGCTTTTGCCTCGTTCCGCAACACCGATTACGGAACCATCAAGGGGTTGGACTTTGGTTTGCTCATGCGGCGCACAGGGCGCACGACAGCACGTCTGTCTTATTCACTGGCTTATGCGACGGGCACGGGATCATCGCCACAAACTCAGCGGCGGATCGCGTGGACATTCCAGCCCGGCGTGACCGAGCCGCCCAAATCGACCTCACCGCTCGACTTTGATCAACGCCACAAAATTTCGGCATCAATCGACTATCGCTTTGTAGATAAAGACGGCCCGAGGTTCCTGGGTGGTTATCCCCTATCCAATGCCGGGATCAATGTGTTGTTCGAAGCTGGGAGTGGGTTCCCCTATACCCCCACGTTTACGTATAATGAAGTGACCACAGGGGCTTCTTCGTCACGTCCTTCGGGGCCGGTGAATTCCAGCTATGGTCCCTGGACATTCAGGACCGATATGAAGGCGAATAAGCGCTTCAAAATTATAGGGCTTCAGGGCGACCTGTACGTGTGGGTGCTCAATTTGTTCAACCGCGCCAATGCAACCAGTCCCGTGTATTCGAGCACGGGCAGCCCGACGACTTCGGGCTGGTTGAACACAGATGAAGGCCGCGAATTTGTGGCTCGCTTTGGTCAACTGGGCGAAGACAAATACAAGCTCAAAGAGAAAAGCCCATTCAACTTTGGCACGCCGCGGCAGGTTCGCTTCGGACTCGCGCTCAGCTTTTAAATGGGAGATTGGAACATGAAAAGCTTTTTGAATATTTTGACGCTGGCTTTGATGAGCGTGAGCATGGTCGGCACTGCCCTGGCTGTATCGCCCTCGCAAAAGCCGCGATTGGGTAAAATTAGCACTGATCAATTCTTCGATGTGAACAATATCTCAATGAGAGTGACAAACCAGGGATCATTTGCCTTTGATCCCGCGACCGGGGGGCCGGGCTTTGAATTTCCCAAGGGCACGGGCAAAACCGCAGTCTATGCCGCCGGTCCGTGGATTGCGGGCAAGGTCAATGGCGAGATTCGCGTGGCGATTGCCGAGTATTCGTTTGAGTATGCACCTGGGCCAATTTTGCCCGACGGCACGCCTGCCGACCCGGAACTCGACCGCTATCGGGTGTATAAGATCAACAAAGGCGATAGCATGGAAAACCCGGATTACGCCCAGTGGCCGGTTGAAGACGGTGCGCCGGTCAATCCCGACGGCACGCCGATGGTGCTGGGCGATCAGACGCTGTGGGCGGTGTATAACGATGCCGATCCCGGTGTTCATGTCAATATGCAGACCGCGCCTTTGGGCCTTGAAATACAGCAGACGACATTTGGGTTCGACCGCACGGGTCCACTGGGCAATGTGGTATTCGTCAAATTTTTGATCATCAACAAGGGTGGCAATACCATCGATAGCACGTATGTGTCGCTGTGGTCTGATCCCGATCTGGGGCAGTTCGATAACGATCTGGTGGGCTGCGATGTGGAGACCAGCTTTGGGTTTTGTTATAACGGGTCAAACGTAGATGCGCAGTACGGTTCGTCACCTCCGGCCGTGGGGTATGACTTTTTCAAGGGTCCGATTGGCGACGACGGTGTGGAATTGCCGATGACGTCGTTTAACAAATACATCAATGGCACGGATCCTCGTACTGCATTAGAGACCTATAATTATATGAAGGGTCTTGATCCAGATGGCGGCGTGGCCGATCACACCGATCCGATTACGGGTCAGGTGAAGGCTTTTATGGTCGATGGCGATCCGGTTACGGGTACGGGTTGGCTTGACGAAAACCCGGCTGATCGCCGCTTGATGCTCACGGCGGGTCCGTTTACTTTTGCGCCCGGCGATACGCAGGAAGTGGTGGGTGCCATTATTATCGGGCAAGGTCAAGATCGTCTCACGTCGATTACGGCTGCGCGTTTTAACGATACATTTGCACAATCGGCTTTTGATGCCAATTTTGAATTGCCATCGCCTCCGCCTGCACCCAAAGTATCCGTGGGGGTAACGGGCGATCACGGGGGCAATGGCAAAATTCAGTTGACCTGGGGTGATGACTCAGAAGTCGCTTCGGGCGGTTATGCATTTGAAGGTTATAATGTGTACCAGGGCGAATCGGTTGCGGGTCCCTGGCGGCGTCTTGTGACTTATGACGTGGTCAATGGTTCGGCCATTATTTTTGACTATGAATTCAATGAAAGTGCCGGTGTGGTGGTCAATTCGCCCGTGCAATTTGGCGGTGACTCGGGCATTCGGCGCTTTATCGAACTGACCGAGGATAAAATTTCGGGCGGTAGGCTGGTGACGGGTAAAACCTATTATTTTGCGGTGACAGCCTATTCGTTGAATGAGAACAGGTCGCCCAGAACACTCGAGACATCCATCACACCTCTGGCTGATGGGCGCATGACGTTTAAGCCTCTTTCGGATGAGATGATTCCAGCCAATGGCATTGTGCCACGCGGACCCATTGCGGGTACGCGCTTCAATACCGTGGAGGTGGATAGTGTCGTAGAGCACACATCGGGCGTAAGCGATGGTATTGTGGCTGTGGAGGTGGTTGACGATACACAGGTTACGGGCGCGTCTTACGAAGTGCGCTTCCGCGATACCGAGGCCGGGACAGTGTGGGATCTGATCAATCTGTCGAGTGGTCAGGCGGTGCTTTCCGATATGCAGCAGCACGCCTCACTGGATCAGGCGGTTTCCAATCCGATTGTCGAGGGTCTGCTCGTGCGCGTGACTGGTCCTCCCCTCGGCATGAAAGATTGGGATATTCCATCGGGCGAGCGGTGGCTCCATCCGGCAGGTAACTGGGGTGCTGAAGGCTTCGGCGGTACGATAACGGGCGATATAGCCCATATGTGGTTTGGCCCGACGAGCGTGCCGCCTTCGCAGTTGGTCCATGTGGAATTGCGATTTACCAGTGTGGTCGAAGATGAGGGCGAGGATCAGTACAAACCCCTTGATCTGACCAATCCCAATGTGTCGTGGGGATATCGGTATTTGCGCAGCGCAGGTGCCCCTCCTCCTGCTCCTGCGGAACAGACGACCACACAAGCACCTTATGACTGGAGCCATTATATCATCAATACAGAAGGTCCCGGTGTTTATGTGTATCAAGAACGCAATCCAATCGCGCTTTCAGCTTGGGATGTGGAGAATAATCGACGCCTCGAAGTTGGCTGGCTGGAAAACAATCGAACCGGTGGTCTGGTCAACGGGGCCTGGGGTCCGGCCTATGCTGGCGAGTTCAGCAATCTGGCTACCAATAGCCCGCGCGAGTGGCTGTTCATTTTTGATCGGGATTATACCGAGCGGGATGATGATTCCAATGTGGCGGAGTTATCTCAGGGCTTGATTAACGATGCGCCGGCACCGCCCATTATGTATATCATTTTTGCCGGGCGCCGTTTCCCGGATCGATTCCCGCAGGATGGCGATTCATTTTTGATGCTCGCCAATAAAATCAATAGTCCCAACGATGTGTTTTCATTTAGCACGCAGGGGACTCTCCGCGATGATCAAGAGATGGCGGTGGAGGATTTGACAAAAATTCTGGCGGTGCCCAATCCGTATCTGGGACGTTCGTCTTATGAATTTAGCTCTCTGGCACGCCAGATGCGTTTTACCAATCTGCCCGCGCAATGCACGATCCGAATTTTCAGTCTGTCGGGCGATCTGGTGCGAACGATTGAGCACAACAACGGTCTGTCGTTTGATACCTGGGATTTGAAAACAGATCAGGGTGTGCTGGTTGCCAGCGGCATTTATGTCGCGCATTTTGACGCGCCAAATATCGGTACGCATTTTATTAAGTGCGCGGTGTTCATGGAAGCTGAGACGCTGAACTCATTTTAACGAACCGCTGAATGGAGGAATAACTTATGTTCAGGCAGATGATCTTTCTGTTTGCCGCGCTGGCATTGATTGCTCAGGATGCCCGTGCAGGCGATGAGAGCCGCATCGGCACAGCCGCAGCACAAGAGTTGCGCATTCCAATTGGATCGCGCGGTACAGCACTTGGGGGTGCCATACTGGCTCATGTAAAAGGTGCGGAGGCATTGCAGTGGAATCCTTCGGGATTGGTATTTGGAACGCATAAGCGCGAAGCCGTGTTTTCATATCTGGATTATATCGCGGATATGAATGTGAATTATTTTGCGATTACTACACGTCTAAGGGACGATATTTCGGTGGGGATCAGTGCCCGCGTGTTTGCGGTGGGCGATATTGTTGTGACGACCGAGGAATCGCCCGAAGGCACGGGTGAGATACTTTCGCCGAGGTTTTCGTGTGTGACATTTACGTATTCGCAATTGTTGACAGATCGCGTGTCGTTTGGCACCACGATTAAATATATCCACGAGGCGATTAAGCGAGAGGTCGCCAATGGTCTGGCGTTTGATTTTGGTTTCCAGTACAAAACCGCACTCAAAGGTTTGACGCTGGGGATTGCCATGCGAAACTATGGTCCAGACCTGCGGTTTGATGGTCCGGATCTGGATCGGGTGGTGAAATTGCAAGACGCGGTTCCAGAGGCTGATCCTCAAGCCGGGTCGCGCACTTTTCGCACGTCGCTGGCAGCCGCCGAGTTGCCCACGTCCATAGAAATTGGTTTTTCCTATAATTTCTATGAAGACGCGCTGGGCAAGGCCATTTTTTCTGCGACCTTCCGCAATAATAATCTGGCGACTGATGAGTATCAGGCTGGCGTTGAGTATTCGATGAAGCAAGTTCTTCAGTTGCGCGGCGGGTATGTGACGTCTCCAACGGGCGATGCCCTGCCCAACGGGTTTAAGAAGGAATATATTCTGGGTCCGACGTTTGGATTTGGTCTCAATGTGCCCATGGGCAATATGGCTTTTCAAGTGGATTATGCCTATGGCAGAACCGAGTACTTTCAGGATAATCATTGGGTGACTGTAGGGCTTGGGTTCTGACTTGTAAGGCGGTAAATCAAAAAGCTCAGAGATCGCAATGATTTCTGAGCTTTTTTTGTATGTACTTTAGCAGTTGTAATATTCTTTGATCTTGCGCTGGAGGGTGCGAAGGCTAATGCCCAGCCTTTTTGCTGCATGTGTGCGGTTGCCATTGACGCGGTTGAGGGTATAGTCTATGATGAGTTTTTCAACGGTGTGTAGGGATAGTCCTTCGAGCATGCTCAAATCGATGTTCACAGCATTTGAATCCTCGCGCTGAGGCGTATAAATATCGGAGGGCAGATCAGTCGGTAATATGGTGTCTCTTTTGACCATAACGGCGAGACGTTCGAGGATATTCTTGAGTTCGCGCACGTTGCCTGGCCATGAATAGGTCATGAGATACAGGATCGTCTCGGGAGCGAGTTCTTTAGGTGCGAGGTCGTTGTCCTGAGCAAAGTTTTTGAGAAAATTGGTTGCCAGTGCGGGGATGTCTTCGGGATGTAGCCGCAAAGGGGGCATATCAATGTGAAGGACATTGAGGCGATAGTAGAGATCTTCGCGGAATGAGCCATTGGCAACGGCCTTTTTGAGGTCGATATTTGTGGCGGCAATAATCCGCACATCGATTTCGATAGGGTCTGTACTGCCCACGCGTACTATCTGTTGGCTTTCAAGAACACGCAGCCACTTGGCCTGTACGTCAAGGGAGAGGTCGCCGATTTCATCGAGAAATAGAGTGCCGCGATGGGCTGCTTCAAACACACCTTGCCGGGTTGTGGTCGCGTTGGTAAAAGCCCC
>JAPPIE010000361.1 GCA_028874765.1 Gemmatimonadota bacterium
CGCTGTCAAGTAGAACTGCCCACCGCAAATCCCTTGCCCGATTTTGTGATGTTCCTTACCATGTGCCGGTCACAACCATCCTATGAACGAGGTAATCCATGCAAATACTCGAAGCCACGCCAAACCGCTTTCAGGGCATTGAACTGGATCCAACAGCACTGCCGCCTGACCCCGAGGAATTTCGCACGCGCCTTTCAGCATCCCTCCAGGAGTGGAAACGCGAGGCATTTAAGGTCGTCTGGATCAACATCCCCATTGAACGGGCCGCGCTCATTCCAGTGGCAACACAATCGGGATTCACATTTCACCACTCGGGAACAGATTATCTTTTACTCACCAAACGCCTCGAACCCAACGCCCTCATACCCGAATACGCCACGCATTACATCGGCGCTGGTGGAGTCGTCATCAACGAGCGCGCAGAACTCCTGGTCGTCAGCGAATTGCACCGCCGTTCTGAATCGCCATATTACAAACTACCCGGAGGCGCTCTGCATCCGGGCGAACACATTGCCGACTGCGTCCAGCGCGAAGTCTTTGAAGAAACCGGCGTGCGTACAAAATTTGAAAAACTGGTCTGCTTCCGGCACTGGCACGGCTACCGCTACGACAAATCGGACATCTACTTTGTCTGCCGCCTCTCGCCCTTGAGCGAAAATATTTCCATACAGGCCGAAGAAATTGAAGAATGCCTCTGGTTGCCCGTCTCAGAGTATCTCTCCAGTGAAATTGTCAGCACATTTAACAAACACATTGTTAAAGCCGCTATCGAAAGCCCCGGCGTCACCCACATGGAAATCGAAGGCTACTCCGACCCCGAGCGCCACGAAATTTTCATGCCCAATGACATGGCAAAAATATCTAAATCAGGATCAATCAGGATAATCAGAATTGAAGGATAAGCAGAGCCTGCACTGGGGACGGGGTACAACTGGCTGTCCCTCAAGCCAGTTCATGCCTCTATCCAGTGATAAAAACCCGCAGGACGGAAGAATTGAGCGGGGACTGAAAGCAAAAAATGATCACATTAAATAAATGGCGACGCGGATTTTCATTCGCGCCCGATGGACGAGATGATCTGACCATGTACCTCTGGTTCTACGAGTGGAACATGTTTGAAGCCATACACCCGGGCCAGCACACAGGTGGCACTCATGTACCGCAAAAAACACTAACCGACAATGCGGGTGTCCTCGAACATTCCGACCTCGGCCTGCATCTCGACGTCACAGGATGTGAAAATGGGGCTGACCTGCTGCTCTCTATCACCAACAAAACCGAGCGCACCTGGCCCGAAATTGCCGCCATCATCCCCTGCTTTAACCCCGGCAAACAGCCCGAAGTCTCCGAAACCCCGGCATTTTTTGACGACGGCCACGAGCGCACCTATTTCCTCGCCGAAGAAGGCCTGGTCCCCCTCATCCATCGCGACATACACTACAACCACACCTATCGCAACGCAATAGATACCGAAACCGTCTGGTCCGACAAATGGCCCACATCGCCCACCAATGCCACAGGCGGCATTCTGATGCGCGAATCCACAGATCGCACATGGGTGGCGGGCATAGCATGGGCAGACTTTCTCTCCGTTCAGGGTCACAACCCCTGGCGCTGCATGCACCAATCGATTCGCGCAGGTGCCCTCGCGCCCGAAGAAACCGCGACCATACGCGGCAAAATCTACCTCTTTGAAGGCAGCCGCCACGACTGCATCGAAAAATTTAAATCGGACTTCATATACGGGCGGGTTTAAAACCCACCCCTACAAAAAATACCGGGACACAAAACCATCCCGGTATTTCTCTAATGTTGCACTTTCAAACTCATACTTTTGCCACGGGAAACTGTATCTCCGTCACATAATCCTTTGGATTGCCATCGGGTCTAAATTGCAAATACACTTCCCGGCTCGGTCCGGTGATCTCATAGCCATTGGCCTCAATCCACTGAACGCCCGCTTGATAGGCCAGAGGAAAACCTTCAAAACCTCCGTGATGCACCAGGCACGCCATTTGATCACCCGGCAACTCGTGGACCTTGACATCATCACCTTCTGGTATGGCTTTTTTAATCGGTATGTTTGCCTCGGGTTTAAAATTTTCATGCCATACCGTAATGCCCGGGCCCGCAAATTGCCCCTTGTGTTTCACAACATGGGCGACAACCCCATTGTACAGGCGGTCCATCACAGAGCCGATGGCAGCAAAGTGTGGAACGGCCCCCTGTTTGGAAGCGACCAGAACCGGATCAACTGTTTTGGTGACAACTTCATAATCTGGCATTTTATCCTCCATTTCGATAAGACTCAGTCGGGCTTCCACGCGGGCAATGCGTTCCCGGATATCTCTGGCAAGATCTTC
>JAPPIE010000137.1 GCA_028874765.1 Gemmatimonadota bacterium
AGCCCGAAGATGTGGTGGGTGCGGTGGTGTTTTTGGCGAGTCCGGCTGCGGATCTCATTACGGGGCATACGCTGCTGGTGGACGGCGGCTGGACAGCGTTGTGAAGTGAGAAGTGTAAAGTGTGAAGGACCATACCTGTCATCGCGGCATGGTCCCCTGCTTAAATCATGCAGGGGCATGCTTGAGCCGCGGTCCAGAAGGTTTTTAGTTGATGGCTAAAGGCGAATTACTATGACGAGTTCTGAAAATACGGGTCGCGGACCGCTGTTTACAGATCCCGATCCAGATGTTGCACGGGCGTTTTTTCGAGAGAAGAAGGGCGCGTTGACAGATAAGCTGATGTCTGTGTCTGATGCGATTGCGCGGTTTGTGCACGATGGGGATTATCTGGCTTCTGGCGGGTTTGGGGGGAACAGGATTGCGACGGCTCTTTTGCACGAGGTTGTGCGGCAGGAGCGAACAAATCTGGGGTTTGCCGGTCATACGACGACGCACGATTTTCAGATTTTGGCGGCGGGTACGCGCACGGGGAAGCAGATTTTTTCGCGTTTGGATGCGGCATATATTTTGGGGTTGGAAGCGCGCGGGTTGTCGGCGCAGGCGCGGCGGTTGATGGAGAGCGGAGAGGTGGAGGTGTGTGAGTGGACAAATTACGCGCTGGCATGTCGATTTCGGGCGGCTGCAACGGGTGTGCCTTTTATGCCTGTTCGCAGTATGCTGGGGACGGATACGTTTAGAGAGAGTGCGGCTAAGGAAATCGAGTGTCCTTTTACGGGCAAATCGTTGACGGCTGTGCCCGCTCTGTATCCCGATGTGGCGCTTATTCATGTGCACGAGAGTGATTTGTTCGGGAATTGCCGCATTCGGGGGATTACGGTGGCGGACTGGGATTTGTCGCGTGCATCCAAACGTGTGATTGTGAGTGCGGAGCGCATTGTGAGTACAGATGAGATTCGCAGCGATTCAAATGCGACCGCGATTCCGGCTTTTTGTGTTGATGCAGTGTGCCATGTGCCCTATGGATCGTATCCCGGCAATATGGCTGGGGAGTATTTTTCAGATGAGGTACATCTCAAAGCGTGGTTAGACGCAGAGCAAGATGTGGAGACATATCGCGCGTTTCTGGATAAGTATTTGTACGGTGTCGATTGTTTTGAGAGTTATCTGGAGATTTGCGGTGGGGAAGAGCGGCTGGCGGAGTTGCGAAGGTTGGAAGGTAAGGGTGCAGGTTATGTCTGATTACAATGAAGTTGAAATGGCGATTTGCGTGGCGTCCCGGTTGCTGGAGGATGGGGCGACTGTTGGGGTGGGTACAGGAGCGCCGTGTGCTGCGGCGATGCTGGCGCAAAAGACGCATGCGCCGGGGCTTTTGGTGGCTTTTGAAGCGGGTGGTTTGGCGCCGATGTTGCCCGCGATGCCCATTTCTGTGGGCGATTCGCGCACGACACATCGGGCGCTTATGGCGACGAGTATGTGTGATATTATGGAGGCGTGCCAGCGGGGTGTGATGGATTACGCGTTTTTGGGTGGTGCTCAGATCGATGCGTATGGGAATTTAAATTCTACGGTTATTGGCGATTATAAAAAACCGCGTGTGCGTTTTCCAGGTAGCGGAGGTGCCAATGATTTTGCGAGTTTTTGCTGGCGCACGCTGATTATTACACAGCACGATCGCCGTCGTTTTGTAGAAGAGGTCGATTTTTTGACGACGCCGGGTTATCTGACTGGGCCGGGGGCGCGGGAGGCTGCGGGGTTGCCCGAAGGCGGGGGACCTTATCGCGTGATTACGGATCTGGGTGTGATGCGTTTTGATGAAGATACGTGTCGCATGCAGGTCGAGAGTTTGCATCCCGGCGTGACGTTTGAACAGGTGCAGGAGAATACCGGGTTTGATTTGGGGCAGGTGGCTGATGTCGTAGAGACTGTGCCGCCCACAGAAGAGGAGTTGTGCATTTTGCGCGATGAGGTCGATCCCGATGGGTTGATTATTGGGAGATGACTATATTGTAGCTTTTGTCTTTTTCAGTTTGGAACGCAATTTCCCCATGGCCCTCTGCGATGACCTCCCGGTCGTCATTAGCAGCGCGCATAGATCCATTGTATAGCAGGTGAATGGGATTGCCCAATAGAGAAGTTATGTGCGCGGTTTTTTCCCCGTTTTTCCATTGTAAATCTACGATAAATCCACCCCTTGCCCGCAGGCCTTCTGCGTTGCCTTCTGTCCATGCGTCTGGCAGTGCGGGAAATAGTTCGACGGCGTTGTGATGGCTTTGCAATATCATTTCCACTATGCCCGCGGCGCCGCCCATGTTGCCGTCCATCTGAAACGGGGGATGGTTGTCGAATAGGTTGGGCAGTG
>JAPPIE010000070.1 GCA_028874765.1 Gemmatimonadota bacterium
GGAAATTTTCGTGCCTTTGGCCGGCGTGATTGATCTCGCTGTGGAGCGCCAGAGATTGGAGAAGGAGATTGGGGGATTGGAAAAGGCACTGGGGGGATTGGAGAAGAAGTTGAGCAATGCGGGTTTTTTGAACAATGCCCCCGCAGAGGTCGTGGCAAAAGAACGCGAGCGCGAGCGCGAGTATCGGGATACATTGTCGAAGTTGCGGGAAAATCTGGCTGTAATTTCAGAGGGAGATTCAAATGTCGAACGTTAGATTTGGTATTATGGGATTGGGGCGCGGTCGCGGAGCAGCAAAACAGGTGGCAGCAGCAGAGGGTAGCGCGTTGGTTTGCGTGTGTGATTTACAGGAAGACAAGGCCGTGGAGCAGGCCGAAATATATGGATGCGACTGGACGACGAATTACAAGGCGATGTTTGCGCGCGATGATATCGATGCGATCGGTATCTATACGTCCAGTGGCACGCATTGCGATTACGCCATTGAAGCGATAGAAGCAGGCAAACATGCATTTGTCACCAAACCGATGGATATTCTCGTGGAAAAGTGCGATGCGGCGATTCAGGCGGCAAAAGATGCGGGGAAGGTTCTGGCAGTGGATTTTGGAAATCGCTATTCTAAGGCAAACCAGCAATTGAAGGCAGCCATTGATCAGGGGATCATTGGACAGATTTTTTTGGGTGATGTGAAGATGAAGTGGTGGCGCGAGCAGAGCTATTACAATGGGGGTTTTCCCATGGGGTGGCGCAGCCGCAAAGAGACAGAGGGCGGCTCGATAGCCAATCAGGGTGTGCATTTTGTCGATCTCATCTGCTGGTTGCTCGGCCCGGTAAAGGAAGTTTATGGGCGCAGTGCAACCATGACACACGATATTGAAACGGAAGATATTACAATTGCACAGTTGACATTTCAAAGCGGCGCGTGGGGGCTGATTACGACCACGACATCGAGTTATCCAAATTTGGGGACACAAGTGGAGATCAGCGGCACGGAAGGCACTGTGCGGTGGGATCAACGCGGCGGTATAGAAGTGATGACAAAGGATGAGGAATTGGTAGATTTGAGCCGGTTTGAAGTGCCCGATGCGCCTGCCGATATTGCAGAGGATATGGTTTCTGCTATCACCAAAGGCACGGCCCCTGTGGTGTCGGGTGAAGAGGGACGAAAATCTGTTGCGCTCTTTTGCGCAGCTTATGCGTCTTCAAAATCGGGTTCCCCTGTGGTTATTGATCAGGGGTAAAACATGTCTGAACGGTTGGAAGTGAAACTCGGAATATTGCTTCGAGAACGAGGCTGGACCATTGCAGTTGCAGAGACCACAACAGGGGGGGTGATCAGCGCCCGCATTGTTTCGGTTCCGGGCAGTTCAGCTTATTACGAGCGGGGGGTTATTGCGTATAGCGCGCTGTCTAAACGCGAGATGCTGGGGATAGATGTGCAGGTGATGGATACTTATGGTGCAGTGAGTGCAGAAGCCGCGCGCGCAATGGCTAAAGGTGCGAGAAAGGTGAGTGGTGCAGATTTGGGTCTGGCCGAGACCGGGATCGCAGGCCCCATTCTCGGTCGGTCGCCCAAGCCCATCGGTACGGCGTATATCGCACTTGCCAGTGCAGAAGGTGTGGTGTGTAGAGATTTTCGGTTTGATGGGGATCGCGATGAGATACGCAATGCGATAGCAGATGCTGCCCTGCAGATGGTGATTGAGGCGGGAAAAAAAGCAATTGATAACTGATAACTTGCTTTTTTGCGCGTTCAGCCGTATTTTCAGTGCCCTGTGCGATGTTCAATAAGTTCTGGGGTTTGGAGGTTTGTATGAGAATTTCGGAAAAAATCCGCGGGGATGTCGCTGTCTTAACCCTGTCGGGTGAATTGATGAGCGGTCCCGAGGTTGCCCCGTTCCAAGATCATATTAAGAAACTTGCAAATGAGGGCGTAAAAAAAGTGGTGGTTGATTTTTCCAGGGTGCGATGGTTTGGCAGTGCCATGTTAGGCGTGCTAACGGCGAGTTTGACGACGTTGCGCGGTGAAGGCGGCGATTTGAGATTGACGGGCGTTACCAGGAAGATTGAAAGTATTTTGATGGTTACTCAGTTGGCAAATATTTTTAAGACCCTGGATACGGTAGATCGAGCTGTGGAAAGTTTTTCAGATCAGGATGCATAGAGATTTTTGTAAATTGTGGACTGAGCAAAGTCCAATTTTTGAAGAGCTGTTCGCCAAATTGATGAGAGTTAAAATTGACATTCGCGACCAGGTTGCGATTATAACTGTATCGGGTACCCTGATGAGTGGTCCTACAGTCGTTCCTTTTCAGCATTATGTCGAAGAGGTCATGGCCGATGGCATTACAAATG
>JAPPIE010000422.1 GCA_028874765.1 Gemmatimonadota bacterium
GTGGGGCTCCTTTCTGATTACTGATAAGGTACCCACCAAAACGGGTCAAGTCCAAACAACATATCGGATGTGACGCCACTATCTAACTTGACCCGACTGGAATGGCTGGACCTTGAAGACAACAGCATAGCGAATGTGACACCGATATCTAACTTGACCAGCCTGGAATGGCTGGAACTTGACAACAACGGCATATCTGATGTGGCACCGCTATCCAACTTGACCAATCTAAGATGGCTGGATCTTTACGACAACAGCATATCGGATATGACACCGATATCTAACTCAACCCGTCTGGAATTGCTGAATCTTTCCGACAACAACATAGCGAATGTGACACCGCTATCTAATTTAATCAACCTGAAATTGCTGGGTCTTGACGACAACAGCATAGCGAATGTGACATCGATATCTAACTTAATCAACCTGAAAGGGTTGGAACTTAACGACAACAGCATCTCAGACCTCGCGCCGCTGGTGGCAAACACGGGATTGGGTGAAGGAGATTGGATTGAAGTAAGGAACAATCCCTTGAGTGCCACATCAATCAACATACACATTCCAACTCTTGAGAGCAGAGGGGTCGAGGTAGATTTTAGCGCATCGAAGCCCGCAGTGAAAAACAAAAAACTGAGGATGCCCCTCCGGATGATAGAACCGTTGGGGATAAAAAAATGGAAGGTGGGCGATAATTTGAGAAACGGTCGCTTGAATGATTTTTGATACCTGGGTTTTCGCACCACCGAGAAATCACTTTGTGGTCAAAAATAAAAACGGCAGTGGGTTTATAACACTCACTGCCGTTTCTTTTTTTACGCTTCCACTGACACGTCAAGCGCGTTCTGTGAATGGATATTGCGCGTGGGTTAAATTTATCGGATATTGTTTGAGTTCATTACACTCTACAACTTTTTTTGATATCTTCCCATGCACATCTACATCCTCAAAAGACTACTGGCACTGATCCCCACCCTATTGGGCATTACAGTGCTGGTATTTTTTATGGTACATCTCGTACCAGGAGACCCCGCACAGATCATGCTGGGCGAACGGGCAAGTGCCGAAAGTCTGGCAGCCTTGAGACGCGATCTGGGTTTAGATCAGCCCTTACATGTGCAATTCGGACGCTATCTATCCGACCTGGTGCAAGGCGACCTGGGCAGATCCATTAAATCGCACGAACGCGTATCCGTCGAACTAATGGCGCGTTTCCCCGCCACCATGGAACTCACCTTCGCGAGCATGATATTCGCCTGCATACTCGGCATTGGGGCAGGTGTAGCATCCGCAGTTCGACGCGGCACCTGGTGGGATTATATCGGCATGACAGCATCCTTAGCAGGCGTCTCAGTGCCAATATTCTGGCTGGGATTATTGCTCATCCTCGCCCTTGCGGTCTCCCTACCGCTATTCCCCGTCTCCGGACGGCTCAGCTCCCATGTATTTATACCCACACTAACTGGATTCTACCTTATAGACAGCTTGATCGCAGGTGATCTTCCCAGTTTTGGCGACGCACTCTGGCATTTGATCTTGCCGGGCATAACGCTGGGCACCGTGCCCGCCGCTGTTATCGCGCGCATGACCCGGTCGAGCTTGCTGGAAGTCCTGCGCGAAGATTATGTGCGCACCGCCTGGGCAAAAGGCTTATCTGAACGGGTCGTCATCTTGCGCCACGCACTGAAAAACGCATTCATCCCCGTCTTAACCGTAATCAGCTTGCAATTCGGTTATCTACTGGGCGGCGCCGTCTTGACCGAAAGCATCTTTGCCTGGCCCGGGGTCGGGCGCTGGTTGCTCCTCTCGGTTTACGCACGCGACTTTCGAGCCATTCAAGGGGGCGTGCTAATCGTCGCTACGACCTTTGTCCTGATCAACTTAATCGCAGATCTATTATACGCCTATCTGGACCCACGGATAAAATACGGTAAGGAATAACGCCTCACAATGGCACACATTCAAGACACCTTACAAACACCACCGCAAACCACCGCGCTATTGATCTGGCAGCGCTTGCGAAAAAACCGTCTCTCCCTTGTGGGCAGTATATTGATCGGAGGCTTTCTACTCCTGGCATTCGCAGCGCCATTAATCGCTCCCTCCGATCCAATGGCGCAGGCACTCTACAATCGACTATCGCCCCCAACGCTCGAACACCCGTTCGGCACAGATGACTTTGGCCGAGACATATTGAGCCGCGTCATCTATGGCGCGCGGATCTCTCTGCGCGTCGGCGTATTCGCCGTACTGATCGCCCTCATACTGGGCACCTGCATCGGAGTCGTCGCGGGCTACTGGGGGGGATGGACAGATCAAATATTGATGCGTCTGATGGACCTGCTACTCGCCTTTCCGAGCATACTGCTCGCAATCGGCATCGTGGCTATTTTGGGACCCGGCCTGGAAAATGCCATGTTGGCCGTCGGCATTGTGGCTATGCCGCAATATGCGCGCCTGATTCGCGCGTCCGTCTTAACCGTGCGAGAAACCGATTATGTCATGGCCGCACGCGCTCTGGGAGCATCGGATTGGCGCATACTATGCGTAGCCGTCTTGCCCAATTGTCTCGCCCCACTGATCGTCCAGGCGACATTGGGATTGGCAACCGCGATCCTCGACGCTGCTGGACTGAGCTTTCTTGGCCTGGGCGCACAACCCCCAACACCCGAATGGGGAGCGATGCTGAGCCAGGGACGCGAACTGATTGTGCGCGCACCCTGGGTACTCACCTTTCCCGGAGGAGCGATCTTTTTCACAGTACTGGCATTTAATCTGGTTGGCGATGGTCTGCGGGACGCGCTGGATCCAAAGGCTTAATTCAATTTTTCCATCGGACCGAGAGCGACAAGCGCGGGGTCCGCATCGAGAGGATATTGTTCGAGATAATCGGCAATGCGTTCTGGCGTAACGGCATCGATCTCCGCGCGTTCTTCTTCAAGCGTTTTGAGCGGCGTATCGGTACTCAGACTACCCACAATTTGAGAGAAGCGAGAAAGACCATTTTCCCCACTGCAAATAATACCCGTAGCCTGCTTGGTCTTGGCGCGTTGGAGCGCGTCACTATCAATACCATTCTTTAAATCCGCCATTTCGCGCCGCACAATATCGAGAACCTGAGACACATTTTGCGGATCCACGGACAGATAAACGTAAAAAAGCCCGGCATCACTAAAATTGATATACTCTGCCGATGCTTCATCGGCCAAACCCTCTTGAATAACAGACCAGTAGAACCGGCTATTGGTCGATGCGCCCAAATAAACAGAAAGCAGATCTGCAGTCGGGGCATGATCATCGGAAGATGACGGCGCGGGAAGCGCGAGCGCGATATGTTCGCGAGCCACACCATCGCGTTGCACAACGCGATTTGCAGCGTGAAAAGTCGGGATAGATTGCTCCCGACCATTATCAGACACCTGCCAGTCTCCGCAATGTGCTTCAACGGCGCGAATAATCTCATCGCGATCAAACGCACCTGTAATGACAAACGTGAGGTTATTGGGACCATAGCGCCGCTGGTGATATTCCGCCATCAAATCGCGGGTAATAGACTTCACCGTATCCTCTGTACCCAGCACACTCTGCCCTAAGGGATGGTCGCCAAAAGCCTCTTGAATGAGATCGTCGATAATAAGCGCGTCGGGCTGGTCGTGATACATCGCAATCTCTTCGAGAATAACCTTCTTTTCCATATCAAATTCATCCGATGGCAAATTGGCGCGCATCATATCGCTGAGAATCTCGATAGAATCCGTTGCCCGATCACTTTGCACCCAGTGAAAATAGGCCGTACCTTCCCACCATGTGTAGGCATTCCACATAGCGCCCAGATCATCGACATCGAGCGAAAGTTGCCGCCAGTCGCGCTTGGGTGTCCCCTTGAAACACATGTGTTCGAGAAAATGTGAGATCCCCAAAAGGTCTGAAGCTTCATCGCGCGATCCCGTTTGGGCAAAAAATCCCAGCGCAGCCGAACGAATGCGTGGAATAGTTTCAAAAACAAGCGTGAGACCATTATCGAGGGTATGCGTGGAAAACGGTGAAGACATGGATTACTCCGTAGGAATTGAGAATTAGAAATTAGGGAGCGGTTTTCAACTGGTCGCAGTTCAGACCAGTTCATTAAGAATTAGGAGTGCGAATCAGGTGAAGCGTGAAGTATGGAACGGTTAGGCCCAGTCCCCTTTTCACAGATTCTTCGCCATGGCAATAGCTTCGTGCTCGGGCAGATAGGGCACATCCGCGCGATCCCAACTGCGCCTGCCAGCGACGCAGTGAATACCCATTAATTGTCGTTTTTGGGGTGTATCGGCCCAATTGACAATGCTTTGCGGCGGCGAATTGGCGATCCATTTTTTTACGAAAAAGGGCATATAACCATAAATAACGATACGCCGATCCATCGCACTGGTATTGGCACATCCCGTATGCCAGCAGACCACGTTCCACAGCACGGCATCGCCAGCATTGAGGGTCATCTTCACCATATTGGGCATGGTTTCCAGAGCATCTCTCGAATATTCTTCTTTGGGCGGATAATCCGGATTTGTGTGCGTTCCAGGTACCAGTGAAAAACATCCCATGTCTTCGGTCTGATCGTCGATAAAATAAAAAACCTTAATCTTGAGCGTATATTGCGGATGTGTCCAGGGCGGCCAGTCTCTGTGCCAGGACGTATGGGCAGCCGTGCCTGCATGGTGATTGTGATAGAGCATTTCCATCGCCTGATAATCCGGGCCGACGATATTCTCGACATAGGGAATAACACTGGGATTATTGGCCAGATCGAGAATGGTCTCATCTGTATCAAAATCCGGGCGAATAGTATGCGCGTGCGGCCCATTGCCATAGCCATTTCGGAACTTGCCGAGCCGGAGTTCTTCTTCCCGCTCTGCGAGCGTCTCTGCCTCGCGGTGTTCAAAAGCCCGTCGCACCCGATCCAAACCGATGGGTTCAATGGCATTTTTAATCACGATATACCCATTTTCATCGTAAAAAGCGCGCTCTTCATCGGTTGGCGCCGAATATTGTATTGCATCAATTGTTGCCATAAATTGCTCCTGTGAAAATTGGGTGAACCGCTTGTCTCTTAGCCCTTCAGCGGTCGAGGTCCCAAAACCAGTAATGTGCCAGGTCTTGGGGGAAAAGTCTCAATATATTGCGGAATCTGATCGAGGGTAACGGCATCAATACCTGTGGCAATTTCGTCAATCGTTCGCACATGTCCTTCGAGAAATAAATCTTCAATGATACCGCCAGCACGGCCCTCGGGCAAATCGCCAATGGTAAAAAGCCGCCCCTTGAGCACTGTTTTGGCGCGAATGAGTTCTTCAGCGGTGACATCGCGGCGCAATCGCGCGAGTTCCGACTGGCAGACATCCAGAGTCTCCTGAGCGCGATCAGCAGTAGTCCCTGCATAAACCGCCATCAGACCGCCGCCGCGGTATGCCTGGTAAAAAGCCGACACACTATAGGCCAGACCGCGTTTTTCGCGGACCTCTGTAAATAATCGGCTCGATCCACCGCCAGAAAGAATGGCGATAGCGAGTTGTCCTGCGTAATAGAGATCGTGACCTCTTGGAACACCACAAGAGAGCGCACAAATATGGGCTTGTTCCGATGGCTTTTCGTGATGTACACTGCGGTCGGCAATAGAAATGGGATGGACTTCCCCCCCATCTGCTGATTCACCTGTCCACCCGCCAAAAACATCGCCAATAGTCTCGATCACACTCTCCGCATCCAGACCGCCTGCAACCCCAATGAGCAAATGGGCTGGCCTGCAATGTGCATCCCAATGGCGGCGAACGCCCGCAGGTGTAATAGCCGAAACCGTATCGGGTTCGCCGAGGGGGATTCTACCCATCGGTGAACCAAGCCCCGCCTTATAGGTCATATACATGGCCTGTTGTATGGGGTTGTCCTCCATGCGTTTGAGTTCCTCAAGAGTGATGGTCTTGGCGATCTCGACCTGGTCACTGGGAAAAGATGCACTGCGAAAAAGTTCGGCATAAAGTTCAAGTGCGGGTTTGAACTTGTCGGGCAGGACTTGTGCGAGAAAAGAGGTATGTTCGACAGAAGTCGAAGAACTGCGCCTTATCCCAAGACCGTCAAAAGCGTCAAATATAGCGCGTGCATCATGCCTGGGCGTACCCTTAAAAAGAACATCTTCTGCAATATGCGTAATACCCAATCTGTCGTTGGGATCGTCTTTCGCGCCAAAAGTAAAACGGAACGCAACAACAACCGATTGCGCGCCGGGCATGGGTTCGACAACCGCGCGAATGCCGTTGTCGAGGGTATAAATTTGTGGCTCAGACATTGTGGTCCTCAAATAATAATGTAAGGGCAGTGCCTCTGTAACCGCCCAAAGGATGCAGGGCGATATCTCTGCGCTCGCCCAATTGGTTTTTATGTAATAACATGAATATATATTGTCAATAGATATTGTTACACTTATCCCTTTTCAGGAGGTCATCATTTTCATGAACATCAAAGTTGAAAATTTGCGTGCGTTGTGCCAGTCTATCCTGACCGATCGCGGACTCGACGCGGCTGACGCGCATATTGTGACAGATATCTTGATCGAAGCCGAATTGCGCGGGCGCCCAACACATGGGATGATCCGCCTGCCCGCCATTGCCGAGCGCGTATCTCAAGGAACTCAATCCCCCATGGTCATAGAAAAAAATACGCCAGCTTATGCCCTCATCAATGGACGGGATAATCTGGGCTATCTGGTGGCACATCGATGTGCGTGTGCCGCGATTGACAAAGCCAAACAAAGTGGCGTAGGCATTGTGGGGGCGCGCGACACGAGCCACAGTGGGATGTTGGGATATTACGCCTCAATGATTGCCGATGCGGAACAAATCGGACTGGTTATGTGCAACACAGGTCCGCGCATTGTCCCCTGGGGCGGGCAGCAACCCGTGCTTGGGACAAATCCCATCGCGGCGGGATTTCCCTCAGCAAAAGGCCAGGTACTGGTCGATTTTTCGTGTGCGGCGATTACCAATGGCGAAATATTGATGGCACTCAAAGACGGCAAAGAGATCCCCGCAGGACGCGCATTGGGGCCAGATGGCAAACCGACAACTGATCCCGAGCAAGCACGCGCAGGAGGGGCATTGCCCTTTGGAGAACACAAAGGATATGCTTTGAGTGTAATGATTCAACTCTTCTCTGGCGTATTGCTCAATGCTGCCCCCGTGCCTGAAATGGGAAAAAATTACGGGATTTTCATGCTGGCCATTGATCCCTCAATTTTTTTGGGAATGGACATCTTTCAATCGGGCGTTAGCGAAGTCATCCACACCATTAAAAATTCAATGTCCGCAGAAGGCATAACCGAAATTTTGATCCCGGGCGAGCGCGCATTTAGAGAACGCTCGACGCGGATACAGTCGGGCGTGGATATCGACGATGAATTAATGGAAGAACTCCAGCAATTAGTGTAGAGATGTCCCTCTCGCCTCTTTACCCTTGACAGCCTGAATGGGGTTGGCTACCTTTCCGTTCCGCAAGGGTAGAGGCGCGAGCGATCATCAGTATGCGGCACAGGAGGCGAAACGGGGCACTGCTCCACTGTGCCGACAAAAAGGGATCGTTCGCCGAAGTCCTGACCTGTTTCGCCGCAGGGCAGGGCTGGTTCAGTGGATAATATCTGTTGAATTGTCACGGGAAAAGTTTCCGTGGAGAGCTCTCTTGTTCGCGAGATTTTCTGCTGCGTTCAGCGTCTGGCGATGCCCTTGAGAAGCCAGCGCTTTTTTTATAGCAGAATGCAGAAACTGGAGGTTTTTATGTTGAAAGGATGTCATACGGCGTTAATCACCCCCCTGACTGCTGACCATGCCCTGGATCAGGACGGTCTGGAAAAACTGGTGGCATTTCAAATTTCTGAAGGGATTGATGGCCTTTTGGCCTGCGGCACGACGGCTGAGAGTCCAACTCTGAGCAATGATGAACAAAGCTTGATAACGCGCGTAGTGTGCAGCCAGGCCAGAGAACAGTGCCGCGCCATTGGAGGAGCGGGCAGCAACTCCACTGCAAAAACCTTAAAAGCAGCCGAATACGCCGCGCAAGTGGGTGCGGACTCCATCCTGCTCGTCGATCCCTATTACAACGGACCGAGTTCTCTGGAAATTCGCAAAGAATACGTCGAACCCGTGGCCCGTGCATTTCCCGAATTGGACATGATCCCCTATGTCATACCTGGCCGGTCCGGCACAAAATTGCTCCCCGAAGACCTCGGCATCTTATCTTCCGAATACAAGAATGTGAACACTGTGAAAGAGGCTACAGGCGATCTGGACAACATGGCGCGCACCCGCGAATGTTGTGGCGATGTGTTTTCGATCATGTCCGGAGACGACGACAAAACATTTGACATGATGACCAGTGACCAGATTGACGCCGCGGGTGTAATCAGTGTGATTTCCAATGTGGCCCCCGGTCCTGTGACAAAAATGGTACACGCCCTCCAGAGCGGAGACCTGGCCGAAGCAAATCGCCTGCACGCCGCACTGAAACCCTTATTTGGGATGGTCGGCGTTGTATCCGAAGAACAAACACCTTATGGCGTGACAGAAGTCAAGGCGCGCAATCCATTGCCGGTAAAAACCCTGATGAATATTTTGGGCATGCCAGCCGGGCCGTGTCGCCAGCCATTGGGAAAAATGAACCGCGCTGGACTGGATATCGTGCTGGGCATTGCCCGCGAAGTACAGGCCAATAACCCAGAGGTATTCGCACCCGTAGCGTCATTTTTTGGTACAGACGTAGCGCAACGCTTAAACGATGATTCGGTACTGGAAAGACTGGTGTATTGATCAGTAGGTGCGGGTTTAAAATCCGCACCTACTATTTTTCGGAGCGATTATGATTAAGGTGGGTATTTGTGGTATTGCCGGGCGGATGGGACAGCGAATTTCTCATCTGACCCTCGAAGCCGAAGGACTGGATTTGGGCGGTGGCGTCGAGTTTCCAGGTCATCCCGTAATCGGAAGAGACATTGGCGAAGTAATAGGCGTTCCTCCCAAAGGTATATCAGTCGTGGATTCGGTCGAGACGATGACGGACAATGTCGATGTAATCACGGCATTCACTGCGCCTCCCGACCCGACAGTTGTCGCAGCAGAAATAGCTGGACGCGCTGGCGTACCGATGGTCATTGGCACAACGGGTTTGTCGCCCAATCAGGTCGAGACCATGACACATGCCCTGAAAGACGTGGCCTGTGTATTCGCACCCAATTTTAGCGTAGGTGTAACAGTATTAGTGCAACTCGTCGAAGAAGCCGCGCGCATTCTGGGCGGCGATTACGATGCAGAAATCGTCGAAGCACACCATCGATTTAAAACCGATGCGCCATCGGGAACGGCTTATGCACTGGCCGAAGCCGCAGCAAGGGGATTGAATCGCAACTTGCAAGAAGTAGGCGTATATGGTCGCTATGGCGATACGGGTGCACGGACAAGCGAAGAAATCGGCGTACACGCCATTCGCGCTGGCGATATCGTCGGCGAACATACGGTCATGTTCGGGGGCATTGGAGAAACCATCGAACTCGTCCATCGCGCTCAAAGTCGCGATACATTCGCCTCTGGCGTGATTCGGGCCATCCCCTTTGCCTTTGAAGCTACCCCGGGGATGTATGACATGCGCGATGTATTGGGGTTGAGGTAGGAAGGATGAAGGGTGAAGTGCAGATCGAAATTGGCAATGATTTTGGTTGGGGTTGGATGGCCTAATTCGCAATTTTTAATTCCTAATTCCCAATTGATTTATCGAGGAGGAAATTCATGAGTGTTGATGTGCATGCGGCATTTGATGCCGGACAAACCCTTGCTGTGGCAGACCAGATTTTAATTTCACCGCAAGCGGGGTCTTTGCAAAGCCGCGTAGATAAACTTTTAGATGCAATTGAGGATAGCGGTGCCTCTGGCGATTTAATTTCCAAGACATTGATTCAGCTGGGCATGAACTTTGTCGGACGCGATGCCGAGATTGTTGGATATGGCGCTGAGGAAATAGACTCTGCGCTCGACAGCGTGTTGAACGCGCTCGATAATTTGGAAGGCGACCACGCCACAGGTGTTGTGGATGGCTTTTTGGCCGACATGAAATCTGTGAACCTCGCCGATAGTCTTTCGGGATTATTGGCCGAGCGGATTGAATCAAACCTGGATGGGGGCAATCCCGCCCGGTCATTTCTGGAATTGCTCAAAACCAATATGCGCGGCGGTGTGTATTGGCAGATGATCGGTGAAAATATCTGTAAATTTGGCAATGACTTTGCACGCGGTCTGGAATACTTGCGGCACTACGGCTTTTGTCAGGTCTCGACAAACCCGGTATTGGCTGCCAAAGCATTTGACGAAGACCCCTCGCTGGACGATGAACTCAAAGCCGAGATCGCCAGGCACGACGAGTGGAAAGCCGATCCCGAAAAATATGCCGATGACATTGTAATGGCTGCCACACTGATTGCGCTGTGGCCCAATCTTTCAATCTTTCGGCCTCTGGCGATGCATACGGGACTGAAAGACTATATGGTGAGCTTTCAACTCAATCCCAATATCGCAGATCAGGCCGATGCCAGCATCGAAGATGCGCGCAACGCATATCGCATTGCCGATGACTATTTGAAAGGGTATGACAAATTATTGGGCGTCAGCGATATAACTCTGGATCCCAATATCGTATTCAAGGTCGGTGGTGGACACGAAGCAGCGCTAAAAATCACGACCGTGCTCAATAGCGAAGGCGTTGGTACAAATAACACGGTCGTTTACACAGTGGCACAGGAAGTGCAACTCGTCATCGATGCCTTTGAAGGCAAAGCCAAAGCGGCACAGGCGGGCAAGCAAGTGGTGAGAACTTATGAAACGAACATGGGAGGACGGTTTGTAAGCCATTTGCGCGAGGTAGAAGCCGAAAAGCTATTCGGCGCATTATCAGAAGATCGCGCCAGTGAATTGCTCGGCGAACTCGCTTCTGATCTGGAAGTCGATATATCCGAAGGGACATTGACAGAACAAGTGGTAGGAATATGTTCTTATGCCCACCTGAAGTCTCTGGATCATCCCGTAATCTTAAAAGCTGCCGAAGCGGCCGGGCAGTCTTCAGAAGCAATTGTGCAACTCGAAGCCGATCTAAAAAAAGCGGGAACAGTCATTGCACGGCGTGTACATTGGATTTTCTACGCGCCTGAAAATCGGCCCAAATGGGTTGCCTACCTATCCGATACCTACGGTTTGTCAGAAGATCAGGCACAGTGGATTTTGGCTTCAATGGACGTGTTGCCCGCGTCCAAGCGCGTCCCCGATGACACGCTTCACGCACTGGGCGCAAACATGTGCCATACAGAATTTCCCAACCATCAACGCGCCGTTCAACTCGTGTCAGAAGAACCCGATTTTGACCTGGACGAACTCAGGGGATCAATCGGCCATGAATACGAACCCGGCGTAGCACAGCGACTTTACGAATTACCCGATTTCCAGAAAGGCTACGATCTGACGCCCTCGCTGAAGAATTTTCTCGAAAACGAGGTTCAAATTGATCTGAGCGGCTGGCAAACGCGGGGCATGGAACCCGGCGACTGGCCCGAATTTGGATCGGTTCAAAAAACCACCACCGAGTTTAAGGCTGCGTATGACGCATTTTTAGTGCGATGCGTTGAACTGGCCAAAAAAGTTGCTGGATAAACGGTTCACAATGCAGATACCAGCGGGGATGAGGCTGTTACCCAGAACTCGTATCACTCATCCCCGCTTTTCATCTGCGCGTCTAAAATAGCACTTCCCTCCCTATTCTCTCTCATGCGGGCAAAATACGATTCTTCGTGCCCTTCTGCCGAGAGCACCATCACATCCCGCATATATTCACCACTCTCATCCCTCTGTTGCTCCAATCGCAACATCATCACATATTCTGTTCCCGGGTCGCGTAGCCAGGGCACCAGGGGATCTACATCAACCAGCTTTCGAGGTTCTGCCCCACTAAAATCCACACCTGTGGAAGTATGCACGGTAAACTTAATCTGCTCATTGCGCATATCGTAAACCACCTGCCCTTTTTCCACAAAATTTCTTTGAATATGGGGCTCCTGCACCGTCAGTGAATACGTACTGTCGCTGAGTACGAGAATGGTAATTTCTCGATCCAGATCATCTTCTCCACGTATCCCGGTCTCGCTCCCGGCATACATAAACCATGCGCCCATTGGCGTATCCAATTTTTGTCGTGTCGCAATCTGCTCTTTCTTTTTTTCCTCCCCAGCACATGCCGCGATCAGACACAATAATACCATACCCAATACCTGTTTCATAAACCCTCCATATATAAAAACGGCCCAAACAAAAATTTGGACCGCTCGCCTATTTTCCGTGTGATGTACACTATCCTCCAAATGCTTCTTTAAAGCGCTCAAAAAAACCTTTCCCACCCTCTGGAGGCTGAATGTTTTCCAATTTGGCCAACTTGGCAAACAACTCCTCTTCTTCCCGGCTCAATTTTGTCGGCGTCCAGACCGCCACGCGCACGAGTTGATCGCCCGTGCGATATCCATCCAATTCGGGAATGCCCTTACCGCGCAATCTAAAAATCCGCCCCGATTGTGTACCCGCAGGGATCTTCATACTCACGCGACCAGTCAGGGTCGGCACTTCTATATCTGCGCCCAGAGCTGCCTGGCTAAAACTGATGGGCAAATCGTACACAATATCGTTACCATGTCTTTCAAAATATTCGTGTTCTTCTTCTTCCACAAAGACCATACAATCGCCCGCAGGCCCGCCATTTGGCCCGGCATTGCCCTGCCCCCGCAGCGGAATATAATTGCCTTCGGAAATACCTGCGGGGATATTGACCGAAAGGTCCTTCTGCTTCTTCACTCGTCCTTGTCCGTGGCAACTGTCACATTGCTCGCGCACCACGTTTCCATTGCCATTGCACTGCGGGCAAGTTGTGACATTGACAAACTGCCCAAACAAGGAGCGCGTCGCCTGCCGAATCTGTCCCACGCCACCACACATATCGCAGGTTACGGGCGCACTTCCCGGCTTTGCCCCAGCACCTCCACACGTATCACAGGTTTCCAAACGCGATAGCCGAATGGTTTTTTGAGCACCCTCGGCAATCTCCTCTAAGGTCAAACTGATCGAAATCCTCAAATCCTCACCGCGATTTGACCGCCGTGGGCTGCGCCGACCAAACAAATCGCCAAAAATGCCTCCGCCAAAGATCTCATCCAGATTGGAAAAAATATCTTGAAAATCACCGGCATGCGAAAAGTCTGACCACTGAAAGCCACCGCCCCGGAAGGTACTGCTGACGCCTTCGTGCCCAAAGCGGTCATACGCCTGTCGCTTTTGTGCATCCATCAGCACTTCATAAGCTTCGGCGCCTTCTTTGAACATTTCCTCTGCCTGGGGATTGTCCTTATTGCGATCCGGGTGATATTTCAGTGCGTGCTTGCGATAAGCTTTCTTAATCTCATCTTCCGAAGCTCCGCGATCCACCCCCAATATCTCGTAATAATCTCTTTTGGCCATTGACCTTTCCCATCAACATGCAAAAAGAGCCGCGCTGTTGCGACCCTGTTTATTTTTTCAATCTAACTTTTATCTGCCTCCGCGTCCTCTTCCTGGACCTCCGGTGCAGGCTTGCCCTGGCTTACCACCACTTTCGCCGGTCGCAGCACCTTATCGCCCAGGCTATATCCTTTTTCAATCTCATCTGAGACAATACCGACATCGTGGACTTCAGATGGCATTTGCATCAATGCCTCATGCACATTCGGATCAAATGGTTTGCCAACAGTCTCAATTTCTTTCAGATTGCGATTGTAGAGCACGCGCGGAAATTGCTCCATAATCATTTTTATGCCTTCTTGAAAGCCCTCCGACTCTGTATCCCCATTTTCGCTGTGTGCCAATGCGCGACCAACACCATCTAAAATGGGCAACAAATCGCGAATCACATCTTCGCTGGCAGATTCTACAAGAATTTCAAATTCTCGCGCCCTGCGTTTTTTGTAATTCTCAAACTCAGCGGCAAGACGCATCCACCGCTCTTTGTACATTTCGGCTTCTTCGCGGGCCAAAAATAAGGGAGTAGCCTCTATCTTCTCCTTTGGCTCCTCCGATTCATCAGTCTTCCCATTAACCTCATCTTTCGCTACCTCTACCTCCGCACCTTCCGACACATCCCCATCTTCCACGACTTCTTCTTCCAGTGATATTTCTTCTTTTTTTTCTTTCTTCTGCGCCATGATTTTTCAACAACTCCTTTACCTTACCTGCGATCCAACATCTCTTCTGTCAGATTTGCCATATATTGCACCAGAGGAACGAGCCGCCCATAGGGCAATCGCGTTGGCCCAATAATCCCGATAACACCCGACACATTGCCCACCGAATACGTAGAAGTCAGCAAACTGCAATCCTTGAGCGCGGGCGATTCGTGTTCATCTCCAATCGTGATGGAAATACCCGCATCGCGCGCGCGGTCACTCAACAAATGCGCTACGTATTCACGAGCTTCCAGCATACCAATCAGACCGGCCAGACGTTCACTGGAAAAATCGGGCTGACCAAAAAAATTGCGCGTACCATCCATATGCAGATCGGCACTGCTCGGAAATCTGAATAAATGATCGGCACTATTGGCAAGCAAATGCAACAGCTTAGGAGACCCAGACGATGCGGACGCAAGCCGTTCTTTGACAGACGCCATAATCTCGCCTATAGTAAGCCCAGAAAGCCGCTGGTTGACCACCCGCCGCGTTTCTTCCAACTCGTTTTCTTCAATTTCTGAGTCGATTTCGACAACCATAGTCTTGACCAGTCCAGACCGAATAGTCATCACCGTCAGCAGCTTGGATTCGCTCAACTTGAGCATTTCTAAACGCTCAAAAATGCCCTGGGTAAATTGAGGGCCAAGGGCAATACCCAGATTGTGCGATACATCGGCCAAAACTTTGGACACTTGCACCAATAAATCATCGGCGTTGCCCTCTCGCAACCGCTCAACACTATCCCGAATAGACTGCTGTGCAGCCTCGGCGAGTTCCTCCCGATTCATCAGCATATCGACATAGTACCGATATCCCTTATCGCTCGGCACCCTCCCGGCTGAAGTGTGAGGCTGGTACAAATAGCCTTTTTCTTCCAGGTCGGCCATCGAGTTTCGAATGGTCGCCGCGCTGAGTCCCAAATCCATCTTGGAAATTGTGCGTGACCCCACTGGCTCGCCTGTGGTGACATAAGTGCCAATTAAAATGTCGAGAATTGCTTTTTCCCGAAGTGTCAGTTCGGTCATAGCATGTCCCTTTCCGTCTGAATGAAAGGGGAAGAAAACGACCTATCCGCGTTGATACAAATCGAATATGCAAAATAGTTTAGTCTATGATATATATAGGAAGAGCCAGCGATTGTCAAGCCCCATCAAAAAACGGGCTGGCCGACTTACCTGACCAACCCGTTTTCGATCTCAGACCTGTCTATTTTTTAACCTCCACCCACTGGCTTGCCAAAGGCATCGGCAAAGAGCAAAAAGTCGGAAAATGCGACCCTACCATCCCCGTCCAAATCAGCCGCGGCATTGTATCCCGCGCCCCCCTCGCTCGTGCCGAAAGCAGCGACAAAGAGCAAGAAGTCGGAGAAATCGACATCTCCATCACTATCCAGATCAGCACTGCGCGTCTGGGAAGGTGCCTGGCGTATCACCATTAGAGCTTGAACCACAGTTGGAGAATCAGATATTTGAATACCAATAATAGAGACGGTATCGCCCGGCATCAGGTCAGAAATGGGGAAAAAAAGTTGGGCGAGATCATCAACATTGCCAGAAAAAAATATTGCCAGAATCTCTTCAGGGTTCCTCTGATCAAGGCTAATCATCGGAGCCTGTGAGACATCTATTCTTATCTGGTGACCACCGCGTTGGATGGAAAACGAATTGTTTTCAGCATCTACACTTTGAACACTGACCTCATTAATTTCAACAGGTTCCGGCTCCGTTTGCAGCATAATTTGCAAATCAGTTACACTGGCACCATTGACAACCTGAATCAGCGTCTCGGGATCGACTTCACCTGTAAAGAGATTGAGCCCCATAGAAGCAACTAACTCAACCGTATTTCCCTGTGCATCCACCACATTTTGATTTAATAAAACAAGCGCATAAGACCCATCCGGCACATATTTCAACTCAAATGCCAGTTGTTCAGGGAAGGATTCCAATACATTGAAATTAGAAATACGAACAATAGCACTTTCAAACGGATCAGTACCATCCATCAGAGCTTTTGAATACAATTCAGAATCAATCAGGAATGCGCCATCTGGACCCGGTGTAAAACCCCCGGGCAAAATACCTATGCCGGAAACAACGGCATCTGACAGTACCACTGTGCCCAGAAAATATTGTTGCGCCTCGGACAAATTTGCATCCGGATTGCCAATAAGTATCTGATAGGTCGTTCCCTCGGACAAATTGACACTGCCCATCAGTTTCATGTGATCTTCACTGATGTCTGGCATAGCTACAAACAAACCTGCGGGATATGAGATAGCTATCACATTTTCAATTTTAATGGGAACATTAAATGTAATCTCAAACTGCTGCATCCCACTCGGCACGGGCGGATTCTTCACATCTTCCTGAAGCGTCACACCGCCTATAACAAACGAAGTCACAGTGGGCGTAACGGGTTGTTGTGGCACAAAACTATTGGGATCCCCGGGATTTGTCACCTGAATGCTTGCTTCTGGTGTACCATCGCCATCTGGATCACCCAATTCTTGACCATTGGACACGCCATCGCCATCTGAGTCGAGCATTGCGAGCATGGCATTCCACACAACCTGACCACTGCGACCGGGCTGCGTTAGATAATTGTTGTTGATAGCACTACCAAAAGGCGTGAGAGTACCACCGCCACCTGGATTCACATGACAGGCAGCACATCCAAGTGCCCTGCCATTGGGTAGCTGATCAACCCGTGCTGGACGTGCATCGGCCTGCCCCCAACCAATAAAAACAATAACCAGAACAGCCAACAATCTGTGAGAATTCAACCGCGACATAAACAATCCTCCTGAAGAGGGTGATAATTAGAGACAACACGACGTAGCGTCTCATTTCGGAAAATGTAGAACATGTCCCATTGAAAGGCAACCGCTTTCTCAATAAAAAAAACGTCATGTGTGACTTCTGGATGAGTGGTCAAATTCGCAGTGTCATTCTGAGCGGAGCGCAGCGGAGTCGAAGAATCTGTTGCCTCAACAGTATGCATGGGTAACAGATGCTTCGTCAGCCTATCGGCTTCCTCAGCATGACATGGTGTATCGCGCATTTATTTTTAAAGTCACACATCGCGTTAAAAAAATTATCTTGCAACTTATCAAATAGCCCGTAAAACCCATCGGCTCCCTGCTTTCGCAGGGACATGCTTAGCGATGGGAAGCAAACGCGAGTTAGCGAGCGTTGTTTTGCAAGGGCTTATGCTTTTATGGTGCGGTGCTTTAGCATAGGGTATATCGCGAATATGCGATATGGGCAGTGCATTAACAGATTTCATCCTTTGATTCCACTTGACGGTATTCTCTCATTAAAATATATTGAAATTTAGGTATGAGGTTCTGCACAAAATGATACCACCCGTGTAGGTAAAACCTGGGGGTCATCCCCTTTTTGGGATGCTTTTACCCAGTGAACATGATACATTGCTTTGCCCATTGGTCTAGGACGATGTACCAAGGCGGGGTTAATCGCCGAGAAGCCCAACTCGTTCACGGTTGGGAGTCGTCACAGAGAAATGTTTATAATTAGACCTTGTTTTTTTCGCATTTTTCTATAATTGAATCTTGTCATAGGGCATCATCGCCCGACAGTGTAACACATATTTAATACATGAGAAATCACGCGGAAACAAACACCATCTATATTTCGTGCCGATATGTTGGGTCGGCAAAACTGTCGATCCTTTCATTTTTCAATACCAGGCCACTTTTCTCACAATGAAAGGAGCAGAATATGGCCCAAACGCCACAAGATGTTCTTGCAATGATCGCAGATCAGGGCATTAGAGTTGTCGATTTTCGCTTTACCGATTTTCCCGGACATTGGCAGCATTTTACTGTCATGTCTTCAGAGATCGAAGAAGAAACCTTTGAAGACGGACTCGGCTTTGACGGATCCAGTATTCGCGGCTGGCAGGCTATCAACGAATCGGACATGCTCGTCATTCCCGATCCCGCCACAGCGTTGATCGATCCCTTCCTCGAAGAACCCACCCTCGTAATGATCTGTAATATTGCCGATCCCATCACCAAAAGCGGCTATTCGCGCGACCCGCGTTCGGTCGCTCAAAAAGCCGAAGCCTATATGCAATCCACGGGCATTGGCGATACGGCATTTTTCGGTCCAGAAGCCGAATTTTTTGTTTTTGACGACGTGCGCTTTGGCGAAGGGGCAAACCACGCCTTTCACAGCGTAGATTCAGTTGAAGGCTACTGGAACTCGGGCAGAGATGAAGGTCCCAACCTCGGTTACAAACCCCGCCACAAAGAAGGCTATTTCCCCGTGCCGCCCCACGACACGCTGCAAAATATACGTACCGAAATGGTGCTGACCATGGAAGAGGTCGGCATTGACATTGAAGTTCACCACCACGAAGTATCAACCGGTGGTCAGGGCGAAATCGACATTCGGTTCTGCCCGATGGTCACATGCGCCGACAGAATGACCTGGTACAAATACATCGTCAAAAACGTGGCACACAAACACGGCAAAACCGCCACCTTTATGCCCAAACCGCTTTTTGAAGACAATGGCACGGGCATGCACACGCACCAGAGCATCTGGAAAGGCGATGAGCCTCTCTTTGCCGGGTCGGGATACGCGGGCCTGAGCGAAATGGCACTGCACTATATCGGCGGCATTCTCAAACACGCCGATGCGTTGATCGCATTGACCAACCCGACCACCAACTCGTTCAAGCGTCTGGTCCCCGGATATGAAGCTCCGGTCAATCTCGCCTACTCGCAGCGCAATCGCAGTGCTGCAATACGCCTCCCGATGTATTCTCAAAGCCCCAAAGCCAAGCGCGTCGAATTTCGGTGCCCAGATCCAAGTGCCAATCCCTACCTGGCTTTCGCGGCCATGTTGATGGCTGGCCTGGACGGCATTCAAAACAAAATTGATCCAGGGGATCCGCTCGACAAAAACCTCTACGATCTCGAACCGGAAGAAGCGGCATCCATTCCACAGACACCGGGTTCACTATCCGATGCCCTCGACGCTCTGGAAGCAGATCACGACTTCTTGCTCAAGGGTGATGTCTTTACCGAAGACGTAATCGAAACCTGGATCGATTACAAGCGCGAAAACGAAGTTGACGCCATCAACCAGCGTCCTCATCCACACGAATTCGCACTTTATTTCGATGTGTAATTTGTAAGTCGTTTTTAGAAGTACAGAAAAGCAGGTGGTTAGACCTCAACCACCTGCTTTTTTATTAGCTCCGTCCCCTAATTTTTAATTCGTCTCAATCCCTTAACTTCGTCTTCTCATCCCACCTCACCACATCCAGATGTTTTTGTGAAAAGCCAATCGCATCCCGAACATCGGCACCGCGCATATCGGCATTATCAAACTGGGCTTTGTAGAGATCGGCTTTCTGCATGCGGGCGCGCTGGAGATTGGCCTGGCGCAAATCCACTTTGACGAGATCGGCATCCTGAAGTCTGGCACTTTGCAGATTGGCCCCCCTCAAATTGGCATCGGTCAAATCCGATTTTCTGATATCGGCTGTACGCAAGATGGCATTTTCGAAATCCACTTTGATCAATATAGCCTCGGACAAATTGGCCTTGTAAAAATTCGCGTTTTTGCATCTGGCTCCTCGCAAATTGCATCCCACCAATTTTGCCTCCTCAAAATTTGCGCCTTCCATATTTGCACCGCTGAGATCTGCCAATTCCAAATCAGATGGCGATACCTGTGCACCTTTCATATTCGCTCTCGTGAGGGTCGCATTCTGTAAAAACGCCCCACACAGATCGGCCTCTTCGAGGTTTGCATCGCGCAAATTAGCCTGTAAAAGACGCGCGCGCTGTAAGTTCGCGCCCGATAAATTGGCACCCCGTAACTGCGCGCCACTGAGAATGACTTCGCGCATATCGGCATGTTGCAATGCGGCATCTTGCAATTCCGCTCGGTTTAAATTTGCACCGACCAGATCAGCGCGTGCTCCCTCTGTCCCGTTGGACGCTATCCAGGCTTGATGTCGTGCAAGGATCTCGCGCATCTGTGCAGGTGAAAGAGTTATGGGCATTTGATTTCTCCCTTCGTTGACGTACTCCCAAAGCTGAAGCATTGGGATTCTCGTAGCTTCAGCGGGGATTGTGGTATCAACGGCAATAGCCAGCTATCCAAGCCTGGTCTTACGCTGCCTCCGCCACAGGTGGACGCCCCCACCTGTGAATATTGATTGCGGCGTTGAGGTCTCTATCTATTTCAAGACCACATTCGCAACAACGGAATGTTCTTTCTCTCAATTCAAGGTTTTCTTTGACAGTGCCACACGCGGAGCATGTCTTAGATGTGGGTAGCCACTGGTCGAGTTGTCGAACTGTCTTGCCTGTTTTTTGTGCGACATATTTGAGGGTAGTCAAGAAGTCCGAGAATCCCAGGTCGTTAATTTTTCTGCCCCACAACTCTTGCATGGCTTTGATATTTAATTTCTCAAAGCACATTACGTCATATTGCCTGCAAAGATGGTAGGCGAGTTGCCAGTGATAGTCCCTGCGCTGGTTGGCAATACGCCGATGCACTCTGGCAAGGCTTACTCTTGCTCTATGACGGTTGTTGCTACCCTTCTTCTTGCGAGAAAGATTGCGGTGGGCTTTCTTGACTTTTCTTGAATTGCGATTGAAGAACAAAGGCGATTGTGTACATGTGGCGTCTGAGACCGTCAGGTATGTTTTCAAGCCGAAGTCAAAGCCTGCGGTTTTACCGTTCTTGACAATGAATGACTTGATACCTTCTGCCTTTGCAACAACACATAGCCACAAATCGCCTACGCGGTCACGTTTGATTGTGACCGTCTTGATACTCTCTACATCGAAGTCTCTGCTTTTGTGATAGCGAAATACACGCTTGCCGATACGCACTTTGTTACGCTCAAGAAATTTGTAGCCTGCCTGCGCCAACGTATAGGACTGATACCGAAAGCGCGACCTGAATGTGGGCGGACGCTTGTTGTCTCTGGCAAAGAACTTCTGGTAGCCAAAATCTATGCGAAATACCACATCTTGCAATGCCTGAGACGGCAATAAGCACCAGTGGGCAAATCGCTCAGTTTTTTTGAGTTTTGTCAGATGCTTCTTCAGTGCATACTTGTTCGGATACTTGTCGAATCTTTGGTAGTATCGCTTGTGCAGAGCTATGAAGTGGTTATACACGCCCGCAAAAGCGTCTATCTCATCGTGCAGATACTTGTTGCGGTCACACACCGAATACAGCTTGAATTTGTAAGTTATATAGTCCACTTCACGACCAACCCCTTGTTAGATTGTATAGGTTAAATCTGACAAATATATAGCACATTGTCCAGCAGAATTAGCGGAAGAATCTGATTGATTCACCACCTCGATAGTCCCTTGTGGACTACCCCCCATGCTAAAGCCACCCCATAAATTCTACGCGCTTATATCCCAAGCCTGAAGGGCTTGGGAATTACGCGCATTTCAGCTAAATTCTGATGACTTCGTTTTCGGTTATGATTAAATCCATCTTCACATCATGTG
>JAPPIE010000257.1 GCA_028874765.1 Gemmatimonadota bacterium
TCGTACATTGACGCATAAGGCTCCGGAACAATATTGGCAAAATGAGGTGCTGTTGCATCAATTCGCAAAAAAAACGGCTTGTCTCCTCCCGCCCGTTCGCGCAACATCTCGATCCCACAATCCGTCACCATCCACGTTTTATACTCTTCTGGCGACATCTCCCCTGTACCCGCCACGGGAAAAGAACTTCCGGGAAACTCAACCGTCAGTTCTGTACCGGGGACTGTTTTTCCGCGTCCCCCTCTCCCCATCTTATGCCTATCAAAGCCGTATTCCTCAGGTCCCATATCCTGATGGACATGCCACTTCCCCGCATAATCCAGCACATACCCCGCCTCTTTGAGTAAACAGCTAAACGTCGGCACATCTGTTGACAATCCCCTGTTCCACGCAGGCGCAATATGCGTATTGAGCATCACCCCGTGATTGTGCGGATAAAGACCGCTCATCAAAGAAGCGCGTGCAGGTGAACAAACGGGACTTGTGGTATAAGCCTGATCAAATCGCACACCTTCCTCCGCAAGCCGATCCAGATTGGGCGTCTGACAAATCTCATTGCCATAACACCCCAACGCATCGCGTCTCAACTGATCCGTAAGAAACAAAACAATATTGGGCGCCATAATTCCTCCTGTCGTATGGCCTTTTGCCGACATTCGATCTGTCGGTCTTATCTACGATGTTCGAGAGGGCGTGTCAAGGAGAATGCTCAGAACAAATAATCGGCAATGTCTCTGCAAACTTGATTTACATATATTTCTGCACTAAATTGCACTTTATCACTATATCGTACTGACAGATAATTTTTAAGGAGAAGATAATGAGATCAGTAATCTGTGTTCACGAACGCTTTGACGCCTCCTGGCCCTTTGTGGCCGACCACTGGAACCGCCGCTGGCAGGAATCGGGAGCGTGCGAACTCTATCGCACCGAGGCAAAAGGTGCTCGAGCACCACAGATGGTGGAGAATCCTTCATCGGTACATCGGCTCGTCCTCCTTGGCCTTCCGGCGGACACTGAGGATCTCGAGCCATTTTCCGGTATCGAGGAACTCTACCACGATGCAGCGGGCCAATCAAACGCTGGCCTTGATGGCGCACACGCCCGTGGGGTGAACATCATTCGCCCTCGTGGTACCATTCAATGGGGACAAACGGTTGCCGAGTTTGCACTCGGGCTCACAATAAGTGCATTGCGACGGATACCGCAGACCTACGTGGAAATGATGGAGAGCCACGAGACCTGGAAATACAAACCAGACGTTGGCAAACCCGGACAAAGGGGTGTCCAATTTGGCGACGACCCACGCTTTGTGAGCGGCACCATTGCTGGGAAACGAGTACGCGTCGTTGGCATTGGTAATATTGGAGGACGGTACGCTTCATGGTGTTCGAACATGGGAGCAGATGTGGCCGTCTGGGATCCATTTGCTCCGGAGGCATCGTTTACGCTCGCCGGAGTCAGGCGATGCTTCGATCTCTCAGAACTCGTGAAAGACGCCGATATTTTTGCGCCGATGGTCCCCCTGAAGGACGATACGCGTGGGCTGGTTGGCCCGGAGGCCATTCGCACATTGCCGCATCAATCGCTCGTCGTTCTGGTGACACGCGCAGCGATCTGCGACACCGAAACACTGTATCAACGGGTCCTCAATGACGAACTCTCTTTGGCCGCAGACGTCTGGGACATTGAACCGGTGCGTTTGGATTCTCCACTGCTTGGCCGCCACAATGTGGTCCACACGCCGCACAATGCCGGGCGCACGATTGATGCAAATCACGCGCGGGCAGACGATGCAATAAACCGGTTTCGACCGCGTAGCTCATAAGCTCGTATAGAAAAGGAACTTTTCAACCCATGAAACAAACCCACTCACTCGACGGAACCTGGCAAGTTATTTACGATCACGACAACAAGGGCCGCACGCTCAACTTACAGCACCGCGAAAATTTCTATGCCTGCCCAGACTTAGAGCAAATAACTGTTCCCTCATGTCTCGAAGAATTCAAACAAGATTACGAAGGCGTCGCCTGGTATGGCAAAACGTTTACCCTTCCCTCCGACTGGCAAAACAAAACCATCCGCCTCCATTTTGGAGCCGTCAACTACCGCGCAGAAATCTGGGTCAATGGTGAAGCCGCTGGCGCGCACGAAGGCGGATACATCGGCTTTGAACTGCTAATCGACGACCTCTTAACCGAAGGCGAAAACTTTATCGCCGTTCGCGTCATTACCCCACTCATTCTCCGAGACGTGGTCATCGATGGCATAGGCCGCGATGACATGCCCCACTGGCGCGGTGCAATCGCCGGTGGCATCTGGCAATCGGTTTCCCTCATCGCTACGGG
>JAPPIE010000162.1 GCA_028874765.1 Gemmatimonadota bacterium
CGAATCTCCGCCACGATGCCGCCCACTTGTCGCCACGCAATCTGAGCACCCGAACTATTAAGCGTGGCGTTGAGTTGCACCTGTGTACCTGGAAGAACAATCCGACCATAGCCCGCCTCGACGGATAAGGTATCTGGCGTTTCGTGCGGAGACGTTTGAGCAAATTGGGCGACAAATATCAGAAAATCGGGAAAATCTACCAGACCATTCCCATTTAGATCGAACGGCACCTGTTGTGAACCAAATGCGGCCACGAACAAAATAAAATCATCGAAGTCCGTTTTTCCGTCGCCATTGAAATCAGTCACATCACTCTCATCGCTGTAGAGCATGTGCCCTTCTGCATAACTGGTACACAACACACCCATCATGCAAAAAACCAATCCGAACATCCTCAATTGTCGCCTCATCATTAGCCTCTTCTTATAATCTTCATCCTCTATCGTTTACAAACAATTATTTCTAATTCCCCGCGCTACTAAAATCTTGTATAAACTCTAAAAAATCGGCAAAATCCACACGCCCGCTATTATCCAGATCAAACCGGGCTTCCTCCGACCCATAAGCTCTGGCAAATTCGAGAAAATCCTGGAAATCGATTTGTCCATCGCCATTAAAATCACTTGATTTGCCTGTCGTATAATTGGGATTGGGTACTGGCAACTGAGCGTCAACAGATTCCAGATACTGTTCGAGGCGTTCGCGCAGGCGCATCGCTTCTTCTGCCATATCTTTGGACAAATCATTCTGTTCCCCAATATCATTGACCAAATCGTACAATCGCACATCATCGGTCTCGTAAAACTTGATCAGCTTGTAATCGTCCAATATAATTGCCGAATGCGGTCCATCATCCTCACTTTGATAATGCGGAAAATGAAAGACCAATTCCTCACGAGGTCTCACAACCGCACCCGCCCCACCAAATAATAACGACGCGATACTCCCCCCCTCAATACCCGATGGCAACGGCTGACTCACGCCCCCCAATTCGCAAAGCGTGGGAAACAGATCAACGCCAACCACGCGTTCGTGACAAACTGTATTTGGCTCTATACCAGGTCCCTGGATGATCAACGGCACGCGAATACCTCCCTCCCATAAAGACCCCTTTGACCCGCGCAACACACCCAAACCGCCTCCAACAGCACCATTATCCGACATGTAAATCAGATACGTGTGATCACCAATACCGAGTTTCTCAACTTGGTCCATGATCATACCCACCCCCGTATCCAGGTCTTCAGTAATCGCCGCACGGTTGACATTTCGATGGACGCGCCCCCTCGGTCGATTTTCGTATGCCTGCCGCGTACTCTCCAGCGCATTCCGGGGATAGTGCAGGGCATAGTAAGACAACTGAATAAAGAACGGCTTGCCAGCTTCTGTATTCTCTTCCATAAACGCATTGGCACGCCGCGACATGCCAAAAATATCCACCGGATTGGGATCGACATGACGAGCCGCATCCCTGTTACCCGTATTCCCATCGTGTACGTCATACCCGTGACGTCCTGGTCCACCGCCACCGAGATGCCATTTGCCATAATGTGCTGTGGTATAACCGGCCTGTTTCAACATTTCTGCAATCGTTATCTCATCATTGGAAAGATTTCTGCCATGCATTGGTGGGATGAGTTTACGACCATCTCTGGCGGTCAGAATAGGGGACGCCTTTGTCCAGTGGTTCTGTGCCGGACTCTTACCCGTTTGAAGGCTGCATCGCGTGGGTGAACAGACAGGCGAAGGCGAATAAGCTGCCGAAAAACGCATGCCCTGCTGTGCGAGTCTTTCCAGATTGGGCGTCTGATAGAAGTCGCTCTTTGAACCGGCAATCGCATCGTGCATCTGCACCGAAAGCCCATCCCACCCCTGATCGTCAGAAACCATAAAAATAAAATTGGGTTGTTTTTGCGCGCCAACAGGAACATCCAGCCCCAGAACAAGCGCGCCCATTGCGCCAAGACCAGCCAGGTGAATAAAATCCCTTCGATCAATAGAAGCAGGCAATTTATGTGTGTATCTGGTCATTTTTTTTCCGATGGATTGGTTCCCTCCCCCCGGTCCTGAATTATTAGACATGTATCTCTGATCTGGCGTTCCCTCATCCCTATTGAAAACTTGATTTTCATATATTTGTAGTCTAAATTGTTTCACCCATTCTATCTTCTATTGGACCTCAAGGCAGCCACTTCATGGAACTAAATACCTCCTATAAATACAAAAATTTACATCTATTTGACGATCAATATTTCGTTCAACTTATTCAGCGCCATATTTTGGGGTACCACGCGCACTTTGCAGAGAGACTAATTTCAATCTACGTATGGGGCAGCGTCCACAGAA
>JAPPIE010000015.1 GCA_028874765.1 Gemmatimonadota bacterium
GACACCTGATTTCAACGCAGGGATCGGACCGCGGAACCGGATATAACATGAGCGGGAAACTGATTCGGCGCGATGGCAAATTATTCATCGGATGGTTGGATGCCCCATCAGAAAAAGGCACACAGGCGAGAATCATGATAGGCGTATGTGACGAAGTATCTGGCGAGATGCACCGGGCATTTCAAATTGGTGAAGGCATTGACAACCACTGTGGACCCGCCCTGGTACTGGACGGCAACGGCCGATTGCACGCCCTCGTCGGAGCGCATCATGGACCATTTTTTTATCGATGGTCAGACACTCCGGAAGATCCAAATACCTGGAGTGAGCCAGAGGCATTAGGCACATTGGGCACATATCCCAGTTTCGCAGTAGATCTGCACGGAACACTCCACCTATCGCATCGCGAGAGCGGGGACAGATGGGCCATGTGGTACCGACGAAAAAAAGCAACCCAGAACTGGGAACCACCGCGTGTAATTGCCGTCAGCCCGGTCGCGGGATACAACCATTTCATGCAATCCCTGACCACGGGACCAGACGGAACCCTTCATCTAATATTTCAATTTCACTTTGCGGAATCTGGACATGCAGCAGACTGCCGGGGACGCGCAGCGGTACATGTGTATTCAGAAGACGGCGGCAATACGTGGTACAACGAAGGCGCGCGTTTTGAAGACCCATTGACAATGGAAACCATGCGAGCCATTTGTCACGATCCGCACGGCGGAGATGGTCAGCACAGCGTGCGCGTGGGCAATCACGTCGTAGATGCAAACAATCAACCGTGGTTCTTCTGCTCATATCCCGGGTATCAAAGCGGCGTATTGTGGCATCGCAGCGACGCGGGATGGGAGCCTGTGGATCTATCCCCAGTCCTCGATGGATTGAACATGGAAGGCGGACGCGCGACATCGCTATCCCGAGATCACAAAGGCAGATTGCACTTTGCATTTGCAACACACCCGCACAAAAAGCGGTGTGAATGGTTCAGCCCCGAACTGGAATTATTCCATGCAATACTCGACGAAAAGGGTGGGTTGGTCTCCTTAGACCAACTAACGGAAACCGACAACGCAGCAGCGAACTGGTTACCCGCACTGGAACAATGGGACTGGACGCGACCCGATCAAAAGTTTGATAATGGTCACTGGATAATGCACACACGCGGCTTAAATGCTGGCGGCATTGGCGGCGATAACAAAAGCGCATTGAAGACAGAAATTTATTTAACCCGATGAATTTAGCGAATCCTCCCTGCTGAACCTCCAATAAAAAAGTTGACATCCGAGATCATTTACTCTATTTTTTTAAGTAACTCTAAAAAATAGAGAACTCTGAAACCTATTAAAGGAAGAGCCAAATGCAACCCACGCAAAAATTTGAAGAGGACGTAGCCTTCGTCCGCGAGGCCGTTGAAAAGCGCGATCGAATGCAATACAACTCCATAGCCATAGCCCTGCTCTGGGCCATCATCAATGTTGCCGGTTATATGGTCAACGATTTTCGTCCCGAAACAGGCCGCCTCTATTGGCCCATTGCGACCTTCATCGGCTTCCTGATCAGTTTCTGGATCGCCAAGCGAGCAATGCGGGCGAGAGGCATCATAAGAAGCGGCGTTAGAGCCAGGTATGGCTGGCACTGGGGCAGTTTGTTTGTCGTTATTCCCATTGCTGTATTCATTGCTCTGCGACACGGTCTGGCCATGGAACCTTCGGTAATGAACCAGTTCATCACCCTGATCGTTGGTGTCACCTGCTATCTCGCTGGGTTGCACCTGGACCGCCGCTTTCTGCTACCCGGCATCGTACACATCGTGGGGGCTCCTGCTGTTGACTATCTCGCGCCTTACCCCTGGACTATGGTCGGCCTGGCCATCGCCGCCAGCCTGATCATCAGTGCCTTATGGATGAAGCCTAATGAAAAAACCGCCCTCTGAAAACACCTCAGATAGCCTTGCCCAACTGGACAAACTGTTGGAACACCGGTCTCGACTCGGCGCCTGTGTACTCCTCGCCGACACCGACGCCATGACCTTTACCAGTTTGAAACAACTGCTAAAAGAAACCGACGGCAACATGGGCGCGCACCTGCGAAAACTGGAAGACATGGGCTATGTCGATATTGACAAGCGATTCGAAAACCGAAAACCAGTCACCTGGTACAGCCTCACAAAAAAAGGCCGCGAGTCTTTAACCACACACGTAAAAGCCCTGCAAACCGTAATCCGCAGTGCCGGTATCGACTAATAGGAGAAAACTCATGCAATACATTTTACTCGCGCTCATCGCCTCCCTCATCATCCTCGCACAAAAAGGATGTGCGGTTGCACAGCAACCAGCCGAT
>JAPPIE010000412.1 GCA_028874765.1 Gemmatimonadota bacterium
GATTGTTCGGGATGGGTGGGATTGGAGTATGTGGCCGGGTACGACGGTGATTCGCTTGAGTCATGAGCAGATCAAACACGAGGGGCGTGATCGCAATTTTTCGGATGAGACGTTTGTGGGTGGGGTGAATTTGGAGGGACAAAATGGTGTGTTCGCGTTGAAGTTGCACGATACGAGATTCGATACGAGTTTTCGGGCGGTTAAGACGGTGTTCTGTTTTGACGATGTGCTGGTTTGTCTGGGGTCGGATATTGAGAATGATGATGGTGGGCATGCGACGGTGACGCCTCTGTTTCAGGCGGCTATTTCTGAGGACCGTTCTACGGAGGTGAATGGAGCAAGTGTGGGTGCGATTCCTTATGCGTTTTCGGGGATGGCGGGGCAGACGACATGGCTAATGGATTCTCTGGGCAATGGGTATGTGGTTCCAGATGGGGACGACTTGCGGGTGCAGCGTCAGGTGCAGATTTCTAAAAATTATGGCAGGGATAGCGGCGGTACAGGGGCTTTTGAACTGGCGTATCTGGATCACGGTCCTATGCCTCAGGGTGCGTCGTATCACTATGCTGTGCTGGTTCAGAGGTCGCCGGATAGAGTAAGTGCGTTTGCGAGTTCACCGGAATACGATGTGTGGCAGCGAGATCACAAGGCTCATATTGTGCACCATCGCGGGATGAAGGCTACGGGTTACGCGCTGTTTGAGACGGATGCGAGGCCAATAGATGGTCCGGTTGAGGGTGTGTCTTTGCCGAGTTTGGTGATGGTTCGAGAAGTGGATGATGGGTTATTGCTTTCGATGGCTGATCCGGATTTTGGGTGGAACTGGGAGATTCAGACGCCGCACCGGCAAGATGGTACGCTGGTTGTTAATCAGGCGAGTATGCCGCGGAAGGTAGAGGTGACTGTGCGGGGGACATGGCGTCTGGATGGCAGATATGATCTGGCGAACGCAAGGGTTCAGTCTGATCAGACGGTTGTGGCGTTTACATGTCAGGATGGTAAGAGCGTAGAGGTGAAGTTGGTGAGGGCAGATTAGGCGTTTGGAGATAAAAAATTAACCGCAAGGCTCTTGACTCAAATGGGGATATGGGATAAATTGGATCGCGGCTTTAGTCATGCCGCGATGACAATCGCTTGGGAGCCTGCCCCGTAGTATTTTTATACGGGGTCACGCCTGCATGTCTTAAGCAGGCGTCCAGGATGGTCGTATTTATCGTTGTTTTTATTTTTTGGAGGATTGGATGATTTTTGAGGACGATGTGATCCTCGAGGATGAGGATAAAGAGGAAGACGGCGCGTCGAAGAACGGTATTTTGAACAAGGGACTGATAGATGCGCGTACGATTTTGATTTCCGATCCCGTGGATCACAAATTGACGGCTAAGGTGACGGCGCAGTTGCTGTTTTTGGATCATGAAGATTCAGAAAAACCGATTAAAATTTTTATTAATTCGCCCGGCGGTAGTGTGTACGATGGGTTTGCGATTTACGATATGATCCGGTTTATCCGTCCCAGAGTAAAAATTATCAGTGCGGGTCTGTCAGCCAGTGCAGCGACGGTGATTATGATGGCGGCAGATAAGGCAGATCGGCTGGCTTTGCCAAATTCTCGCCTTATGATTCATCAGCCCTCAATGCGGTTTCAAGGGGTGGCTGAAGATGTGCGGCGCACGGCTGAGGAGGTCGTGAAAATTAAGAAGAAGATTAACGAGATGTATGCCGATGAGACCGGTCAGCCACTTGAAAAGGTTGAGGAAGATACGGATCGAGATTATTGGATGAGTCCCGATGAGGCTGTGGAATACGGGTTGATCAGCCGGGTTGTGAATGGGTTTGATGAGATAGGTGAGTGAGGGGCTGGGGGTTGGACTGTAGGTGCGGGACGGCACAGGGGCCGTCCCCTACGGTGATATTGTGAATCCGATTTGTAGGGGCGACCCCCTGTGGTCGCCCGCTGTTTTATTTATTTTTTGAAAAGTCTCCGAAGCAAGGAGGCTTTTCTTTTTTGAGAATTGGTGAATGGATACACTTAAAAATAAAAGTATTACCCCACATTGGACGATGCGTCTTTTGGGCGCGAGGACGGCAACGATTTTAATTTCATCTGATGGTCTGACTTTGGAGAGGGCCGGGGGTAAACGCTTTGCCTTATGCGCTGAAAATTTGACGCGAGAAGATGTATTACGTCGCGGGAAGCTGTTTTTTGAGCTGGTGTTGCCGACGGATCGCGGAGAGGAGCGGCTGAAGGGGTTGTGCAAGGCAGAGGTAGAGGGATTTTTCGACTGGTTGGAGGATTATTGGTATTGGTTGGAGGAGTCTCAAAAGTTTG
>JAPPIE010000211.1:0-5841 GCA_028874765.1 Gemmatimonadota bacterium
GCTTGTGTAATTGACTTCCAAACTATCACCGGGACTCGCCAGAAGCAACTGAAAAACACCAAGTCCCGCGAAACGGCCCAACGGCCCTGCTTGACAAAAAATAATTCTCTATATATGATGCTTAATACCGCAAATCACCAAACACCAGAAAGCAGGAAACCATGAGCAATGTACGAGAATTTGGAGCCAGAGGAGATGGCATCGCCGATGATACAAAAGCAATTGAGGACGCGCTGGCAAAAGGAGATGGAACGCTACAATTTCCAAAAGGCGACTATCTCATTACGCACACGATCAACGTAAACTTAGCCGACAGCGGACGGGTAAGCATAGATGGATCGGGTGGCGCAGCAAAAATCCTCATGGGTGGTGCAGGACCCGCGTTTCACATCACGGGCACACACAGACGCTCAGCCGACCCCAAAACCTTTGAACTGCGCGTCTGGACCCACGAAAGAATGCCCACAATATCAAACCTGGAGATCGAAGGCAAACACCCCGAAGCAGATGGCTTCTTGCTAACAGGCACCATGCAGGCGACCTTTGAAGGCGTACTCTTGCGAAAGCTAAACCACGCCATCCACATACGCGACCGCGCCCGAAATGTGCTTATCTCCCACTGCCATCTGCACGACAACCACGGTGCAGGCATCTTTCTCGACCATGTAGACCTGCATCAAATCATCGTAACGGGTTCCCACATAAGCTATTGCAAACGCGGAGGCATCAAAATCATCGGCTCGCAAATCCGCAACTTGCAAATCACTGGCAACGACATCGAATACAACTACGACGCAAATGCGGACCGATCCGCAGACATCTGGATCGACACCAGCGACGGAGTCTCCTCAGTCCGCGAAGGCACCATATCTGGCAACACCATCCAGGCAAAACCCTCGCCTGGCGGCGCAAATATATTGATGATCGGCCACTCTCCCCAAACGAATAACAAAGTAGGCATGTTCACCATCGCGGGAAATTTGATCGGCTCGCAACAAAATAACATCCACCTCATTGCAGCCAGAGGCGTCACCATCACGGGAAATGCGATCTACAATGGAGTCAACAGAAACCTCCTGGTGGAACACGCGCAAAACATCGTAATCGGCAGCAACAGCTTTGACCACAATCCCGATTACGGTCCCTCGCGCTGCACTGGCGTCCAATTTATAAACAGCACAGACAGTATTATGAGCGGATCAACGCTTCAAGAATTCAAAGGCATTCAGGATGAAGAAGACGATCGTCAGGGTCTATTGGAAATTATCCGTTGCGCCCGACTCACTGTAAACGGCTGCCAGACCCTGGACGGCTATCCCAGCGCAATATACGTATCCAACTCCGACGACACCAGCATCACCGGATGTACACTACTCGAAAGGCGGAAACAAAAAGAAACCGTTTCAACCATCCGCTGGAACGGCACAGGCAGTGGCAATTTATTGAGCAACAACCGGATTGGAAACGGCACAGCAGGTGCATTATCCATAGACAAAGCCGCTGGCGTTCAAACCAGCCATAATCGGATGGATAACTAAGGAGATAAACTTGTCTTTAAAACCCGACCACTCAAAAGTACCTGGCGTCGTGATAGATCACATACCCGCCAGTACAAAACAATACGTGGGTAGCCCGAGCATCGTCATCATGCCCAACGGCGACTACATAACATCCCATGATTTTTTTGGACCGGGAACGAACTATGATCGCATGGCCGTATTTCGTTCGTGTGACAAAGGCGAAACCTGGACGCAGATATCCGAACTAATCGGCCAATGGTGGTCCAATCTGTTTTTGCACAAAGGCGACCTCTATCTGCTCGGCACAAGCCGCGAATGTGGCTATGCCGTAATTCGGCGATCTACGGACGGGGGTGAAACATGGACAGTGCCTAAAGACAAACACACCGGACAAATCTCTGCGGAGGATCGCTATCACTGTGCCCCAATGCCAGTCGTCGCTCACAATGGCTATCTCTGGCGCGCATTTGAATTGACACATGGTCCGAGAGAAGAGTGGAAAGCGCAGGTTCTTTCCGTACCCGAAGATGCAGATCTGCTTCAAGCTGAGAACTGGCGATTTAGCGAAGCGTATCAACACCTCTGGTCAAGTTCACAGTGGATTGAAGGCAATATTGTGATCACGCCAGATAATAAACTGGTAAACATCTTGCGTTCAAATTTACGAAATGTCTCGCCCGAAGAGATACAGGCGGGAAGCGATAAAGCGGCTATTTTGCACATCTCAGAAGATGGCAAAACATTGACACACGATCGGGACAGAGACCTGATTGATTTTCCGGGTGGCGGTGTAAAATTCACAATTCGATTTGACGATCAAACACGGCGCTATTGGTCACTGGGATGCAAACAAACCGATCCGCCGGCAAAACGAAACACACTGGTCTTGACATCATCAGCCAATCTACAGACCTGGCGAGTCGAATCCGTGATCCTGCACCATCCCGACCCAAAGAAACACGCATTTCAATACGTTGACTGGCAATTTGAAGGAACAGATCTCATAGTGGCATCGCGCACAGCCTATGACGATGGCCTGGGAGGCGCGCACAATGACCATGACGCGAACTATTTGACATTTCACCGAATTAAAAATTTCAAAGATCGAACGATAGACGACCCGCCCTTAAATGAGAAAGAGTAGCTCTCGGAGAGGATATAATGAAAGCAATTCAGAACCTGCAGCCAGACAGGGTATTTTACAATGGCAACCTGATCACTATGGCCGACTGTAGCGGGACTGCGGTCGCCGTATTGAATGGATCCATTTGCGCTGTGGGATCTGATCAGGAGATTATGGACCTTGCAGGACCTGACACCGAGCGCACCGACCTCAAGGGAAAAACCATGCTACCCGGGTTTTACGACACACATGGACATTTCCCAAGTGCAGGACTCGTGGCTATTTCCTCTGTAAATTGCAATTCTCCGCCAATGGGACCCGTGGAAAAAATCGATGATATTGTCCAGCTATTGGCAGAACGGGCCAAAGGAATACCAGAGGGCCAGTGGGTATTGGGTAGGGGTTACGACGATACCCTGCTGGAGGAAAAACGACACCCCACACGAACGGACCTGGATCGAGCTTCGCAGACCCACCCGATTTGCATCGTCCACACCTCGGGCCATTTTGCTGCAGCAAATACACGCGCATTGGAACGCGCCGGAGTCCATTCCGATACCCCCAATCCAACGGGCGGCGTAATTCGCAAGGACCTCATCACGGGAGAGCCGGACGGTGTTTTGGAAGAGACCGCAATGCGTCCGGTGAGAAACCTGATTCCGCCATTGAACGAAGTCCAGTGGTTTGAGGGGTTAGAGATCGCCGTAGATGAATATATCCGCGAAGGTGTAACCTCAATAGTAATCGCTGGCTGTAACCGCCGCGACATTGCGCGACTACAAACCGCTATCGACAGCGGCAAGCTGCCGTTGCGCGTAGTTTGCATGACCGGAAAAAGCAAGCCGGGTCAGCAGTCAATTTTGGAGACAAGTGGATTGAAAACGGGTTTTGGAACAGACCGCTTGCGGTTGGGAGCGGTAAAAATGTTTCAGGATGGATCCATCCAGGGCTATACGGGTTATCTGAGCAAACCCTATCACGAACCATTTATGGGCGATACCCAGTATCGCGGTTATCCCATGCGAAGCCGAGAAGCGCTGATAGAGATGGTGGATGAAGCCCATCGGGCGGGCAAGCAGATTGCGATACACGGCAATGGAGACGCGGCGATTGACGATATTTTATCCGCCTATGAACAGGCGCAACAAAAAACGCCCCGCACAGATACGCGGCATCGCATTGAGCACTGTCAAACAGTGAGAGAAGATCAACTCGATAAAATGCAGACACTGGGCGTAACCCCCTCTTTCTTTGTTCAGCACACCTATTACTGGGGCGACCGTCACGAAGCGATTTTCTTAGGACCAGAGCGAGCGCATCGAATCAGCCCATTGAAATCGGCGTCTGATCGAGGAATTCGCTATACCATCCACAACGACTCGCCAGTAACCCCGACCAAATCGCTCTTTTCCGTCTGGTCCGCAGTGAACCGTCTCTCGCGCAGTGGGCAGTGTATGGGCGAAGCACAGCGAATCGGTCTGGAACAGGCATTTCGGGCAATCACAATTGACGCAGCCTGGCAAAACTTTGAAGAAGATGTAAAAGGATCAATCGAGGTGGGCAAACTGGCGGACTTTGTGGTTTTAGAATCAGATCCATTTGCAGGGGATATATTGGCTATAAAGGATATTGCGGTACAGGAAACAATTGTGGGAGGCAAAACATTTTATCGCAAAGCGTGATAACAACCGCAGAATATAATCATTTAGAAAGGAAAGAACGGCAACGTTTCAGCAGTTTGCCGTTCTTTTCTTTTATGATCACAATATACCGGACAGAATTCATTTTACTTGCATTCTCAAATCAAGTGCATTAATATATCAAAGTAATATATTTTATGTCTAAAATAAGTTTTAAATATTATGAAAAACTAAAATTAATATCGGTAAGGAGGTCAAATGATCTGATGCTATTGCGTCTTCGGAAATCTATTTGACACAACAATATCCATAAGCAAAGGAGGCTCTGTTGAAAAAGATATTCTCGATTTTATGCATTGTCGTGCTGTTGCCTGCGCATTCGACAACAGCACGAGAAGGTGCTTTTGGCGCTGGCGGCTTTTTCGACCTCTACATTCCCGTCTTCAACTTTAAAGATATGTACGATAGTGGTACAAAATTTGGAGGCACAGCGCATTATATTTATCACAAGCGCAAGATGGTCGAAGTAGAATTTCACCATGCCCGCTTTAACAATGGTAGCCTTGAAACACGCACCTTCAGTTTCAGCGACGGTAAAGAGTACACCAGCCCACAAGCCGAAGCCAACATGACCATTAACAGCATCAATGCCAACTGGCTATTTGCACTGCGGGAACAGGGGTTTGGCCAGGGCACAACGCTCTATCTCACATTTGGCGCGGGCCTTCACGATTATTCCAGCAAAGTCAGCGGTCTGATCTTTGCCGGTCAAACACCTTCAGGTGCTGGCGCGCCCCCCGACCCAACCATCCTCCTGGAACCCATCAACGACACGCGCACAGCCTTTAGTGCCAGCTTTGGCGGCGGGGTTCAAATCGGTATGGGAGACAAAGCCGCGTTAGATGTGCGTGTACGCTATAATATTGTGATGGGAGAGTTGCGCCCCTTCCTTGTTTGGGGCATTGAAAAAACATATCCCTTCAACCTCATTGATATCGGTGCAGGTATCAAATTCAACTTAAACTAAGGAGAGCCGCGAATGAAACGAATCGTTATGATTTTCATACTTCTGTGTTTTGCCTCTCACCTCCAGGCAGGCACCACGGGTAAAATCGCTGGTATCATCAAAGACGACCGGGGCAATCCGCTTCCCGGCGCCAATGTAATCGTAGAAGGCACGCGACTCGGTGCTGTGGCAGATGCCGATGGTAGCTATTTTATCATCAATATCCTGCCGGGAAGATACACACTCACGGCCTCGCTTATCGGATATACCAATCAGACCCAGAGCGATGTATCGGTCAAAACGGATTTCACCACGCCACTCAATTTTCAACTCAAAGAAACCACAGTCGAATTGGCCGAACTCACAGTCGTGGCCGAACGTCCACCTGTGGAAAAAGACAAAACCACGAGCAAATACATCATGGGCGGCGATGCGATTGATCGGCTATCTACAGTGGCAAACACCTCAGAACTCATGAGCCTTCAGGCCGGCGTCTCTCTCGACAACAACGAACCCGCCATTCGCGGCAGCTATCAGGGCAACCGGGGCAAC
>JAPPIE010000211.1:5941-21659 GCA_028874765.1 Gemmatimonadota bacterium
TCTCGACAACAACGAACCCGCCATTCGCGGCAGCTATCAGGGCAACCGGGGCAACACAGAAACACTCGTCTATGTGGATGGCGTCGTCATGGATGCGGGCACTTCCCGGGGCGATGTTCAGTTTGTCGGTGTCAACAGCGCCGCCGTACAGGAAATTACCGTCATCACCGGCGGGATGGAGGCCGAATACGGCAATGCCACATCTGGCGCCATTAACATCATCACCCGCGAAGGCGGCAAAGACTTTCATGGCAAGGGCCGCCTCGCCTATATTCCACCCGGGAAAAAACACTGGGGCGGCAATGTCTATGACAGCCCCATCCACAAAGGCAGAATGAAATGGGGCGACGCGGCATGGGAAAATGAAACATACACAGATCCCGGTCCAGATCGCCAGATGGGAACGGCCGACGACATCACCCGCCTGGCCCATGAGCGCACGGACTATACCGGCATTCATGGATATGAAGTCGATGGTTCAGTCTCGGGTCCATTGCTGGGCAATGCCTCCTTTTTTGTTACGGCACAACACGAAGGACAAGCCTCGCATTTTCCCTCTCCCACCAAACGCGGCATCTTCCACCAGGCCGTCTCAACTTCTCCACAAACCGCCCGCTGGATCGAATCGCCCTACAATATCAAAGGCACCTACAAGCTGGGATGGGATGTACAATCCAACATAAAGGTTAAAGTCGGCGGAGTCTATGCCCGCCACGAAGCCTACCAGGTCGGCGAGGGCGAAAGCTGGGTACAGGGGGTCAAGCGCACCGTTGGTCGAGAACTCCAGGGCATCGACGTTTTCCTCCCCGCAAACGAAGCCGGTGCAGGCATCGCCAACGTCAAACACGACCTGGCATACATATCCCTCACACATACCCTGAGCAACAAAACCTTTTACGAAGCCCGGCTATCCTATTATCGCGACGCCACAGACACGACCAATGTGCCGGGTGTCACCAGCCAATTTGGCGGCGGCATTACAGAACCACTCAGAAAAGATCAGGACGGGGTATTCACCATTGGCCCCAGACGGGTCTCCATCTGGATCAACGACCACCGCGCCCGCCTCAATTTCAAACTCGATTATTCCAGTCAGATCAATAAGAACCACTTTATCAAAACCGGCATTGATCTGACGCGACACACCTACTGGTGGAACCAGATCAACTGGCCGCAGGCGGGCAAATCGCGCTATCAACTCGCGGGCGTGCCCTACGAAATGGGCGAACCCATTAACCCCATACAATCCGCCTTCTACCTCCAGGACAAAATGGAATTTGAAGGCATCATCGTCAACCTGGGCATCCGCTACGACAGACACGACAACAATGGCGATTTTTACTCCCCACTTGCCAATAATGCCTGGAGTGGAGCACCTATGACCAACTCGTGGTCGCGACAGCGCAAATTTATGCCGCGCACCTCTGTATCGACCAAATCAGCCTGGAGTCCTCGCCTGGGCGTTTCACACCCCATTACAGCCAATGCCATCATTCGATTTTCCTACGGTATCTTTCACCAGATGCCCGGATTCTGGCATCTCTATTCCTATGAATGGCGCGGCGTTGCCCCCCCCGAAGACTTCAATAACAATGGACAGATTGACGATACCGAATGGCTGAACAAAAACAACCAGCCAGCCACCACAGGCAATCCCCACCTCGACTACAAACGCTCCACCAATTTTGAGGTGGGCACAGACTGGAACTTCTACCAGGACTACGTTCTGAGCTTCACGACTTATCAGCAAAGCGTTGACGGTCAGGTTCGATTTGGCAATGCCCTGTGGCGAGACCCCAGTCGCAAAAGTCAAAGGGGGCGCAATACACCGCTGGGCTATGTTTTTACGGACAATCGCGGATTTGAAATGAGCCTCCGAAAAGACTTCAGCCAGAACTTCTCCTTCCAGGTCGCGTACAACCACCAGTGGCAGTCGGGAGGCAATGCGGGAATTAACCGGATTATTTACTTTCCCAACTCGCAATTCGTCGCATCCGATCTCTATTTCACCCAGCACACCAAAGACACCAATGGCGATGGCGTAGTCGATGCCAACGACGACGGCTCAGAAGCAAAAGTGCCGCTCACATCACAACAGATTCAGGAAATCGGTGCCGAAGCAGACCGCTATATCCAGACCATTCGAGAAGGCACCAACCCCGATTGGAATCCGCTGACCGACAGCGAAATTCAGGAAGTGGAAAATCTTCCAGGCGTCTTTTACTTCACCCGCAACACCACCTCTGATCGCAGTGCGGGTCGCGGGGGACGCGCAGAAACCGCTGGTTTTGGTGACCGACGCGGCACCATGAAAATCGCATTTACGTATGAAACGCCTATGCATTACGGTCCGGCCCTCGGCGGCTTCAGGCTCAATTTGATCAACACCCTGAAAACAGGACGCCGAATTAGCATTCCGCATCCCACACAGGGCAATGTCGAGCGATTTGGACCTATGGAAACCAAGACCCACCTGTCCCTGGAAAAACGCATTCGGGCAGGCAAAACAGAAGCCGTTCTATTTATGAACGTGTACAACTTCTTCAACCAGCGCGACCCGGCCACCGAATATTTCTGGCGCGGTCCTTGGTTTGATCGACACAATCAGGGTCCACAGGCCGAACTCTGGTATCTCTACGGCATGGACATGCCCAAACCCACGGACACGAATTATATCAACTTCGGCGATACCAAAGAATACCACCGCTGGGCTGGTCGCCCCCGAGAGATCAGCGTAGGTCTCCAGCTCGGATTTTAATTTTATTACCTGAGGAGCAATAGCATGTATCCATTAAAACACATCGGATGGATGTGCGTTCTATGTGTGCTGGTATTTGCATCCGAAATCTATGCCCAGCAACCCGAACTTCAACGCCACCTGACCCGGGGCAAGCTCTGGGCCACTTTTCGCAATACCGGCACCCAGGGCCTGCGCGACGACAGTCGCCTGGGCGCAGATGCCGGCTTAATGTATCCCGGCTGGGGCATTGGCGAACGCGACTTCAGAGAATACTGGATCATAGGACAGGACGCCGACCACCGCTATCACACCAGCCAGGGCGAGGGTTTTTGGGTTTTTACCAGAGAAGGAGGGTCATACAATGTATCCACCTCCAACCCGCGCTACAATACCGACGACATCTTTGAAATGATCTACGATGCCGCTTCGGGACCAGAGCGCGATTTGGGCATTGAAACCCGGTCGTTCCTCACGGGCAATACCACAGCCAATTACTGGCCCGGAGCACCTGCACTGGTGGCCGACGAACCCATCGAAATCCACAATTACGATTACGGACGCTATATTCCCAATGACAATGAGGCCGAAGAAATCATCATCTCCAAATGGACGACAGAACGCGGCCTCACCATTACCCGCAAAGCCAGAGCGTGGAGCTATCCGGACTACGACGACTTTATTATTCTGGAAGTCATCATCGAAAACACCGGAGATAACAACGGAGACGGCACACCCGATGCAGGGCTGCCTGTTGATCACCAGGACGTTTACTTTGCCTTTGTGAACAACCTGGCTCCATCGTGGGCCGGGCACCGCTGGCAAAACCAAACCGTACCGTGGGCGTATTCCGACCCGATCATCCTGGACGACTGGTACAAATACAGCGAAGCGTCCAATTTCGATGGCCTGCCCGCACTTCGGGGGAAAAAAATCTCTTATGTCTATGACAGCGATCTGCTCTCTTCTGCCGGAGACGACACGGGGCAGCCTTTCGATAGGAACAACGCCCAGTCAGCCTATATCAACCGGGGCCAGCTCAGCCACGGCGAACTACTGGCTTTCCAGTACATTGGCCTGGCACCCCTCGATTACGACCCCACCGACGGGTTCACCAACGACACCGAGACCTACGTGGCCCCCAAAACAATGGATCAGCCCGCCTTCGCCAACTGGTGGGAGATCTTCGGACGCTTCGATTGGAACACGCCAGATATTACCAACTTGAATAGCGACGAAAATCTCTACAATGAATTTATTGGTTTGGGTAGAGTTCCAGCCGATCAACCCAACCCCGATCATATCAGCCGCGTAACCTTCGCACACACTTATGGGCCTTACGATCTGGCCCCCGGTGAAAAAGCCAAAGTCGTGGTCGCCTGGGTCGCCGGATCGGGTGCCGAATTTGCCGGTCCCGGCGGCAGTCCCATGGATGTTTACGAATGGGCGCGCCAGGGCAATCAAAGCCAGGTCGCCGACGGCGAACGGGCGATGGCACAGCATCTGGAACGCGCGCAATTTGCCTACGACAACAATTACGACCTGCCCGACGCGCCTCCCGATGTTGCCGTATTTGTAGATAGCGACGAAAACGGGAACAACGCCATCACATGGTCTGACCGGGCTGAAAAGTCCCCTGACCCGGATTACACGGGCGATGAAGCCCTGGATGTGCAGGGCTATCGGGTCTATCGCACCCAGAACAACCACCTGGGACCCTGGGAACTCGTGGCTGATATCCCCAAAGGAACTACCCCATCCAACACGGAATACGCACCCAACACGCCCTGGACTTCTCCCACGATTTCCTACGCCGATGGGGGAACCTACACCTACCGAGATGTAGAATCAGTGCCCGGTTTCAGGTACTGGTATTCGGTGCGCACGTACGATTCCGGACACAGCGACTGGAACGGCACAGGCCGAGCCATCCCTTCTCTGGAATCCGGACACAGCGCACCCGAACAGCGCATGAATGTTTCGAGAAGTCCCATTGTGATTGCAACCGCTGAAAAAGACGCACTGGCCGAACAGGTACGCGTAGTCCCCAATCCTTTTCGAGACGATCCGGGAGACGCCAACCACCGGTATCCACCTGCCAGCAACAATATCCGCTTTGTCAATATTCCCCGAAAGGCCAAAATCTCCATCTTTTCCATCTCCGGAGATCTAATCGCCGTCATCAACCACCCACAACGCGCCACCGATCCCGACAGGGGCGAAGCCACCTGGGATCAGCGCACGCGCACATTTTCCGGGCGCGTCGCCGCCGGACGCTACTACTACGTGGTAGAATCTCTGGTTGCTGGCGAAACGGGCAAAAAGCAAACCGGGATGTTTATGATCATCAAATAGTGCAAAGGAGATACACGTGAAACGCTTACAAACAACGCTCATCCTGGTCTTCACTGCCTTTGTCCTATCGGCAACAGGCGCAGAAGCCGGGTTAAAAAAACTCGGTAATGCCGGGTTCACCTTCCTCAAAGTCTCTCAAAGCGCGCGCGCAGTTGCTATGGGCGATGCTTACACCGCAGTGGGCACGGGTGTCGATGCCATGTTCTGGAATCCAGCGGGCATCACGCAAATCAATCGCGCCGCTTTTAGCCTGGGATACAACAACTGGATGGTCAACTCCCAATTTTATTCGGGTGCATTTGCCTACAATTTGGGAACACAGGCCATAGGCATCACGGTCTTGTCTTTCACACCCGATGAATTTGAAGAAACCACCATTTTTCAGCCCAATGGCACGGGCAATATCATTAAAGACAGCGACTTTGCTGTTGGCCTGACCTATGCCATCAAATTCACCGATAGATTGTCATTTGGCGCCCAGGGCAGATATATTCGAGAGACGCTCTATACCGATGTCAACAGCGGCCTGGATATCTCGATAGGCACGCTCTTTTACACCGGATTCCGCTCTTTGCGACTGGCCATGACACTAAAGAATTTCGGACAGGATATCGTCATTATCGATGACACAGCCTTCCGCCCCCTCATCTACAGCATCGCGGCTTCAATGGAACTCTACGGCAATCTGGGCGATCCAGTTTCACTTACCGTAGCTGCGGAGAATGCCTTTTTTGTGGATTTCGAAGGCCGCATTCACACAGGCGCCGAACTCTGGTTGCACAATATTCTCGCACTGCGCGGCGGCTGGAAATTCAACAACGACACCGAGAGTTTTGCCCTGGGATTTGGCCTCAAATACGCGCTCAATGAGCGTCCCTTTACCCTGGACTTTGCGTATAGCGATATGGGAGAGCTATTGGACCCCACCTATCGGATAACCATTGGCGGTTCCTTCTAAGAAGCGGTCGCGATATGAAACAGGTCCTTTTGTCGCTGTGTCTCGCGCTGGCTCTCATCGCACCAATTTCAGGCGAAGATATCCCCGTTATGGCACAGGGAGCCATCCCATTTTGGGTCGATAGAGCTGGGTTTTATGCGCCAGACAGCCTGAACTATGGCGAACTATATCTCCAATGCCTTTGCCAGCACCTCACATTTAAAGAATCAAATGACAGCCAGCGGGCTGCCTACCGCGTCGAAGCAACCTTTTACACCGAACGCGATACCATTCCCTTCAAATGGGAAAAACAGATTGTCACAGGCGTGGGAATAGATCTGCGCGACCAAATGATTACAGAGGCGTTGCGCTTCAGAATCGCTCCTGGCACCTACGGAGTTCGCGTACTCCTAAAAGATTTGCAGGCCAATGCCGAAGGCACCTGTGAACTTGCCTTTACAATGCCCGAATTTGACAACGCCGCCTTGATCATAAGCGACATCCAGTTTGCCCATCAGATTGACGTCGCGAACTCACAGACCAGCAGCAGCCTGGTCAAAAATGGGTTCAAAATCATTCCCAATACGCGCAGGTCAATAGACACGACCTTAAACATCTACTTTGAACTGTATGGCCTTGCCGAAGGCGAGGGACGCGCTGCAACTTTTGACCTCGCCTATGCCCTCCTGGATACTGCGGGACAGCGGATCAAAAACTTTCCCTCAGCGCGCTACCGCAAACCCGGCACAACTGCAATTAAAACCGAATCTCTCGATCTCAAAGGTGTACCGCCAGGGCATTATGTACTGCAAATCACTGCTCGCGATAATGGCACAGGCAAAATGACCACGCGCCAGAGAACCTTTTCAATTGTAAATGTGCAAAAACCCACACTGGCAACAGACCCCGCCTCTTTAAAACGCTATTACAACCAAATCCGCTATATCGCCACAAAAACCGAACGCGAAACCTATGCCTCCTTGAGCACCGCCGAGAAAGTGAAATTTATTCTCTCTTTCTGGAAAAAACATGACCCAACGCCTCTAACGCCCGAAAATGAATTTGCCACCGAACACTTCAGGCGCATCCGCTATGCAGACGAACGCTTTTCTGCGCGTCCCGGACAAAAGGGATCGGATACCGATCAGGGGCGCATCCACATCAAGTATGGCCTGCCAACAGACATTGAGCGCAGTCCGTTTAGTGCCACCGGCAAAGCTTTTGAAATTTGGACCTACGAACACCTCAACTACTACGAGTTTGTATTTCTGGATCGCCTCGGAGATGGCGTTTATGAAATGATCCACGCCACCATGCCAGGAGAACGCTACAACCCCAACTGGCGAGACGAACAAGCCATCGGTGACCAAACCGACCCCACATCGCTGCCATCTGAGGCATATTCTCCGCCATAAGCAATCGATCAAACCTATGGCAAAAACGCCAGTCTCTCAATACAGATCAGAATACCTGTCCAAACCCAAGACAAGTGGCGTAAGCCTTCGCGCCATTGTATTGGGTCTCGCGCTCGTTGTCCTGATCAACCTCTGGATGCCCTATTCAGAGTACATCGTGCGGGCATCGCGCATGAACCTCAGTCACTTTCCGGTCGCAGTATTCATCCTCTTTCTCCTCATACGCTACTTGCTCACCCCCCTACTATCAGCCTGGAACCCCACCCTTCTTTTAACCCCTTCTGAACAGTTCGTCATCATTGCAATGGGACTTGCAGGTGGTGTCGTACCCGGATCAGGTGTACTCGGTTTTCTCTTTGGAACGATTGCTACCCCGTATTATTTTGCCACGCCAGAAAACCGCTGGGCAGACTTCTTTCACGCCCACCTTCCCACCTATTTGGTGCCGCCCAATACCAACGGCGCAATGCGCGATTTTTACGAAGGCGCACTGCCCGGCACGCCAATCCCCTGGTCTATATGGGGCGCGCCCCTTTTCTGGTGGCTTGTTTTCATCGCCGCCAGTGTCTTTGTTTCGGCCTGTATTGCAGTCATCTTGCGCCGCCAGTGGTCTGAAAATGAGCGTTTGGCATTTCCTCTGTTAAGTCCGACTCTGCATATTGTTTCTCCAGAACAGACACGCGATAATCCCTTGCAGTACAGAGGTCTCTACTGGGCGGGATTCGCTCTTTCCTCTGGCATTCTCGCCTGGAATATCCTCCATTTCTTCTGGCCTATCGTGCCCGATATTAAACTGACACTTCCCTTTTTTTATTTCGCCAAAGGTTATCCCCCCATCTTTCCCCGGTTCAATATTTACGTCATGGGATTTGCCTATTTTGCCAACCTCGACGTGCTTTTCAGCATGTGGTTCTTCCATCTCCTTTTTTACCAAATCCCAGGTGGCCTCTTAAATCGCATTGGATTTGACATGTCCGGCCGCGGCGACCCCTATGGGGCGCTTCACTTTTCCGGCGCGGGGTGGTTGTGTTTTGGTGCTCTGTGTTTTTTTGTTTTTTGGGGATTGTATATCTCTCGCCATCATCTCAAAGCGGTCCTTCTCAAAGCCCTCAATCCACAACACCCCATTGACGACACCCGGGAACTCTTATCTTACCGCACCGCTATTTTGGGGCTGCTTATTGGAACAATTTTTATTTTTCTCTGGTTGTATCAATCCGGCATGGGGGTCTCAACAATCGCCTTTTACATTGTAGCCACCTTTGTCATTTACGTAGGCGTGGCGCGTGTCGTCGCGCAAACTGGCATCCTTTTTGTGCAAGCCCCAATCAGCGCACAGGTTTTCACCATTTATTCTCTTGGCGCACACGCCCTTTCGATGCCCACGATGACATCGCTCGCCCTCTCCTACGCACTCACGAACTATATTCGCGGTCTGTTTATGCCCGCTTTAATCCATATCGCCAAACTATCCGAATGGATCAAAGCCGACCACCGCAAACTTTTAGGCGCGGTCTTTTTGGGATTGGTCGTCGGCTGTCTGGCGTTTATTGTATATGTCATACCCCTGGGTTATGAAAGGGGGGCTTTCAATTTTAACGACATTCCGCTCAAATCGGGTATCAATCGGATCTATCCGGTGATCCTCAGCAAAATTGTCAATCCCTTTGATCCCGACTGGCAAAGACTGGGCTTTTTTGGCGGCGGCGCGGCATTGATGGGACTGCTCACATTCTTACAATATCGCTTCCCCTGGTGGCCCTTGCATCCCATTGGCCTGACTGTTTGCAGCACCAATGTCGCCCGCAGCAATCAGGTCTCTATTTTTATTATTTGGGCATTTAAATTGTTCGTACTGCATTTTGGCGGTGTCTCTGCTTATCGTCGTTTTCAGCCCTTCTTTATTGGCCTTCTTACCGGTTATGGCCTGGGAGTCGCGCTGTCTTTTATTGTCGATGCCCTGTGGTTTTCCGGTCAGGGACATTACGTACACAGGTGGTAAACAAACGCGCGAAAGACAGTGCCAAATATTAAAAAGCCGACGTAAAAACATCGGCTTTTCTTGAAAATCTGCTCTATCTACCTCAAAATGTGATCATCAAACCCATGGGCGCAGGCTCAAAAACCACGCTATCAAACAAATTCAGAACCCAAATCGCACCGAGCACACCGATCAGAATATTCACCCGCTTTTCACTGGACTTAACCTCTCGATGACGCGCCTCCCACTCGGTATAGCGCGTCCCATCCTCATTTGTATATCGCTGGTTTACATGATAAAGTATAGTCGTCTGATTGTAGTGCTCGCGGGCACTCTGAAAATCCCGATACTGCACCCCCAGCACGACAGACGTACCAACCACGGCACCGAGAAACGCATATCCCTTTTTCTTATACCCCCGGTAAAACTGACCCCATCCGGGAACGAACAAAGACCGCATCCCAGAAAACAAGCGTTTGGTCTTCATGCGGCGTGCCGCCTCCTCACCGTGCAACAAAGCCCACCAGAACGCGCCTGGATCTGCATTTTCAAAATATCCCCGGTCCAATCGGTTATTCAGGGCAAAAGCCTCTCGAAATGCCCAATCAGCACGCAGAGAGTCCCCTGCCGCGAGATAACAACAGCCCAGATCAAAAAACAGACGCGCACGCGAATCCCGATTCATCGGCGTCAGCTTCGGCGAGAGTTGCGCCACACCCGGCACAGCCAACAAATACCCTATCGCACCTCCATAATCCCCCTGTTTGTAGCGCGCTTCAGCCTCTCGAACATAAGGCGGAACATCTTGAGCACCTGCAATACCAAAAGCACCGATAAGCGCTACAAAAACAAAAAATCTCATCTCAATCTCCCAATCAATTTGGATCGGCCTGGACAAAAGGCACCAGGAACGGAGGTGCACTCTTAAACAGAACAATATGATTTTGTGTATCCCATACATACACACCACCATCATGAGAAACAGCCAAACCCACAGGATCTAAAACCACATCATCTATAACACGCCATCGCAAGACGGGCTGTCCGTCAGCATTAAAAACCATAACTCGATCCCGAGCCAGTACAAATACAGCCCTGGGACCACTGCCAACCCATACGGGAAAAACACCATCGGGCAACACAACCTCTTCCCAAACAGGCTGTGACCCCATGTGGCTTGTATCCGTGCGAAACACCTCTCCCTGCGTCGTCACCATCCAGATATCAGATCCCAAAACCGCCAGACTCTGGATCGCGCCTTCAATGCCCGTATCATAAGACCCACGTTCAACAATGGTATTTACATTAAATGCGAATGCCTTTAATCCCTGTCCAATACCCACCCAAATCGTGCCATCGGGTGCAATCGTCATCGCAGTAGGCATTTCAGAATCCGCAACGCGCCAGGCATCGTATTGCCAGGGAATCTCAGAGATGCTCAACTGAGTTGACCGAAACGCATAAAACTGCACCTCTCTGGTCTCTGACAAAATGCCGCAGAGCAATACAGTGGGAAGAACGCGGATTCCAGCAGAGACCGCGACAACTGAGAGAGATTCCAATCGCAACCCCGCACGGTTGGGCACGGGTAGTCCGCGCGGGTCACCCTCATATCCCGTATGATCGACCTCGCGTATGGAAATGGCATCGGATGTCGCGAGCAACGCCAGGGCGGGACTTGCAAAAGTAGTAGCGGACGTCAAAGTCACAAACACATTCGGTGCCTCGACAATATTGAAATTGAGTCGCCGTTGATACGGGTATATAAACATCTCGCGACTATCGAGTATCACATCGCGATCCATCGTATTCCGCAAGCGATATGTATATTTGCGGTTCCCCTCTATGATCACATCGGTAAAACTCGCAACGGTGGGATCTTCAGACTGAAAAATCACCTGCGCTGCCGCATCATCTACAGCACGCAACAACTCATAGCGACGGGGAACACCTGCCGCCAAATGCCAGTTGACAGTCGCTGTACCCTCTTCGGGCAAAAACTGGATCGTTTCCAATATCGCCCCGGGAATCTGCACCGAGCCTACGGTTGCTCTTGCTGGTTTTTTTTCGGCGGTTTCTGTATGCAGGCTATAACGGTGCTGTTCACCAGCCTGGATATCAAAATGCGCGATCGGCATCATCTCCCACACATCTGCACGGGGGTTCGCTTCCCGCGAAGGCGCAGGCAAATCACGCCAGGGAAATCCGCGCCAGCCATCGCGCTCACTGCGCCAAAAACGATAGCGCGCCACAGGTTCAATACCCAGATATTCCCATTCGAGTACAACCGCATTCTGCTCCTCGTCATATCTCAGATCAAAAGGGACCACAATCCGCGAATTGGCCGGATCAGTAGCGAGATCGCGCCTGGAATCACACCCGGCCAACAACAAAAGACACAATAAAAAATATGTGACACTATTGCCCATATCGAAACACAATCTCCTTTGAAACACGACGCTGTGCATTTAAGTCTTCCACAACAATTTTCGCCCGGTTACGCCCCTGTTTCGCCTCGGTCAGATCGACAAACTGATAGACCTGCACGCTCGGCTGTGTATCCACCTGTTCAAACGTCATAGACACTTCGGGATTGACATCTTGCCCGGTCAACAGCATGCGCAAACCCTCTACCTGTTCCAGAGCCGCAATCTGAATCGTCACGCGATAGCGCGTCTGTCCAAACGCGTCTGCCACCAGATTATACACCTCAAAATACAACCCCATCTCCTGTCCAACGAGAAATGCGCGCGTAGGCAAAGGCAGCACCCGCAAATTCTCTCGGCGAAAAGAATCATCCACATCCGTCTCATCTATCTGAGCAGCCAATACCGGATCGCTCATCTGCAATTTCGAATCGCCATAAGGTTCAACCGCAAGAACCTGCTGCAACAAACCCACCCGATTGGCACTGACATTCTCCGCCTTCACCGTCAAATGATACGTGCCGGGCGGCACGGACAAGGTCAACAAATCGATTAGCATAGCATTCGAATCTGATGGTGTGTCTTTTCGCACAACCGTTCGACGCGTGCGAAACGCGCGGTTTGTAACCGAATCGTAAAGCGCCATCGCCAGCGTCAAATCGCCTCTGCCGATCTTCTCCACATCTGTCGGCAATCCATAGGCCACATCCACCCGCGTCATGAAATACCCCCCGCGCGCATCGGCCACATCAAAATAAAATTCCAACGCTCGCGTCTGCCACCACGGTCGGTATTGCTCTGGCACGTCACTCACAGCCTGCATATAAACCGTTTCCGGCGCATTTTCCTGAATTCGCGTTATAGACCGCATCCCTATTGGCTGGCGCAGCGGAATCGGCGCAAAATTGAAATGCCCCGATCCCATCTCATCTGTAAATGTAATCTCCATCCCCCCACCAACCGTCACATACACCCACGATTCCCAGGGCACGAGGCTATTATCTTCCCCAGAGGTAACGGGCAAATATCCATCGCCCCTCGTGTGAGAATCCGCGGATCTTCTCCCCACCATCATGTCAAACGTATCGGCCATCATCGCACGCGAACTTCGCACGGGAAACACTGTGCCCACAAGCGCGCCTTCAGATGGACGCGTGTACAACTGCGCGTACAACGCGTCTTTCACCCGCTGCACCGCAACACTCATCACCCCGGGCGCGCGACCAGACCGCGAGCGATAATCCGGCTCGCCATAGCGCAAATACACCTCACCGCGCCGGTCCCATGGATACGCCGACGCGGCGAAATATTGTCGCGCCATCCACACCCGCTGATAGTGTTCTTGCAAACGCTCATTCACTTCTGTAGTCGGATCCAGATCCTTTTGCATCCAGAACCGATCGATAAAATCTTGCTTCTCCTCATCGGGAAGTGCGTTGTAGATCGCACGCTGTGCATCTGACAAAATAGGGGTTGGATCGACGTACAACGCCAGCGTCTGTGCATCAATCCGCTCCAAAAACCGATTCCAATACTCCGAAGCGCGTTCGTAATCCCCCGACCGATACGCCCATTGTGCTGCAACGGGCAACAAATCGAGCGCCTCGGGATGGCGTTTCATAAATGGCAAAATCTGTCGCGCTATCGCCTGCTGATCCTCCATACGCAACAACACAGCACCCAGCTTTGTCACCGCATCAACATCATCCGGTTCCAGAGACAAATAGTGCGTATAATACGCTGCGGCTGTTGTATTGTCCTGAGACAAAGCGTAAAAATCATCGCGCGCAAACCAGTCACCCAACAACTGATAGGGCGCGCTATACGTCGAATCAATCGCAATCGCCCGATACGCCATATCCACGCACTGATCCGTACCGATATCAAAATACACCGACGCCATCTGGTAATACAAATCTGCGCGCATCGTATCTGCCTCTATGGCGCGATAAAAATACGAAACAGCGCGCTGCCTCAGCGCGGGACGTCGCGCATAAACTCGCCCCAAGCCTTCATAAGCCAGTACTTCACTATCCTCAAAAGACTCCGCCTGCAAAAATGCCTCTTCAGCATCGCTCAAAAGCCCGCGTTCCAGCGCGACCATACCCCGATTCACCCACCCCGGTCCATCCTGAGGTTCCGGTTGATTTGCCCAGGCATCTGTCTGAGTACCCGATTTAACCTTTGCCAGCCCCGCGATCAGATCTGCGGCAATTGTCTGCGACAAATCGTCAAACCGATCCTTGCGCCAAACGCGCCGACCATTGGCACTGCCCGCCCACAAAATACGACCAGAAGACGTATCAATCAGCCGCAGCGCAACCCCCACAGCATTGATCGCATTGTCCTTGCCAGTAGCCATCAAACTACCGCATAAAACAGCATCTGATCTATGCGCCAACAGCATTCGCTCATCAGCACTCAGACGCGCGCCTATTGGCTGTGACATATCCAATCTATCAAATAGACCATCACCTATCATACCCTCTCTAATCAACCGCTCATACCCGCCCACCAGTGCTTTTTGCGAAGTATGCAAAGGTGAGAATACCGCCTGCAACGGCCATTCATCTGACCGCATCATCCGCCCGTGCCGATTGGCTTCCTGAAAGCCGAGTTGCGCCATCAAATTGCCCAGTGCAATCTCTCCAATATCGCGCTGGGCATAGATCCACTGCCACTCGACATCATCTCGCGCCTTGCCCGTCCAAATGGGTTCTCCAGTATCCAGATCCACAATCCGCACATGCAATGTGCGCGTCCCGGCATCAGAAACAAATCCGATCAACGCCCGATCTGCACGGGCCGCTGTTTTCAACAAAAACAAATCATAGTCTTTCAACGCCTGTTTTGTCTCCACCATCCCCTTCATCTTGATCCGTGGAATCGTATCAGGCTCCACCAGTTCAAACCAGCGCCCCTGATAGGCGGGAATATCCCGATGGCGCATCAACTCATCTACCAATCGGTCAGCCATAAAAACCCCGTAATCGGGATCCTTCTCTGAAAGTAGTGGAAACACTGCCAGACGAGGAGCCGCTTCGCGCTGCGGCACATCCTCACACTGCACCGCTGAGGAAAACACGAGCAATAATATTAAAAGTGGATATCTCATTGAAGTTCTCTCGTTCTAGTGAAGTGTTTATGGTTTGGACATCAAGCGCATCAATACACTGTTGACCGTCTCAAGCCGATACGCAAAAAGGTGAATGTATAAAATATTGAGCAATTTCTGTGCCAAAACCCTCTTCTCTATGTTTTACAATTAATTATAGAAATCTGTACCATGAGAGCAGTTTAATAAGTGTCCGATTTTGATACAGTAGTATCCGAAAATGAACACTTGAAATAAAAACCATATCCCGAATGATGTTGTGCGAAATAATTAGCATATAAATTTCAAAAAAAAAACCAATTAAAAACTCGTTGTCAAGGCCAGGATGCGAAATAATTAGCATTTTTTGATACCCGGTAAAAACGGCGGTGGATATTATGTCCACCGCCGTCCTTTTTACTTTTTACAAACAAAATTGAAAATCAGAGTTGAAAATTTAATCCAACAGAGAGAGGTTGTTCGAGAATGCCTTCCGCCTTCGCAATGGGGATCGTCCAGAATGTGTTGAGATTCAGGTCAACCCGCTCAGACAGTGAAATAAGCGCCCCGATCTTTGGCTGAAAGAAAACACCGGAATTGGCAGGTCTATAAATCGTGCCACCCGAAAGGGTATAATAAAAAAGGATCTCCGACATTACCCCGTCTCATCAGCAACCACAAAAGAGGCTTCTTTCACCACCTTCTCACCAGATTCCAAATAAATACTGCGATCTCTCGGATAGGTCCTGGTGGGCATGGGGATGACTTCAAGA
>JAPPIE010000247.1 GCA_028874765.1 Gemmatimonadota bacterium
GTGGAAACTCGCCCTTTTTTCTTTGCTTCTCTGTTCATTTCAATACATAATGCCCCTTCAACCGCAGAACGTATCAGAAACCTCATCGCGGAAAACCTGGAAGTCGATGGACAGCCAATTGCGTTGCCCGATGATCTGAACATCAGCCTCCAGGAGGCTGGAATTTCTTCCGTAGATCTCGTCGCGTTCGCGAAAGTAGTCGCACAGGAATTCGACGTTGAATTTACGCTTGAAGATTGTGGTGATGTCAAAAGCGTACAGGAACTGGTTGAGCGGCTGGACGCAGCTAACTAAAATCCTCTCCAGCTGGAGAGCGTACGCTTCTTACACAACAGGCCCTGGATGGAAATTCGGGGCCTGTTGATTTATGGGGATTCGATGAAGGTTCCGCTTATTCAACCTTCACAGTAAACTGGTCTGGACTGCGACCAGTTGTACACCATTTCACACTTCATACTTCACTCTTCACAATGAGCACCAATAACCCCGGCGGTTCTTCACGCATCCGCTACCAGCCCGACGACAGGCTCTCGGCCCCCCTCTCCCTTGGCCTTGGCTTCCAAATCGCCGTTCTCAGTATAGCCGGCATCATATTGATCCCAACAGTCGTGATGCGCGCTGCGGGTACGACCGAAGCCTATCTGTCATGGGCCGTTTGTACCGCGGTCGCAGTCGGCGGCGCAGCCACAATTCTACAAGCTGTCCGCATCGGCCGAATTGGTATGGGTTACATACTCGCTATGGGGCCTTCTGCGGCCTTTATCGCGGTCTGCATCACAGCGGTTGCCGAAGGCGGCCCGGCGATGCTCGCCACTCTGGTCGTCATCACATCGCTCGTCCCGCTTGTACTTTCCTATCGGCTTTCACTGTTCCAGCGGCTCTTAACACCGACTGTGGCTGGAACAGTCATCATGCTGATACCGATCACAGTAATGCCAGCCATCTTGAACCTGCTATCAGCCACACCACCCGGGACCCCGGTCCTATCTGCTCCGCTGAGTGCGCTTGCAACGATAATCATCATCAGCGGCATCGCGCTAAAGGCGACCGGGGCGTTGCGTCTGTGGGCACCCGTCATCGGTGTTGTCGTCGGCTCGGTAATTGGCGGCTTCTTCGGTCTATACGACACGGGCCGCGTCGCCTCGGCTTCATGGATCGGCCTGCCGACGAACGAATGGCCGGGCTTCGATCTCGATTTTGGACCGACATTCTGGGCACTGCTTCCGGCATTCTTACTCGTCGCCGTAATCAATACCATCCGAACGATCAGCAGTGCCGTCGCCATCCAGCGCATCTCGTGGCGCCAGAGCCGGGCAGTGGATTTTAGGGCGGTGCAGGGTGCGATGACCGTGGATGGTATGAGCACCCTGATTTCCGGTCTCGCGGGGACAATGCCAAACACAGCCTATACGGTGGGCGTATCGGTAACCGAACTCACCGGGGTGGGTGCCCGCAGCGTCGGGGTTGCCACCGGGGTAGTGTTCATTGCTATGGCGTTTCTTCCGAAAGTACTCGCTCTAATCCTGGCGATACCAGGTCCCGTCATCGCAGCTTATCTCACCGTACTGCTATCAGCACTCCTCGTAGTCGGAATAAAGATACTCGTTCAGGATGGCATCGACTATCGCAACGGCATGATCGTCGGCATCGCGTTCTTTGTAGGAGTTAGCTTCCAGAGCGGCCTGGTATTTCCCGAATACATCTCGAAATTTGCAGGTGGTCTTTTAGAGAATGGGATGAGCGCGGGCGGTTTCACAGCCATCCTCATGACGATATTCGTGGAAATAGCAGAGCCTCGCCGCAGCCGGATAGAGATGACATTCGATTTTTCTGCCCTGCCAAAAATCAGAGACTTTCTCAGCGCATTCGCATCCCGCAATAATTGGGACACAGCAATGGCGAACCGCCTGGACGCCGCCGCTGAGGAAACATTGCTGACACTCATCCCGCAAGATGAAGAAGAACACGACCGACGGCGCTTGCGCCTTACCGCGCACAGAGAAGAAGGCGACGCAGTCCTCGAGTTCGTTGTCGCATCCGGAGAGGAAAATCTTCAGGATCAGATTGCGCTGCTCAGCGAGCAGGCGGACGAATTGTCCAGTGAGCGAGAAGTTTCACTTCGGCTGTTGAGACATCTCGCGTCATCTGTGCGCCACCAGCAATATCACGACACGGATATCGTAACCGTGCGTGTGAAGCACGAATAGACGAACCCCGCCCTACCACCCAAAATCACTACGAGCTTCGATTCGCTGATTCGCTTCCACATCACGCCCCCCCATAAGCTCTCGCAAAATAGGTCTGGAATCCTTCGGGACCGGGCCAGCCATCGAAAAGGCGACAATTCTCAGGGATCTGACCCTCTGCACCGTTTTTGAGCCAGTCGATCAATAGGGGATCGGCACCCCGGCGCTCGAGTTCAGAAAGACCCGCGGCATGCAGGCTCTGGACGCGGTCGGGATATTCTCCCACCGTATTGTCCAGCGACCCATAAGGCGTGAGCATGCTGTCTTCTGCCTCGGGTTGCCATTCCAGGTACCCATCCTGGTCGAAAACAGTGAAAAACCCACGCTGTTTTGCCCACCCCCGAGCAGTGCCAGCCAGCGCGAGTTGTCGCACCCCTGCACTCCCTTCTCGTGCGGCGGTGAGGATATCCTGACTGTCTATGTCCCCCGGAACGGACGCACCGGCCAGGTTGGCAACAGTAGCGAAAAAATCCTGGGGTTGAAAAATAGCTGAACTGCGTCCCGCATCGTCCTCGGGCGTTTTGATAATGAGCGGAATGTGGATTTCCTGCTCGTACACAGGCGCGTACTTGCCAAAGCGCCCGCGCTCGCCCACATTGGTACCGTGATCCCCAGCAATAATAATCGCGGTATTTTTGCTCAAACCAGTGGCGTCAAAGGCTTCGAGAAACCGCCCGAAGCAGTGATCCATCCAGGTGACCTTGGCCGCGTAACTCGCTTTCATGCGAGCCCTGGCTTCATCGGGCAAATTGGGATTGTTGCGCGACCCCTGAAAAGCGCGAGGGTCAAGCCGTCCATCGTAACCCGGGGTCTTGTCGTATTTGCACATAAAAGCCGGGGGCACGTCCCACGGTTCGTGGGGATCAAAGCAATCAATCCAGAGAAAGAAATTTTCCCGCCGCGCATTATCCCGCAAGAATTGGGCTGCCGTATTGAACAACTTCGCGCAATTCCAGTCGTCCAAATTTGTGCGTCCCCGGTTGGTTCGGGCATACGTGTAATTGTGTTTTGTCAGATCCGCATCTTCTCCCAAAGCATCGAATAAGGGATCTTTGCACCAGTTGCTCGGCCACTGCGCTTCATCATCCATCCATGCGCGGTCAACTTCTGCGCCGCGAATAAACGTCCACGTGTGAAAGGGATAATCAAATGCGTGCCCACCGTTGACGAGATGGGGTGTATCGTGAATGAGCTGTGTCGCGTATCCCGCCTCCCCCAGCACAGAGGGAAGAGACCGCGTATCAAAAGGCAGGGGCTTCCAGGTGTGAAAAGGACTGCCGTATTTTCCGGTCATAACATCCGTGCGATAGGGAATGGTGGGAAAGCTGGCGGCAAAAGCGCGGTCAAAACACCACGATTGCGCGGCCAAGCGGTCGAGATTGGGCGTCTCAATCCAGTCATTTCCATTCGCGCCAATATAGTCATAGCGCATTGTATCAATGATAATGAGGACAATATTCATGGGATCTCCCTTCACAACGGGCGAAAGGTTTTTCGCCCCTACCATTTATCTGCGAAAAACGCTCAAATGAACTGGCCTGACACCAGTTGTACACCGCTCACTCGCGTTTTTTTCTGCGGATCACACTTCCTGAATCACCGCCGGGCGTCTTCCCGCTGATGGCGGCGTTAAGATACGCCGCTGTTGATCTGATGGATTGGTGTAGTCATCCGCATTGTAAAAATTATTGGAATACGCCAGATGGCCCGGCGCGTATTTATACAGAAATGCGCGGCGTTCATGGCCTGCTCGCCACGGCATCGTGCCGTGCATCAGCGCCTCTGTAAAAATCAATGCATCGCCTGCTTCCACTTCGGGTTGAACCATATAATCGGGAACGCGCTCAAAATTTCGCACTTCGGGTGGCACATTTTGTCCAAAATTGGTCTTATGGCTCCCGGGAATGCAGGCAAAGCCGCCATCTCCCGCCTTTGCATCCGCCAAAAAGAAAGTCACCACACTCAACCCATTCAACATCTCACCTTCTATATACAGGTACTTGCGTTGACTGCCCGTATGCCCTCCGGGCGCACCGTGCAGGCGACCACATGCAGCACCCGGTCTCATAAAGATGCAATAGTCGTGATCGAGGCGAAAAGCTGGACCGAGCAACTCAATTAAATACGGCAAAATACGCGGGTGATCAATCAGAGCCTGTGTCTCTGCCGACCACGCAGACACGCGCCCCACTTGCCGGCGACCAGCCCGCCCCTTTGAGTCCTTGCCCGGATCGTCGTAATCCCGCACAAATGTCACATCTGCGACCTCATTGAGCCGTTTGACTTCCTCAGGCGTCAACACATTTTTAATGATCAAATATCCATCGAGATCAAACATAAACCGTTCTTCTGGTGTCATTTCGCCCTCCTCTTTTAAATATAATTCGTCGAACCATCGGGCGCTTTGGTACTCCCCCGTTCCCAGTGGACGTATTCCCCAGCCCTGATCACTTCTTCATTCACTTCCACACCCAAACCGGGACGGTCTGGCCTCAATTCCAAATATCCATCTACGGGCCAATAGGGTTCGTCCAACCAATTCAGCGCATTGCTCTCATCGGGCAGGTGATATTCCAAAATTTTGAAATTGGGCGTGGCCGCGGCAAATTGGACGTTGACCGCTGTAGCCAATGGTCCCATCGGATTGTGTGGTGCCACCGTCACATAATGCGCCTGTGCAATCGCAGCGATCTTCCGCATCTCCAACAACCCACCACAGATACAAACATCTGGTTGAATAATATCCGCGCCATCTTTCGACATCAAATCCAAAAACTCAAACTTCGTGTACAGAGATTCTCCCGTTGCCAGCGGAACCTGCATTTGTGAACGCAAGCGCGCCCACGCATCGCTGTTCTCTGGTCTCAACGGTTCTTCATAAAAAAGCGGATCGTAAGGCGCAAGGGCGTTGGCCAGTTGCAGTGCGCGAATTGGCTCAAAAATTTTGGCGTGCGGATCAAATGCAAATTCCCAATTATCATCAGAATACTTTCGCAATGCCTCAAAATAATCGGCGGCAGCCGCACAGACCCGCCCCCATCGATCTGCACTGGGATCCAGGCGAAACGGACTGGTCTTAAATGCCGTAATGCCGTGCGCTTCATTTAGCTGGCGCGCAACTCTTGCCGCTTCTCTGCCGTCTTTTCCACCAACACTCCGATAAACCTGAATGCGGTCGCGCACAGCACCGCCCAACAGCATATAAACCGGCAACCCCGCAGCTTTGCCACTGATATCCCACAGCGCGTGGTCCAGACCCGACATAGCGGAAAGACCTATTGCTCCTGGTGGAAATCTGAACTGCTGAAACAGCTTGAGCATGATATATTCAATCCGCCGCGGGTCTTCGCCTTTAACCAGCTCAAAAATATAATCCATCGTTGGGCCAATTGCCAGATCGGGACCGGGACTATAGCACTCTCCCCATCCGTAAATACCCTCATCGGTTTCGACCTTTACCAGCGCACGAGACCGCTGTCCCATGCTCGCCATAAACGTCTTGATTGCTGTGATCTTCATATTATCCTCCCACTTTGCACGCCACGCGATAAACATCTGTTCTCGCGGTAAAAAACAACGTCTTCCGGTCCTCGCCGCCCCAGTTCAAATTCGCAGCGGGAAGAGGCAATTTAATTTTTCCGAGGAGATCGCCCGCAGGATTAAACACCCACACAGCACCCGGTCCCGTACAATAAATATTCCCATTGCGATCCAGCTTCATGCCATCGGGCGCACCATCTTCATCGCCTTTCAGTTCTGCCAATACTCTGCCATTTGCGAGAGAGCCATCTTCCTGCACATCAAATGCGCGGATATGTCCCCGGTGCGTGTCATCGACGTACAGGGTCTTTTCATCGGCTGTTATCGCCAACCCATTGGGGCGTTCAAAATCATCGATCAAAAGAACGGGTTCTGGTTCGCCTACAGGCAGGCGATATACCCCCAGGAACGGCAATTCCTGTTCTCCCGGCACACCGTGCCTACCCGATAGACCATAAGGTGGATCCGTAAAAATGATGTCTCCATTCTGACATACAACCAGATCATTGGGCGAATTTAGCTTTTTGCCCTGAAAAGAATCCACCACCGTCTTCAATTCGCCATCCGCCTCAATGCTCACCCGTCGTCCAGAGTGTTCGCACGAAAGAAGTCTCCCCTGTCCATCCAATGTCAATCCATTTGAATGATAACTCGGTTGGCGATAGGCGACCACACCCCCTTCTGGCGTCCACTTAAAAATGGTATTTGCCGGAATATCCGAAAAAAACAAACAGACTTGTGCCGGATCCCAGACCGGGCCTTCGGTGAACTGAAACCCATCTGCAACCAATTCTGGTTCTGCCTCGGGATCGACCAGATCGGCCATCTCATCCCGAATAACTTCAATACCCATTGTGTCAACCTTTCCCGAAGAGTAAAAAAAGCATTGTGAACTATTTTATCGTCTTATATTAAAAGCAACGAATCAATTTAAAAGCATTCATACACATCGGCAACCGTTAAAGGAGGGTATATGGAGCGCGTAATCAGCCTGCTGGGTCTGGTGGTCATGATGGCCTTGGCCTGGGCTATGAGTGAGCATAAAAAGCAGGTGAACCTTCGCGTGGTATGGGGTGGGCTGTTGTTGCAACTTGTCCTCGCGTTATTCATTCTAAAGACATCAATCGGTGCTGCCATATTTCAAAGCATCGGAGATTTTTTCACCGCCACATTGGGCTTTGTCGATGCGGGCACAAGCCTGGTATTTGGAGAAGAATACGTCCACCACTTCTTCGCCTTCAAAGTATTGCCCACTATCATCTTCTTTTCTTCTCTGATGTCAATCCTGTATTACCTCGGCATCATTCAAAAAGTCGTTGAAGCATTTGCATGGGTCATGCAACGCACATTGGGCACTTCCGGATCGGAAACACTCGCAGCCGCAGCCAATATTTTTGTCGGGCAAACTGAAGCCCCGCTAATGGTGCGCCCATACATAAGCAGCATGACAAAATCGGAACTCATGGCATTGATGGTCGGTGGCTTTGCAACCATTGCCGGGGGCGTCCTGGTCGCCTATGTGGGCATGGGCATAGACGCGGGACACCTCGTAGCTGCGTCGGTCATTTCCGCACCTGCAGCACTATTGATTTCCAAACTGATGATTCCCGAAACCGAGCAATCCGTGACCAGGGGACATGTTGAATTAAGTGTGGATGAAAAACACGCCAATATCGTAGATGCAGCGACCAACGGGGCATTAGACGGCATGAAACTAACCCTCAACGTCGTCGCAATGCTCATCGCTTTCCTCGCCCTCGTCGCACTGGTCGATGCTGCTCTGGGTCTGGTGGGTGGGTGGATTGGCGCGCTCCTTGGATACAATTGGCACTGGTCCCTCGCCGCACTTTTCGGTTATGTCTTTGCACCATTCGCCTACCTGCTGGGCATCCCCTGGGTCGATTGCTTTTATGCTGGAGAATTACTGGGCAAGAAGATGGTACTCAACGAATTTATCGCCTATGCACAAATGATGGAATGGTCCCAGCCCGATTCCGGCGTGGTCTTGAGCGAGCGAAGCTCCTTGATCCTGACTTATGCATTGTGCGGCTTTGCCAACTTTGGCAGCGTGGGCATTCAAATCGGCGGCATCGGCGGCATTGCCCCAGAACGCCGCACAGAATTAGCCATCCTCGGCATACGCGCCATGATCGGCGGCACACTTGCAATGATGATGACCGCCTGTGTCGCTGGTATTTTGATCTGAAAAATGCAAAAAGGAGACACCATCTGGTATCTCCTTTTTGTAGTGGGATATATACAATTATAAATCACCCATGAGTCCCCTTAACGCCAATCGGCCAATTAGGGGAGTCTATACGCGCATCTTTCATATAGTTCTCGATTTCGGCGATCACATCCGGATGGTCCGCGGCAACATCGTTTTCCTCGCCAATATCATTGTCCAGATCGTACAACTCAAGCGGTTCGTCGAGCAATCGGGGCGACGGATTGCGCACGGCCTTCCAATTCTTCCAGCGCACCGCCTGTTTGAAGCCCCCGCCAAAGCGCTCCCAATACAAAAAGCGCTCTCCAAGATCCTGTGACTCGCCCAAAAGCGTCGGCAATATGCTCACGCCATCCATATTATCTGGCGCATCCATGCCGATCGCGTCTGCAACCGTAGGCATAAAATCGGCATAATACCACACCTGATCGCTCACAGTACCTGCCGGAATACGCGCTGGCCAATGCACAATCATCGGCGTGCGCAAACCGCCTTCATACATCGTCCCTTTTTGCCCGCGCAAAGCACCACAACTGCCAAATGGTTCCCACCGGCGTGCAGCCCCATGGTCAGAACCAAAAAACAAAAGCGTATTATCCTTTATCCCCAGTTCGCGCAACAAATCCGCAATTTGTCCAACCTGCGTATCAATTTTTGTAATCATCGCCGCATAAACTTTTTCATCATCTGTCCAGGGTTTATCGTCCCAGGCACTCGCATCGGGAATCTCATATCTTCCGTGCGGCAATGTCCACGGCAAGTACAAAAAAAACGGACCATCGCTATTGTTGCGAATGAAGTCACGGGCAAAGTCAAAAATCATATCGTGAGAATAGTCGTTCTCCTGGCCATCCAGATTGCCTTTGAGAATGACCTTCTCTTCGTTGTGCCACAAAAAAGGCGGATAATACGAATGCGCGTTGCGCTGGTTGAGATAGCCAAACCATTCATCAAATCCCTTGCGGGTGGGAATACCCGTCGTATCGGGTTCACCCAATCCCCATTTGCCAGTTATCCCAGTGGTATATCCCGCCTCCTTGAGCATCTCGGCAACCGTAAAATCCTCCGGCTCGAGCGGCACCCGTTTCTGCTCTCCCACACCGCCCACAATGCCCATATTGTCGCGCACCCTCGTGTGTCCACTGTGCAAACCCGTCATCAAAACCGCCCGAGATGGCGCGCAGATAGGAGACCCGGTATAACACTGCGTGAACCGCATGGATTCCGACGCAAGCTGATCCAATCGGGGTGTGGGAATAACCTTTTGCCCATAACAACCCAGATCGCCATAGCCGATATCATCACAGAGAATAAAAATAATGTTGGGCAATGACATCATAAGATATTTACTCTTCCACCAACGCCAATTTTTGAGCGTAAACAGCCCGATCCTTTAACAGACGAACAGCCTCCTGAAACTGCTTATCACCCTTCAGCGTCGCTAAAATTTTGCCCTTGGTGCCCCACACGCGATTGGCTAATGCCCGTTCAATCTCCAGACGGATATACGGCTCGGCCTTATTGTAATCGGCTTCGCGCTCGCGCTCGGCAGCCTGTGACAATTGATTGAGTGCGGCTATGGTCTCGTCTGTCAATACATCCTTCTCTTTTAGTGATTTCTTGACCTCTTGCACTTGAATTTCTGTATCCGTTTTATAGTCAAAACCCTCGGCATTGGCTGAATCTGCCATGAAAGTCCAGAATTGAGCAACAATATCTTCGGGCAAGGTGTAGTCTTCAAACCGATTGGGAAATGATTGCCTTGTTGCAAAATCAACCGCAAAATCAAAAATCAACCCCTCGCGCAATAATGCTATCACCAGCCGTGGCCTGCGTTCTTGTTCAACCACTACATCGGGCTTAATCCCACCGCCGCCATAAACTTTGCGCTTATTCACGCGCGTTGTAAATACCTTTTCGGGATCGATATCTTCAGGCCCATTATGCTCTTTGGTAGCCAAACCCAACAACCCTTCCAACCGCATGCCAAGTACCTCTTCAGCCAGGTCCTTGTCCAGATCAAATCTCTCCTCGAGTTCCGTAATAACATCTTCGCGCCGTTCAGCCTGACCAATAATACCAAAGAGTTCATACGCCGAGACCTGTGTTGAATTTCCCACAGTAATCTCAATGGGCCCACCGCGATATCGGCGCTTCTCAGCATTGTGAATGCTGCGCCCACTCGGCGTATAATAGGCTGCTGTTGTCAACTTCAAAGCCTTATCGCCCTGATGTCCCAGTTGGCGCACGGTTTGTACAGAGCCTTTTCCAAATGTTTGCGTGCCCACTATAACCCCCCGGTCCCAATCCTGAATTGCCCCTGCGACAATTTCTGATGCACTGGCACTGCGCTCGTCAACCAGGATCACGAGTGGAATTTCGGCGGGCAATATAGAGTCGTCGCGCGTTTTGTGACTGCGACTCTGATCCGAAATGCGACCTCTGGTTGACACGACCAGGCGATCAGATGGCAAAAATTTATCGACCACATCAACCGCCGCGTTGAGTAAGCCTCCCGGATTGCCGCGCAAATCCAGGATAATCCCCGTAGCACCATTATTGAGCGATCTTATCAATGCCTGTTGCAACTCTCCTCCTGTGCGTTCAGTAAATCGAGAAGCACTGAGCCAGGACATGGAAATATAACCGATATCGGGATCGACTTCGCCCGGAATTTGTACACTTGAAATGTCAATGCGCGCTCGAATAATTGGCTGATCAAAGGGTTCCACCATCCCTGGTCGCTCAATTTTAATGGTCACGCCAGCGCCAGGATCACCCCGCAAAACATCGACAATTTCGCGCAGATCCTTGTCAAAAGTCGGATCCCCGTCAATCGCGACGATGCGATCTCCCACAACGAGCCTGGTGGAGTCGGCAGGCGTGCCTTCAATAACACTCATCACAACCGGAGGCCCATCATCCTTTCCTCGCTTGCTGATCATAATGCCCAGCCCACCAAATTTGCCCTGTGTTTCGATCTGAAGTTGCTTGAGGTCACTACTATCAAAAAGGGTCGTATAAGGATCCAGATCCCACAACATTCCGGAAATGGCAGCCTTGCTCAAATCCCCTGGCTTCAGCTCATCGACATACTGGTTGAAGAGCAGGCGGTAGGCTTCGTTAATCTCATCAAAACCGCGCCCCAATTGCTCATAAGTATCTTCGCCGGTCACCAACCGGGAATCGAGCACCAGATAAACACCTAAAACACCAATTAAAGTTATAAAAATGGCGAATCTTCTTCGGAGAAACATGGGGTGCCTCCAGTTTGTGGTAACGGGTTCTTACAGCAAACTCATTTGTCGTGCATGATCAGTCCGAGATGCCACAGCTTATATGCAACTGTGGGAGCACCTTGATTGAACCTTGCGGGTTCCTCACCCAATTCAGAACGAATACGCTCTTGTATTCTGGTCCACAACTCGGACCGAGAAATATCGGGCTTTTCTAAAATGTATTCCAACGCCAGAATTGCATAGGCTCCATTCGTTGAACCGTTCCATATCTCTTTCAATTCTGGATTTCGAAAAGGCTTTCTACTGCCTTTTATTCTTCCCAGTCGATACAGGATCTCTGTGCCGTTCATAGGTGAGAATTTACGTCCGCTTTCTCTGCTCTTGCCTCCCAACTCGAAATATGTCTCTTGCCACGCATAGTTCCAAGCAGTCCCTTTTTCTACCTTCTCAATGGTACTAAATACCCAGTCTTTCAAGTTAATCTTATATAAATCCCTGACCGAGATCTGATTAACAACGGTCTTTTTAACATCCTTAAATACAGTACCGATGGCTCGCGTTCCATCCACCCTGAAAATGCGGTTGGGTTCAGATTGACACGCTTCTTTAAAACCCTGCCGAACCCTTTGAAAAAATGTTTTCTCTCCTCCTCTATCTTCTGATTCAATGCGGTCTGAAAAAAGTGGCAATTCCCGTTTTCGAACCGTCTGCAAATCAACATCTATCCAGATTGTAATATCTGGTTTTAAACCACCCGTGGCCACGTTTTGAACCATTCTCAGGTCATCGAGATTCAACCCGCGACCATAGCCCTGATAGGCCAATGTAGAATCGACGTAACGATCTGAAATTACCACTTTGCCCACATCCAGCGATGGCCGAATCAATTCGTTAACATGCTGTACGCGATCCGCTGAAAATAAGAACATTTCGGCGGTTGCATCAATCTCGCCTTGCGATTTCCTTTCGAGTACGAGACGCCGAATTTCTTGACCGAGTTCTGTATCGCCCGGCTCATAAGTAAATACAACCTCGTACCCACGCTCCTGCAAATGATCAAATAGCAACTTGGCCTGGGTGCTTTTCCCGCTTTGATCAATACCTTCAAATGATATGAAAATACCGGACATTTGTTCCCACGTTTTTCTGTAAGGAAAAAAAGAACCCGGCGGTACCCCCGGGTTTTGTCATCCTGTATTCGACAACCAGGCCTTATGATTTTGTCAGTTTTCGAAAGTGAATTACCCGCTCCATCGCAGTAAAATTTCCCAACAGAGCAATTGCCCAGACCACAACGATCAAACCAATATCTCCAATCAAAGGTACGATCACCCCGCCAGCGCCAATGGCAATAATGCGCTCGGGACGCTGCATAAACCCAACTTTACACTCCGCCCCAAGACCCTCAATGCGCGCGCGCACATAACTCACCATCAGAGAGCCTGCCAGTGCAAAAAAGACCGCCGAGCTTGTCCAGAGATCATCAGCCCGTATAAAACTGATCGCGATGCCAAACCAGATGAAAATTTCGGAATATCGATCAACAGTAGAATCGAGAAGCGCACCAAATTTGGATTCTGTTTTACCCTTGCGCGCCACCTGCCCGTCGAGAAAATCAAAAATACCCGCAACAAGCACCGTCAACCCGGCCCACATATACAATCCAAAGCCGAAGAGCACGGCGGCACCTATATTGAAAATAAACCCGATCATCGTCAACAAATCGGGAGTAAAGCGTTTTTCGACGAGATATTCTGTAGAAGGTGCCAAAATCTCGGCAACATCATCTTTAACTTTTTCAATCACTGTTAAACCCCACGGATAGTGAAGTTTTTATTTAAATTTTCTAATGCTATAACAAATCCAAATATAGGCCAATTCTGTAGGTGTAGCAAGCGAAATATCCCTTCCGCACAGGCCGAAAAACAACCCAAAATGCCTGTATTTCAGCGTTGAAAAATCTGAGACAAAGTGTGGAAAAATGTGTGGATAACTTTCATATCCCCACACCAAGTTATTCCGTTCTTAAATAAAATCAACTACTTAAATTGTTGATAATATTATCCACTTTTCCACATTCAATGCGACACGTCTCCTTTGATGATCTGCTGTCGCAGTCATGCCACGCACACGCAGCACAACGTTCTGTATTGAACTGCGACACTGTCATGCTCGGAGCGGCGTACAACTGCGGCGGTTCATCGGCAGTTCATTACTCGCCTTCGTACACCGCTTGCCCATCTCATCTCTTCACACCTGTCTATCGAAACACATCTATGCGCTTGATCACCACGGGTTTTAGAGGTCGATCCCCTGGTGCGGTTTCGACCATTGCAATACTGTTAACCACATCCATTCCCTTTGTCACTTCTCCAAAAGCAGTATATTGATTGTCCAAATTGGGCGAAGACCCATGCATAATAAAAAATTGTGACCCGGCACCAGCCGACACATCTGAAATGCGTGCCATAGAAAGAATGCCCGGTACGTGTTTTATATCATTAAATTCATGAGGGATATGCACGAGGGGTCCCCCCGTTCCATCATCAGATGGATCATCGTCCTTTGAATTTGGATCGCCGCCCTGAATCATAAAATTTTTAATTACGCGATGAAACTTGGTATTGTTATAAAACCCGCTTTCTGCCCGCGCGATAAAGGCAAAACAATGAACAGGTGCCTTTTCGGGATGGAACTTCAATTCAATATCCCCCATATTCGTCGCGATACGCGCGCTCACATCCCGAATCTGCTTTACCAGAAATAGCATTCGGCCTCCGACCTCGCCAGCCCGCTTAATCTGGTTTTGCGCTTTGTTCAAAGAGCTTTTCAACGACCGATTCTCATTGTTCAACTTCTCATTGGCTTGTTTTAAATCTTCCATTCCGCTACCTCCACAGGCCGCTATCAAAAGGCATAGCCCCAAAAAAACAAATCGTTTCATAGACAGTTCTCCTTAACCAAAACAACACCGCCTGGTATATTATGTACTGTTTCTAAATATAAGCCCAGACGCTCATCATAGACAACAATCCATTTGCACATTTTAAGAGAAAAAAAACACCCCCAAATCTTCCTTGACAGTGGTTCTTCTCGACGTTTTATTGTTCGCGGAACAACACAAACCTCAACATTCCCAAGGACAACATCATTATGCGACTTGTGACATTTTCGCACCGGGGACTGCGTCGGCTCGGTGCCCGATCAGGCGATTCGATCATTGACTTCAGTGCTGCCGATCCTTCGATTCCCTCCACCATGAGAGAATTTCTCGAAGCAGGTGATAACGCCATTTCCAGAGCCAGGACAGTGATTGATAGAGGAGACCATGCCATTTCTGAAACAGGTGTCAGCATTCATGCTCCCATCGACAATCCAGAAAAAATTATTTGCATAGGTCTCAACTACGCCGACCATGCCGCCGAGAGCGGTATGCCCATTCCCGACGAACCCATTGTCTTTTCCAAATATGCGTCATCCATCATCGGCCCAGATGAGAATATCGTGGCTCCCAGCGCTAGTTCCCAGGTTGACTACGAAGTCGAGCTTGTTGTCGTTATTGGCAAACGCGGTCGCAATATCTCTGAAGAAGATGCCCTCAACCACGTTGCAGGCTACATGGTTGGACACGACGTGAGTGCTCGTGATTACCAGCTTGAAAAACCGGGTGCACAATGGATGATGGGCAAAACTTTTGACACATTTGCTCCAATAGGACCTGACCTGGTCACAACAGACGATGTGCCCGATCCTCATAACCTGGGCATTCGCTGTATTCTCAATGGCGAAACAGTACAGGATTCCAATACATCTCAACTGATCTTCGGCGTCCCCAAACTCATTGCTTATCTCACACATGTATTCACACTTGCCCCCGGAGATTTGATTTTTACCGGCACACCTCCCGGTGTGGGTATGGGACGTGAGCCACAACTCTGGCTCAAACACGGCGACCATGTAATATGTGAAATTGATGGACTGGGGCGACTCGAAAATCCGGTTGTTTCAGATTGAGCTATCCCAAAATTACAGGGGACACTACGCTTATAGGGACCTGGATATTTGGGGAGGGAAATCAAACAGAGGGCAAACGGCTCCGCAATTCTGCCAACTCGCGTTCGAGATGATCCAATCTGAGTGAAACTTCACGCTCGTGCAACAGCCGATCAGCAGTACCCATGCCATCGTGTATGATCGAAAGCCTGCGCTTTAGCTGTTCGCATATGTGGCCGACTTCTGATATATCGGCCTCGACCTGAGCCTGACGTGTGCTTATTTTGCGAATTGCATCCTGCACATTTTGGATATCAGACCGAACTTCCACAAACTGCCTGGCGACCATTTGAGCAAAGTTTTCTTGCGAAGACTCAATGGCATTGTGAACGGTTTCTCGAATGAGATCGAGTTCGCCAGCATCAAGGGCCATGGGCGAATTCCTAAAAAAGACAGATGGAGTACGAAAGAATACCCGCACTTGAATGTAAAAAAAAGGGGAGAAAAAGGGGAAATGGGGAGGATAAGCCTGACGATCTGGGGAGAAAGGGGAATCAGAGCAAGATCGGTTTACCCTCCCCACCCAATAAAGAGAGACTTAAATTCAGGGGAATTAGAATTTAACTGAATTGCGTTTCTCTTTATTTTCCAGGACTTTAAGCCCTACACACACACAAACAAGTGTGTATGTGTTGCTTTCTGTATGGGGAGTACCAGAATGCAACTACCCAAATATACACTGTCAAGTTTGTGTTGTCAAGAGTAAATATTTTCATTTAACCTGTCTGTTTCTTAAGGATTTAGCTTGCCTCGCGGCTCTTTTCAATTCATATTATGTTATCAGATTTTTAAACGCGACCGATCTTTTGGGAGGGGTGTATGAGGTTTGGTGAAATAATAAAACAAGCTCGAAATGGAAGATTTAGCCAGCAGGCTTTGGGGGAAAGTATTGGGGTGTGGGGTACTTATATTTATCAAATAGAAAAAGGCGAACGCATACCATCTGACGACGTGTGTACAAATCTTGCAAAAACACTCGATCTCGACCCTCAAAGGCTTCTTTTTTTAGCTTACAAAGAACGCGCACAGAAAACACCCGAAGGCCGCAAACTTTTTACCCAGATGGAAAAGCTGATAACAGATCCCGTCATCAGCCAGATTATTTCCAACCCCAAAATCCTCAATGCAGGCATTGTCAAAGCACTCCAGAGCCCTGATATTCGCAAGGTACTCAAGAACAAGCAGTGGTGCGAAGCCCTGAACGCGAGCGCTTCTACTACAGACCGGGATATTCCCGAACTCATTAAGATCATCACCCAGATACCCCCCCAACAATGGCAAACATTGCTCAGTACAGCAAAAGCTTTTGCTGGCATAACCTGATCTGGTAATAAATCGCATTAATAATGAGAGAAAGCCCGCTTCTCAACGCGAGAAGCGGGCTTTCTCTCTGGTTATGTGATAAATAATTCGTTAATCTAATCTTCTTTTTACTAACTTATGTTGGACTGGGATACGACCAGTCATGCTCGATTGAACTGCTGGCGCAGTTGTACACCGCTCACTCGCCTTCATACACCGTTTCACGTGGAACGATGTATAGCTGGCCCTGTCATCCCATGATGGTTCTACACGGGACCAGTTCAACGTCTTTTAAGAAAGACAAAAGACCGTCTTCGTCGTGTAATGGGTAAGGTCAAAGAGGTTTCAGTAGCATAGATATCGCGTGGAACACCGCCTGTGAACTCGCAGAGAGAATCTGGGCCTTTCATTGAAATAAGTACTCCCTGAGAGGCGAGAAAAGGTTCTGTCCAATTCCAAAGTTGGGGCAGTCGTGCAACTGCACGGGCTGTACCAATCAGAAATTTACCAGCGAACGAGGAATCTTCAACAAGGTGCTCTGCGCGATATCTGATAGCGAAAGCACTTTGAAGGCCGAGCGCGGTAATAGCTTCCTGGAGAAAGAGGTTTTTCATGCGGGTGGGTTCAAGGAGATAAACTTCGAGATCGGACCTCATAATCTTGATCACAATACCCGGCAGACCAGCACCTGATCCCAAATCCAGGAGAGGTCCATTTCCTGGAAGGTGCGGTACCAGCGAGAGACAATCGAGAATATGACGTTCCCATATAAAATTGCGATCATTGCGGGAGATCAATCGAACGCGACCCGACCAATCGGTAAGCAAATCGACATATTGCTTGAGCAACACGACCTGTTTATTGGAAAAAGAAAGGCCAAAGGATCTCTCCGCAAGCTCAATGGCTTCATCTGGTTCCATTGAATATACCTTTAGAAAAGGCGGTAAGAAGTAAGACGTAAAAGGTGAGACGACCGCCCAACTCCTCTTACGTTTCACGTCTCACCGATGTTTCACGTGGAACATTTTACCACTGGTCGTATCCCAGTTCAACATTATTTGCCGATGCAAAAGGTTTGGAAGATTCGATCGAGAACATCATCCGGGGTAGTCTTCCCAATGATTGCGGCAAGCGCGTCCAGGGCAACGCGGAGGTCAAGGGCAATAATTTCCCCCGGATTGCCGAATTCAAGGCTCTTCAGAGCCTGGGAGAGTCCCGTTGAAGCTTGCTGAAGTGCGAGAACATGCCGTTCTTTGGTGACGATTTCGTCAGGCAAGTCGCTCTTTCCCAAGAGAGTCTCACGAAGGCGATCACGCAGAGAGGTGATGCCATCGCCCGTTTTGGCTGAAAGAATGATTTGGGGATGGAGAGACTGAACGCTTTGCCATCCGGTGTAAATACCCAGATCGCTCTTATTGAGAACGAGAAACGCCTGATCATAACGACTGATGTTGTCCAGATCCTGGGAATGTGGTGGAAGCGATCCATCTACAATATAGAGAACAATAGCTGCGCGGTCTATGAATTGCTGAGACCGACGCGTACCCTCTCTTTCCACCGGGTCGTCGGTATCGCGAATACCAGCTGTGTCAACCAGTGTAACAGCAATTCCATTGAGATCGATCTGCTCTTCAATTGTGTCTCGCGTTGTACCGGGAATATCTGTAACAATCGCGCGGTCTTCTTCGAGAAGTCGGTTGAGAAGACTGGATTTTCCCACATTGGGTTGACCAGCGAGGGTGACGACGGCACCTTCGCGAATAATTTTTCCGCGTTCATAGGAAAGAATGAGCTCTTCAATATGCTTTAAAGCCTGAGAGAGTGGTGGCTTAATCATCTCGACATCTATCTCTACATCCTCAGAAAAGTCTAAATTAGCTTCGAGAAGCATGGCCGCCTGACGAATAGATTCTGCCATTTTTACGAAACGGCGATGAAATCCACCTCGGAGTTGAAAAAAAGCAGATTGGAGACTCAGATCAGATTTCGCAGTGATCATATCAGAAACTGCTTCTGCCTGCGAGAGACCTATCTTGCCGTTGAGAAAAGCTCGCCTGGTGAATTCTCCTGGACCAGCCGGCCGACCGCCCTCTTGAAATACTGCTTCCATAATCCGTCTGAGGAGAAAAGGGCCTCCATGGCAGTTAAATTCAACAGTATCGTCGCCAGTAAAGGAATTGGGCGCACGCATGACCGAGACCAGGACTTTGTCAAAATCCCGACCCTGAAGGTAGAGATGTCCAAAAGATAGTTGGCGAGAAGGAAGGTTGCGGAGGGGGGTTTTGCCTCTGAAGAGACGTTCTCCAATTGAGATGGCATCTGGTCCGCTGAGTCTGATGATGCCAATCGCACCTTCACCTGGAGCTGTGGCGATTGCCGCGATGGTATCGTTGTCGGACATAGAAATAAACCTGTCAGGACGTGCCCAACATCGATTTGGTTTTTTCCATGATGATCTGCTGGGCGAGGGTCAGCACATTGTAGAGTGTATAATAAAAGACGAGGCCAGAGGACATACTCCAGAAAATATAGGTGAGAAAGATGGGCATGATATAAACGAGAATAGCCTGTTTGGGATCTTTCATCATCATCTTTTGCTGAATGAACATCGATATCCCCATTAAAAGAGGCAAGAGGTGCAGGTCAAAACCACCAATGGGGATGGTATCTGGTTGGGAAAGGTCGGTAATCCAGAAAGCGAACCCAGCATGTCGGAGTTCAATAGTCCCGCGAAACAGAGAGAAAAGAGAAAACAGTATCGGCATCTGTAAGAGCATGGGCAAACATCCACCGATGGGGTTGATCTTCTCGTCCCGGTAGAGTTTCATCATCGCCTGGTTCACTTTCTGCTGGTCGTTGGCATAACGCTCGCGGAGTTCGGCAATTTTGGGCTGGAGTGTCTGCATCTTGGCAGTGGATTCAAGACTCTTGTGCGTGAGTGGAAAAACAACGACCTTGACGAGAATAGAAAAAAGGATTATGACCACGCCGTAATTTGGAACCAGAGCGTGCATGGCCAGGAAGGCTTTAAGAATTAAAATCGTAACTGGCTTGAGAATGGCGCGCACAAAATAAGGACCGTAATCGACAAAGTCATCGAGGTCCAGTTCTCGTTCAAGTCCATCGAGATCGCGATTTTGAGCACGTAAAATGTCATAGGAAATTGGACCAATATACGCGGAGTAATTGATAGTATTAAGTCCAGAATCAGCATACATATCAAAAGCAAAATCGCGATAAGAAAAGCCATAAGGATCAATCTTATTATCGCCGTAAAGGTCAAGGTCATAACGACCTTCGTTGGGGATAACCGCGGCGAGAAAGTATTTATTTCTCACGCCGATCCAAGTCAGTTGACCACTTGGGGGCGTCTCTTTATCTTGAAGGCGGTCTGTATCCCATGTTTCAACTTCCCCTCCCATGTAAGTAACGATTTGTTCGTAAACACCTTCGTAAAAACTCTCTGAAGTCCCGCGCTTATTTTCTGTGTCTGCGAGACTTCCATCCCATGTTATCCCTAATTTATCATCTCGAGCAAGACTTTCAGCTATGACGGAAACGTGAATGCGATACCGGTTTCCCTGAAATCGGAAACGTTTCTCGACTGGACCACGCGGAGATTGAGCACGAAACACGATCAGATCTTGCGTATCACCATAAATGTTAAGGCGATCGCGATCAGGAGTAAATTCGAGACCATTTAGGGACTCACTCGCAACAGTAGCACCAAGTCCAGCACCGTTGGGTGGGATCAATTCCAGCCAATTGCCTTTGTCATCAAAATAGCTCTTGAGCTGCCAACTGGTAATCACGCCACCGCGCGTGGAGATGACAGCCCGGTAGAGTTCCGCATCTATGACAATATCACGTGCCTGAAACATCGATGTAGAGGCTGGGCTTTTGTCCTGGATAGGAGGTGGTTGAGTTTCGGATTGTTGTGCGGGTCGAGGTTCGGGAGATGTATCAGTAATCTGCGGTGGCTCAATCTGGCGAGGAGCGGATTTTTCTACAGGAGGTGTGTCACCTTGAAAGAATTGCATGTAATACGGCATCAGTATCAAGATCAGGCCGATTAAGGCAAAGGCAAATACCGTACGTCTATCCATAAATTCAGTCTTTCTAAACAGAGAATAATAAAGGAAGGGATTGCAAAAACGAATCAGGGGTCGATAAGACCGAGTTTTTGAAATGCGAGGTGTAGTTCAAGACGGAGTTGGCCATAAGAGACACCGGAAGCGTGATCTCCTATAGAGATACTCATCAGACAGTGACGATGACCTGAAGGTATTAGTTCGGAACATATTGCTCGTACTTGTCGGCGGATGCGATTGCGCCGAACTGCGTTTCCAAATTTTTTCCGAATTGAAATGAGCGTTAGATCCATCTCGGAAGTACCAATCCGAACATGAACCCAACGCCCACGAAAAATTTGACCGTGCTGTCGAATTTTCGCAATTTCGCGTCGAATGCGTAGGTTGGGTGTTCCCATAACACACCTACATATCAGTGCGATAGCTGCCTGCGACCCTTTCGGCGCCGTCTATTCAGCACATGGCGACCACCGGGAGAACTCATGCGAGCGCGAAAACCGTGTTTATTTTTGCGCTTGCGATTATGTGGTTGAAACGTGCGTTTCATCAAACTACTCCGTATCTACAAAAATTTCAATTATCTATATCGACAGAGAGTTTGGAATATAGAGGTGCATATCTGCTTTGTCAAGGGATTTCATTTTGATAGGAGAGTCCTCTGGTTACACTACTATATATAGTGTACACTTTTTTTGTACACTATATATTGACTTTTTACTATTATTTTACTATTTTTCAAATGTTTATTATTATTTGTCTTCCATCAAAACACTCTTGACACCATTTATTTCATTGCTTAGT
>JAPPIE010000243.1:0-7939 GCA_028874765.1 Gemmatimonadota bacterium
GTTCAACTTTATTGTGGGGACATTAAATGGTGGCATCTTCGCATTTGGCACAGCATTTTTAGACCCCACCACAGTCTTACCCGTTTTTATTCGGCATTTTACAACCTCAGATACGCTGGTCGGCCTGGCCGCATCTCTACACCGCGCAGGTTGGCATTTGCCCCAATTGCTCGTGGCGGGATATCTGGAGCGGCGTGCGCGTCGGCTTCCAGTGTACAGACAAGCCAACCTCATTCGCATGTCGCTGATCTGGGCAATCGTGCCCCTGCTCGCGTGGTACGGACTCGAGCGCCCCGGTCTGGTATTGAGCAGCTTTCTCATTCTATATGGCATCGCTTCTCTTTTTGGAGGCCCCGCGGGCAATGCCTATACAGATATCGTGGGCAGATCTCTGCCGAGGTCGCACACGGGATTATTTTACGCATCCCGTTCATTTCTCGGCGGCATATTGAGCATCCTCGCGGGCATATTGGTCAAGTATTTTCTCGACTCAGATAGCGGTTATGACTTTCCGATAAATTACGTCATGATCTTCGCGCTGGGCGCCGGGATGATGAGCCTGGGCATCGGGTGTTTCTGTCTGGTTCGAGAGCCAGAAGGAGAGATGAGCACGACCCATCGAAATGCCATTCAGGTGATTCGCGGTATTCCTCAATTACTGCGCCGCGACCGCAATTTTGCTCGGTTTCTCCTGGTTCAAATGCTGGCATCGGGCATTGGGTTCTCACTTCCGTTTTACGTGGTACTCGCCCAGGAGACATTTTACATCTCGGAAAGCACAGTCGGCTTTTTTTAGCCATACAAACCATAGGCGCAGCTATTTTCAATATAATATGGGGAAGACTCTCGCTCAATTACGGAAACCACCGCGTGGTCTTGTTCGCCGTATTGGGCGTGGCTTTAATTCCGTGTATGGCATTGATCTTAAGCAACCAGGCGAGCGTGTTGCAACACGCGTCTGAGTGGATAATCGCGGCGTGTTTTTCGCCAATTTTTCTCTTAATAGGCGGAACGACAACGGGCATCTTTATCGGATTCAAAAGTTATCTACTGGACATCGCGCCAGCAGAGCGTCGCCCAACCTATATCGGCATCACCAACACCGTCCTGGGCATTGGTTCGCTCTATCCCATATTTGGAGGCGTGCTCGCAGACCTCGTACATCTTCAAGGTGTGTTTGCCCTATCTGCCACCACCGTTTTGGTGGGATTTTGGCTGTGTTTTTACATGAAAGCTTCGAGTTATTAATATTCTCCAAGGAGTAAAAAATGCCCAAACAACCCAATATTCTATTCGCATTTACCGACCAGCAACGCTGGGACACCATTCACGCGGCTGGCAATCCGCATATCCGCACACCAGTGATGGATCGATTGTGCCATGAAGGAGTAAATTTTACCAAAGGATACACGCCCTCGCCCGTTTGTGTATCAGCCCGTGCATCCCTTATTACCGGACAGTATCCGCACAAAAATGGGTGCTTTGACAATGGATTTCGACAACCGACAGATCGCCCATCGCTGATGGACCTCCTCGCACAGGGCGGGTACCTCTGTCACGGAGTGGGCAAAATGCACTTTACCGGTGATCGTGGCGGACTGCGGGGATTTCACGCACGAGATGCACAGGAAGAAATCTCGGGAACAACTGATGCAAATGATTATCTAAAATACTTGCATGCACACGGCTATGACTATGTACACGATCCAATGGGCGCGAGAGGAGAAATGTATTATATCCCACAAATTTCTCAACTTCCCGCACGCCACCATCCAACGGCCTGGGTCGCGGACCGCAGCATTGACTTTCTGAAAAACCGCGATACATCCAAACCATTCTTTTTATGGTCGAGTTTTATCCATCCGCACCCACCCTTCTCACCACCAACGCCCTGGAACAAACTCTATCGCGGTTCCCTGATGCCCTTTCCCAAACGCCCCGATGACATGGAAGATCTGTGGACGCATTTCAATCGCCATCAGAATCGATACAAATACCGCGATGCGGGATTGGACAATCGCATGTTGCAAGTCATGCGCGGGTATTACTGGGCGTGCATATCATTTATCGACTACAGCGTGGGCCGAATCATTGACGAACTCGAAAAACAGGGCGAACTGGACAACACCCTCATTGCCTGGTCATCGGATCACGGAGAACTATTGGGGGATTACAACTGCTTTGGCAAACGCAGCTTTCTCGATGCAGCGGCCCGAGTCCCCATGCTGGTGCGCTATCCCGAGCGTTTTCCCCGCGGTATTATAGAAGAAACACCGTGTGGATTGATGGACCTGATCCCCACATTTTTGGGCGCAGCAGGCATTTCCAATCACAACGCAGATTTAGACGGTCTGGACATGGCCGACCTCGTGGGCAATGAGCGCGAACGAACGATTTACGGTCAGATTCAGCGCGGACAACGGGGTATGTACATGGCCTATGACGGCAACTTGAAATACATCTATTCAGCCGGCGACCAAAAGGAATACCTGCTCGATCACCGCGTGGATGCAGAGGAAACGCGCAACTGCGCGTACAATATCCTGTACGCCTCCGAGGTAAAAACAATGCGGGAAAAGCTAATAGGCTTTTTCCAAAACGAAGGCTATACCGAACCTATAGATGGCGACCAGTGGAAAGACTTTGGCGCGATAGCTGAACCCAAAAGTGTGGATGCAAATTTGTTAATTCAGGATGCGGGATGGGCGGTTCCACTCTACAATATCCCCGGATATTCAAGAGACTGAATCCTCCTCTTCCAGTATTCAAATATTTCAACCCATTATCCGCATTGTGAACAAAATATTCACGTCAAAAAGAAAAAAAGCCCATTTAACGGGCTTTTTTTTTGGCATAAATATTGCTTACCTATATCCCTAAAAACGCCCCTTTCAAACGAGACATTATGTGTGACCACACTTTACCCTGGCTGGTACTCTACGCCGTACCGGGCCTGGGACCCGCTGCCTATTGCGCTCTTCTCGAACATTTTGAAACGCCGGAAAATATTCTTTCTAAATCTCCCAAAGCACTGTGCGAGATCCCCGGCATTGGCCCCAGCACCGCACAATCTATCTCTACCAAACGGAACTGGGCATGGGCGCGAGATCAAATCGCACGCGCAAAAGACCTCGGCATCCAGATCTGCACGCTCACCGATCCCCTCTATCCCGAAATATTAAATCAAATCTACGCCCCACCACCTCTGCTCTTTGCAAAAGGCGATATAAGCCATTGCCACAGCCCCACCATAAGCATTGTCGGCTCGCGCTCTTTCACGCCTTATGGACGGGAAACCGCGCATCGCCTGGGAAGTGATCTCGCTAGAGCAGGGGTCACAGTGGTCAGCGGCATGGCCGTTGGCATTGATACCCATGCACATCGGGGGGCACTCGAACACGGCGCAACAGCAGCAGTACTGGGCAGCAGCCTCGATTGCCCCTACCCACCTGAAAATCGCACCCTATTTCAACAAATATGTGAACGCGGTGTGGTCTTCTCAGAATTTCCACTGGGCACTACCCCAGAAGCCCACAACTTTCCAAGACGCAACCGCATTATCAGTGGTTTGAGCCTCGGCACAGTCGTTGTTGAAGCGGGCAAACAGAGCGGGGCGCTCATCACCGCCCAATTTGCACTTGACCAGAACCGCGATGTCTTTGCCGTACCCGGTCCGATTTATTCGGGCAAAAGTCAGGGCACAAATAGCCTCCTCAGCCAGGGAGCCATTCTCGTACAAACGACACAGGACATCTTGAGCGAAATTGAACATCGGTCAACACTCCCTCCTCAACCCTCTGAGCAACCTGTCTTATCCGACCGAGAACAACGCGTATGGGACGCTCTTGTCAGCCTGTCTGCCGATGCGACCCCGGTACATATTGACGCCCTCACCAAAGCCGTGAAATTCTCTTCTGGAGAAACCCTCAACATCCTCTTGAGCCTCGAAATCAAGGGCCATGTCGAACAACTGCCCGGCATGCATTTCAGGCAAAAAAACTAAAAAAAGTAGGTGCGGGTTTAAAACCCGCACCTACGGATCAACGGATCGTCCGCTCCATCTAAAAAGACCGCATCAAACCCACAATTTTACCGGCAATTCGGAATGACTCGTGGCTATCACCCACCACAATGGGTTGATAGGCTTCATTTTCGGGTATCAGCTTGACTTGTGACCCCTCTCGATAGTAGCGCTTAACCGTCGCTTCTTCGCCAATCACAGCCACGACAATCTCACCTTGATGGGCGGATTCCTGATGGCGCGCGAGCACAAAATCGCCATCCAATATCCCTGCATCGCGCATGCTATCACCCTCAACCTGAAGGGCAAAAACATCGCCGCGCGGCACAAACCCGGAATCTACAGCAAGCGTACTCTCAATATTTTCCATCGCCAGAATCGGTTCACCGGCAGCAACGCGCCCAATCACTGGCACTTCGCGCACATCCCCGGAAAGCGAGGCATCGCGTGCCTGATAATCCGTCAATTCAATGCTGCGCGACAACATAGCAGTCCGACGAATATACCCTTTCTTTTCCAATGCAGACAGCGTGGTTCGCACACCATTGGTTGAAGCAATCCCAAAAGCCTCCATAATTTCTCGGATCGTAGGCGGATATCCCTGATCGCGAATCACCTGAGCGATAAAATCGTATATCTCCTGTTGGCGCGCAGTTAGTTTTTTTCGCAAAACACACCTCCTTATTATCAGTCCAAAACGCATATATCCATAACCTGCACATTTGAATATAGTGAACGTTCGTGCATCCGTCAAGTTTTCATCTCAAATAATTTTTAAAAAATATATTATCTTTCCCCATCTCATCTACACTAAACAACGTAAATACATCTACATATCCTCTCTTGACACCGCAAATACCCCCTTGTATCTTATCTGTGTGAGCGCAGACACACGAGCACTGAACGGAAAAACACCATGAAAAATCTCATATTTGACGAATACATACCCTTTGCCTGGCATGGCATTGGCCTGAACATCCCATCAGAATGGAACCCGGGCAAAATATCGGGAGAGGCCAACTCGGGCGAAGTGCGCCTCGACGATTCCCAAATTGCACGCCTCGAACTCGAATGGAAAGAAGCGCGGGGGGATGACCGCGTGGCGCAAATTGTGGATCGCTACATCGAAGGTCTGGCAAAAAATGCCAAAAAACAAAAAAGCCGCCTGCGCGTTGAACGCGACCCCAAAGCCATTGACCTCGATCTTCCCACCATGCAAAACACGCAGTATTTTGTGTGGCAATCGCGTTACACAGTACACACCCTTGCAACGTATAGTCCAGCCTCGGATCGGCTCATTTTCATTCGAATTATGGGACGCACAGACGAAAACCTCGACGCCGTTTTGCCCCTCGTCCTCAACACCCTTCGAGACACCCCGCCCGGCGGTCCCCTGACCTGGGCACTCTACGATATGATCTGCCAATCTCCTCCAGAATACGAACTCGAAAATTTTGAACTCAAATCCGGGCATATAGGCTTGAGATTTCAAAAAGACAGCACGCGGCTCAATATTGACCGCTTCAGCTTAGCGCGCACAATCCTCAATAGCAAAGACCTCGATGAATGGTATGTTGAATTTTTTACAAAAGACCTTCGACATATTCACATTGAAACCGATATCCAAACCCTGGGCACCAACATCGTACTATCGGTCAATGGACATCCTAAAAGCCGATGGCAGGGCTTTCTTCAACCCTTGCCCTTTTGGAACATGCGCCCCCGCCAGAATCTTTCGGGACGGATTTGGACCGATATGGAGACCAATAAAATTTTTGTTGTACAGACCTTCTGGAAAAAATCCGAAGGTGCCCCAAACCTCGATGCCTATTGCAAAGATGTAACAGCCATTTCCTGACAGAATACATTTACCCTGTCTATTTAGCGGAGTCCTGTTATGCTATTCAAAAAACAACCCAAAATTGGTCGCGAGGCCATGTTCCAATCCAAACCCGTTCGCAACAATCAGGTCGAATGGGAAAAAAATGACGATGGCGAGATCCACGTCACCCTTACCCGCGGCGATTCGTGGAAAGTACGCACGCTATCTAAAATTTTTTGGATCCCCCAACAGAAAACACTGGTACTCGACGAAATAGGCGCACAGGTCTGGGATATGTGCGACGGGCGCACAACCGTCGAAGCCATCATCAGACGCCTGAGCAAAACCCACCAACTCAATGTAAAAGAAGCCGAAATATCACTCCTCGCCTATCTCAAAAAACTCGGGCAAAAAGGGCTACTCGGCTTTGCCGTTGCCAAAAAAGACCTGCCCGGCAGCAAGCGTCGCAGACGTGCCAGCGGCAAGGCCTGGGGATAGTCGTATGCACAGGACCGATCAGATGTAGAATACCTTGTTTATTTTTTTCGTCTTTAATCTTGACATTTTTGTATGCTTTGGGTAAGTTAGCCATTGCGCGACTACTTTTTAGACCTCAAAAGGAGTGCTACAATGAGTTCACAGACCCAGGAACTTGAAACGCTCGCAACGAGTGATTACAAATTTGGATGGGTGACAGATATCGAGCAAGAATCTGCACCCCCAGGTCTGAATGAAGATATTATTCGATTTATTTCAGAGAAAAAAAATGAACCCGATTGGCTGCTCGAATGGCGTTTAAAAGCCTATCGCCACTGGCTGACCATGACAGACCCGCTCAAACGCAAAAAAAGCGAACAGTGGGCCATGGTTACCTATCCCGATATCGACTATCAAAGCATCGTGTATTACTCAGCACCGAAAAACGCAGGCGATGGTCCCGCAAGCCTGGACGAAGTCGATCCCCAACTGCTCGCCACCTATGAAAAACTCGGCATCCCTCTCGAAGAACAAAAAATGCTCGCCGGTGTGGCTGTCGATGCAGTCTTTGACAGTGTCTCAGTCGCCACCACCTTTAAGGAAACACTCGCCGAAGCAGGCGTTATCTTTTGCTCTTTTTCAGAAGCCGTGCAAGATCACCCGGACCTCGTGCGCCAGTATCTCGGTTCTGTCGTCCCGCACACCGACAATTATTTTGCCGCCCTCAACTCGGCTGTCTTTAGCGATGGGTCCTTTTGCTATATCCCCAAAGGCGTGCGCTGCCCAATGGAATTATCGACGTATTTCCGCATCAACGCCGCCAACACCGGGCAGTTTGAGCGCACGCTCGTCATCGCTGAAGAAGGTGCTTATGTATCGTATTTAGAAGGCTGTACGGCGCCAATGCGCGACGAAAATCAACTCCACGCAGCCGTGGTCGAACTCGTCGCACTCGACAATGCACAGATCAAATACTCCACCGTCCAAAACTGGTATCCCGGCGACATAGACGGCAAGGGAGGCATCTACAACTTTGTCACCAAACGCGGCGCTTGCCGGGGCGCAAATTCCAAAATCTCGTGGACACAGGTCGAAACCGGATCGGCCATCACCTGGAAATATCCCAGTTGCATTCTTCAGGGTGACAACTCAGTCGGCGAATTTTACTCTGTCGCCGTCACCTCCCTCAAACAACAGGCGGACACCGGCACAAAAATGATTCACATTGGTAAAAACACCCGAAGTACCATCATCTCCAAAGGTATATCCGCCCTGCGCGGGCAAAACACCTATCGCGGTGCCGTGCAAGTCCTCAAAGGCGCGCACAACGCCAGAAACTTTACCCAATGCGACTCCATGCTCATCGGCGACCAGTGCGGCGCACACACCTTTCCCTATATCGACGTGCGCAACCCATCCGCGCACGTCGAGCACGAAGCCACCACATCCAAAATTGGTGAAGACCAGATCTTCTATTGCAACCAGCGCGGCATCTCCACAGAAGACGCCGTCTCAATGATCGTCAACGGCTTCTGCAAAGAAGTCCTCGCAGAACTGCCCATGGAATTTGCAGTCGAAGCCCAAAAACTCCTCGGCATCAGCCTCGAAGGCAGTGTCGG
>JAPPIE010000243.1:8039-9630 GCA_028874765.1 Gemmatimonadota bacterium
AAATAACATGCTCGAAATTCGGAATCTGCACGCAGGTGTGGAAGGCGCGGAAATTCTCCACGGCATCGACCTCACGGTCAACGCGGGAGAAACCCACGCCATCATGGGACCCAACGGGTCGGGCAAAAGCACATTGGCTCAGGTGCTCGCGGGTCACGAAGCCTATAGCGTTACAGCGGGCGAAGTCATCTACGAGGACCAGGACCTGCTCGATATGGACCCGGATGAACGCGCTGCACAGGGCGTCTTCCTCGCCTTTCAGTACCCGGTAGAAATACCCGGTGTCAACAGCGCGTACTTCTTGCGCACAGCACTCAACGCCCTTCGAACAGCCAGAGATGAAGAAGAAGTCGATGCCATAGACTTTCTCACACTGATTCGCGACAAACTCAAACTGGTCGAAATGGACGAAAAATTCCTCAAACGTTCGGTCAACGAGGGCTTTTCTGGCGGCGAAAAAAAACGCCATGAAATTCTGCAAATGGCTGTTCTGGAACCCCGCCTCGCCATACTCGACGAAACCGATTCTGGACTCGATATCGACGCTCTGCGCGTTGTTGCCAACGGCGTCAATACACTCCACAGCGCGGACAAAGCGACCATTGTGGTCACGCACTATCAGCGCTTGCTCAACAATATCGTGCCCGACTTTGTCCACGTTATGCTCGACGGACGCATCGTGCAATCGGGCGACAAAACACTCGCCCTGGAACTGGAAGAAAAAGGCTATGACTGGATCAAAGAAGAACACGCGACACACAGCGTCTAATCACACATCCTGGATTCATAAATTTGAATCCAGCCTCAATGGTCAGCCACTGCGCGCATTGCGCCAACGCGCAATTGCCGACTTTGACCGCCTGGGATATCCCACCACCGCAGATGAAGCCTGGAAAAGCGTGAATCCATCTGCGCTCACCAGACTCGATTATGAGCCTGCAGTTCCTGCTCCCCTTGCGGATGCAGAACTGGCACCCTTCATCTATCCCGACCTGCAAGGCATCCGCCTCGTATTCGTCAATGGGCATTACGCGCCAGAACACACATCTGACATACCAGAAGGCATAACCATCGCCAACCTCGCCGATGTTTACGACCATCCACTCGTCAAAGCGCATCTGGGCAAACTCGCACAAACCGCAGATTTGGCCTTCACCGCCCTCAACACAGCATTCATGCGCGATGGCGTATTCATCCATGTTCAGCGCAATGTCGCAGTAGAAGTCCCCGTACATATCCTCTTTATCACAACAGCGTCAGAAATCCCCACAATATCGCACCCGCGCAACCTGATCATCGCGGATGAGAACAGCCAGCTCTCAATTGTCGAAACCTATGCGGGAACGGGCACAGAGACCTATTTTACCAATGCAGTCACAGAAATCATCGCCCGCGACAATGCCAGCGTGAATTGTATCCGCCTCGAATTGCAGGGCACAGCGGGTTTGCACGTCGCCAATTTTCAGGCACAACTCGGGCGCAGCAGCAGGATGACCTTTCACGATTTTACACTCGGCGGGGCATTTGTTCGCAACGACGTAAGCGCGTACCTGCGCGGCGAAGGCAGCGAAGCCACCGTCAATGGATTTTA
>JAPPIE010000243.1:9730-16824 GCA_028874765.1 Gemmatimonadota bacterium
TCGCATGGCGCAACAATAGGCCAACTCGACGAAAACGCGCTCTTTTACCTGCAAGCGCGCGGCATCCCCAAAGCCGAGGCAAAGCACATTTTACTCCGCGCTTTTGCCGATGATATTATCGGGCGCGTGACCCTCGCCCCCGTGCAGTCGCACCTGAGCGACTTAATCGACACTCGCCTCGAACACATCGACGCAAAGGACATCACTTGAATTCGCCTCTGGACATCTTAACGCTCCAACCGCCCGAGCCAGCCGTGCGCCCGGCACTGCCTTTTGACGTGCGCCGCATTCGCGCGGACTTCCCCATTTTGGGCCAACAAGTCCAGGGTCAACCGCTCGTGTACCTCGACAATGGCGCCACCTCGCAAAAACCCCGCGCAGTCATCGATGCCCTCTCGCATTATTACACCGACCAGAATGCCAATGTACACAGAGGCGTACACCACCTCTCGCAAATAGCGACCGATGTTTATGAAGCCGCCAGAAGAAAGGTGGCGACCTTTATCAACGCGGCCACAGATAGAGAAATCATCTTTGTACGCGGAACCACTGAAGGCATCAACCTCATAGCTCAGACCTTTGGGCGCGAGCAAATCGGCGAGGGCGATGAAATCATCATCACCGAAATGGAGCACCATTCCAACATCGTCCCCTGGTGGATGCTCTGCCGGGAAAAGGGAGCCAAACTGCGCGTCATCCCCATGAACGACCGGGGCGAACTCTGCATGGACACCTATCAAACCCTATTCTCCCCGCACACAAAACTCGTCTCCATCGTACACATCTCCAATGTGCTCGGCACAGTCAATCCCGTAGAAGAAACCGTGCAAATCGCGCACGCACACGGCGTGCCCGTACATATCGACGGCGCACAAGCCGTGCCCCATCAGCGCGTGGATGTCCGCGCCCTCGGCTGCGAGTTCTACACCTTCTCGGGACACAAAATGTTTGCACCCACGGGCATTGGCGTCCTGTATGGCTGCGAAACATATCTCGACACCATGCCGCCCTACCAGGGTGGCGGCAGCATGATCCAAAACGTTGACTTCGACAATATCACGTATGGAAACTTGCCCAACAAATTTGAAGCGGGAACGCCCAATATCGCGGGCAGTATTGGCCTGGGTGTCGCCATTGATTACCTCAACAGTATCGACTTTGATGGCGCGGCAAAATACGAAGCCAATCTGCTGGAATACGCACACGACGCACTGCGCGACGTGCCGGACCTCAACCTGATCGGCACAGCCGAGCGCAAAGTAGGCGTGCTCTCATTTACCCTCGCCGATATTCATCCCCACGATGTGGGCACCATTCTCGACCAGGCCGGCGTCGCCGTTCGCGCCGGGCACCACTGCGCGCAACCCATTATGAAACACTACGACATACCCGCAGCAACGCGCGCTTCCCTGGCACTTTACAACACGCGTGAAGACATTGACGCGCTGGTCTCTGGCCTTCACACCGTGCGAAAGATTTTTGGCTGATGTCAGATTTGCGCGAACTCTATCAGCAACTCATTCTGGATCACAACAAAAACCCCAGAAATTTTCGCGTACTCGATCCAGCAGACCGCTTTGCCAAAGGCTATAATCCACTGTGCGGCGATAAAGTGGAAGTTTATCTTCAACTCCACGGCGACCGCATAAAAGACATCGGCTTTCAGGGTTCGGGCTGCGCCATTTCCAAAGCGTCGGCTTCTTTAATGACCGAAACCATCAAAGGCAAAACCCTCGGCGAAACAGAAACCTATTTCAAAGACTTCCAAGCGATGCTCACCGACCCATCCAGCAATCTCGGCCTCGATCAGATGGGCAAATTATTCGTTTTTGCCGGCGTGCGCGACTATCCCACCCGTATCAAATGCGCGACCCTATCGTGGCACGCGCTTCGGGCAGCCATAGACAATGTCCAAACGCCTATAACAACAGAGAGATAACACATGAGCCTCCTGAACATCTTCCGCAAAGACACAGACGCACAGTCCAACGATGATTCCGACCATACTGAGGAAATTCACAATATTGAAACGCCGGAAACACCCGCGGAAAAATCTCCGCCAGAAGGCCCCATCGACACTGAAGCCGTAAAAAAAGAAATCGTAAAAGCACTCAAAACAGTATATGATCCAGAAATCCCCGTTGACATTTACGAACTGGGCCTCATCTACGAGATCAAAGTGGAAGAAGACGGCAATACCTATGTTCAAATGACACTCACAGCGCCCAATTGCCCCGCCGCGGGTATTTTGCCCGGACAGATCGAATCTGCAGCCCGATCGGTCGAAGGCGTTTACGATGTCAAACTCGATCTCGTATTCGACCCTCCCTGGACGCCAGAACGCATGTCAGAAGCGGCCAAACTCGAATTGGGCATGTTTTGACAATGCCTCTCACTGAAAAGGTTCTTTTATGAAATTGAGCACACAAGAAGAATACGGCCTTCGCTGTCTCATGCAAGTAGCACAGCGCGCATCTGAAACAGGTGGCAGCATTTCGATTCCCGAAATCAGCCGCGCCGAAGGATTATCCACCGCCCATGTCGGCAAACTCGTCCGGCTCTTGCGCCTGGGCAACCTCGTCGAAAGCGTGCGCGGTCAAACCGGCGGATACAAATTGGCTCGTCCCGCCAGTGAGATCCTGATCTCCGATGTACTCGGTGCCCTCGGTGACCCGTTCTTCAACGAAGACTTTTGCGACGAACACACCGGCTATGAAGCCTGCTGCACACATTCTGTCGATTGCTCAATTCGCTCCCTCTGGAACGCCATCCAATTTGTGGTTGACCAGATGCTTGATCGCATTACATTGCAAGACCTGATGGGAGATGGGCACCAGCTCGAAAATCATCTCGCGCACAAAGCAGACGAACTCTTACAAGTCACAATGCCGTAATTGACATAGGAGAAAATTCATGGAAATCACCGTCACAGACGTTGCACAAACAGAAATCACCCGCTTAATAAACGATCAAGAACAGGTGATCACAGGCGTGCGCATCACCGCCGAAGCAACATCGCCCTTACAGGCCAACTACCGCCTCGCATTTGTTGCCGAAGGACAGGACAACGACCGCGACACCACAATACCATACGACGGCTTCAACATTTACATTGACGAAAACAGCGTGCCTTATACCCAGGACATCACGCTCGACTTTGTCGATGGCCTGATGGGACGCGGCTTCAAAATTGACAACCCACACAAAGTGCCCCCGCACCTCAAAGGCAGTGTGGCTGAAAAAATCCAAATGGTAATCGACGAAAAAATCAACCCGGGCATTGCCGCACACGGCGGTCACGTATCACTGGTCGATGTGAAAGAAGACACGGCCTTTCTCCAATTTGGCGGCGGATGTCAGGGCTGTGGGATGGTCGATGTCACCCTCAAACAGGGCGTGGAAGTCATGATCAAAGAAGCCGTTCCCGAAATCGCAAATATCCGCGATATAACAGACCACGCCGAAGGCACCAACCCGTATTACCAGACCACGCAGTAAAGATCTGGATTCCATCTCTACAAAAGCGCGTGCCCGATTCTTTATGTACGAATCGGGCACGCTATATTTTTATGCAAAACCACATCTCGCGGGATTCGTCCAGTTAAAAAAATTCCCACAAATCAAAACACACCCGCCGAGATACCCGTCTAATAAACACGAAGAAATGTAAACCCTGTACATTGCGCCATGCCCCACATCATTGTCGAAAACCTCGTCAAAACCTTCCAAATCGCCCAACGCCAGCCCGGTGTGTGGGGTGCTCTGCGCGGCGTCATGCACCGCAACTACCGCCAGATAACAGCCCTCAACGGCATCTCCTTCGCCATTGAACCCGGTGAACTCATCGGTTACATCGGCCCCAATGGCGCGGGCAAATCCACCACCGTCAAAGTTTTGTCCGGCATCCTCGTACCCGATTCTGGCCGCTGTGAAATCCTCGGCCGTATCCCCTGGAAAGAACGCATCGCCCACGTCGCACAAATCGGTGTGGTCTTTGGGCAGCGCACGCAATTGTGGTGGGACCTGCCCGTCATCGAATCTTTTGACCTGCTCCGCGACATCTATCGCGTCGATCATCACCAATACGCGCAAACCCGCGATGAAATGATCGCCATTCTCGACCTCGAATCGCTACTCGACATACCCGTGCGCCAGCTCAGCCTGGGCCAGCGTATGCGCTGTGACCTCGCCGCTGCCCTCATTCACCGGCCATCAATCCTCTTCTTAGACGAACCGACCATTGGCCTCGACGTCGTCTCCAAACTCGCCGTGCGCGACTTCATCAAACGCCTCAATCAGGAGCGCGATGTCACCGTCATCCTCACCACCCACGATCTGGACGACATCGAAGCCCTCTGCACGCGGGTAATGGTCATCGGACAGGGCCAGATACTATCCGACGGCCCGCTCGAAAACCTTCGCGCCCGCGTCACAACAGAGCGCCGCCTCATCGTCGATCTCGAAGGCATAGAAGACATCACCGACCCCGACGCATCTGTTGTATTGCGCGACGGACACCGCGTACACCTCACATTTGATCCCGACCGCATTGCCACGGCCGATTTAATCGCCCGCATCACCGCGCAGCACCCCGTGCGCGACCTCTTTGTCGAAAACACCCCCATCGAAGAAATCATCTCACGCCTCTATGCCGAAAATCGCTAACCTCACATCATCGCTGGCCATCAAACCGTACATAGCCGTCCTCTCCGCCAGATTTCGTACCCTCTTGCAATACCGCGCCGCGGCATTCGCTGGATTCGGCACCCAACTCTTCTGGGGCCTCATCCGCGTCATGATCTTTGAAGCCTTCTACAGATCAACCACCGCCCCCCAACCCATGACCGCCGATGAAGTCATCACCTATATATGGCTCGGCCAGGCATTTCTCGTTCTCATTCCCTATCAAGGTGCCGACCCCGATGTGCGCGCCATGGTGCGTTCGGGCAATGTCGTCTATGAACTCGTGCGCCCGACCAACCTATATTTCTTCTGGTACAGCCGCGCCATAGCGCAACGCACCGCGCCCGGTGTCTTCCGCGCTCTCCCCATGTTCATCACGGCGAGTCTTTTCTTCAACCTGCAAATGCCCCCCAATATCCCGGCTACAGGTGCCTGGCTCGTATCGATGCTCTTTGCCGTCCTCATCAGCGCAGCCATCACCAATCTCCTGACCATTGCCCTCTTGTGGACCATATCTGGCGAGGGCCTGGGCGTGCTCCTGAGCAGTCTGACCTGGCTCTTCAGCGGTATCATAATTCCCCTGCTCTTTTTTCCAGACTGGGCACAGGCAGCCATCAACATCCTCCCATTTCGATACCTCATGGACATTCCCTTCCGCTTCTACATGGGCCATATCTCACCGGAACAAATCTGGTATCACCTGCCGTTTCAAATCGCCTATCTGATTGCGCTGATCACAGCCGGGCACCTCATCCTCACCCGCGGTATTCGCCGCCTCGTCGCGCAAGGAGGATAATCCGATGACCAACGCGCTTCGCCTCTACATGCACTATCTCAGCCAATCTGTCCGCAGCCAAATGCAATATCGCGCGTCATTCATCATGCTCTCCTTTGGACATTTCCTCACCACCGGCGTCGAATTTCTCGCCATTGCCTCCCTCTTCGCGCGATTCAAACACATTCAGGGCTGGGCACTCCCCGAAGTAGCCTTTCTCTACGGCCTCATCAACATCTCCTTCGCTTTTGCCGACGCTGCCTCGCGCGGCTTCGACATATTCGGCACCATGGTCAAAAGCGGCGACTTCGACCGCCTCCTGCTTCGCCCCCGCAGCACCGCCCTGCAACTCGCAGGCCATGAACTCACCCTCCGCCGCATCGGTCGCCTGCTTCAGGGCATCGCAGTCTTCTCCTGGGCAAGCTACACCCTCGACATCGCATGGTCAGTGCCAAAAATCTATCTCGTCTTCACCGCCATATTTGGAGGTGCTTGCCTCTTCATCGGCCTCATGGTCATTCAAGCCACCATTGCGTTTTGGACCACCGAATCCCTCGAACTCATGAACACCATGACTTACGGTGGTGTAGAAACCGCACAGTATCCCTTACCCATCTACCGCATCTGGTTTCGCAAATTTTTTACTTACATCGTACCCCTTGCGTGTGTAAATTACTTACCGGCACTGGCAATTCTCGAACGGGGCGACCCCCTGGGATTTCCCGTCGCCTTACAGTGGAGCGCGCCCCTGATTTGCGTTATATTTCTCATTATCGCCCTCCAGATATGGAAAATCGGCGTGCGCCATTATCGCTCCACCGGAAGTTGAACAAACAGAATCACAAAGGAATTTTTTTTGAACAACACCACCTTATTCGACGCCGCGTATGCAAACCGCAAACGCCCGCTTCTCGAAAAAGTAATCGAACAAATTCGACCGATTTACACAGCAGAAGAACTGGCTGCACTTCGCATTGACCCCATCAATCGCGCGATTCTCTCACAGCGTTCAGGACGCGGTTTTGTCAACCGCGATCTGCTCGAAACCGTACTGGGCAACCTGCTCGAATGCGTCGCACCCGGCTCCCACAATGCGTCTGAAGCCGCGCAGGCAACCCTGACAGAAAATATCGAAGAAATCGCCGACCAGCTCTACGCCATGATCTACCAATCGCTTCAAGCCGCACAGGGCGAAAACGGCCCGATAGAAGACATGGCACTACAATCCGCCTTCGCGCTCATTTCTCGACTGCCCCAGCTCAAAACCCGCGCACTCTGGAACCGCTTTGCATCGCTCAAAGACCCCGCCGTGTGGGATGCGTATTTACGCAAATTACACAACCTGGATAACAGCGACCTCGCCGCCCTCACATTTGCGCCCGTCATTGACAAAGCTATTGAAGCGCGCACCTTTGATCTCTACGAAACATTTCTCGCCGAAAAAGACCTGCAATCTGCCTTCTCATATCAGATGCAACTCGTCGCCAGTGCGTATCCCGGATGGCGCGTCTTATTTTATCACGACATCGCCAATGCCCTCACGCAAACCGGCGAGGTTGAAAATTTTGACTGCACGCCCATCCCCCTCTTGCCGCGTGCCATCTCAGAACTCGGCGGGCGTTATTATCAAGCCGAT
>JAPPIE010000243.1:16924-21491 GCA_028874765.1 Gemmatimonadota bacterium
ATTGGCAGTGGCACAGACATCTACGGCTATGTCGAAACGGGCACGGGCTGTCAAATCGCATCGTCAGTCGTACTCGGCACCGTGCGGTCGGGTTCCCGAAACCCGGGAAAAATCATCCTGGGAGATCACGTGCGCGTAGGCGACGGCACAATCGTCGAAAACAGCACCGAACTGGATCTCATCATCCCCGACAAATCCGAAATTCCCGCGCGTTCCCACATCGTCAACGACGGCTTTGGCAATCCCAAATACGACAGAGAATAAAAAACAATCATCCCGCATCCTCAAACGGCATCACCGCTGACGCTTCACCAGAAGCATCAAAAGAAAGCACCCGATCGTACAGCGTCGGCCCATACAACTCGCGATAATACGCGAACAAATACTCATTGCAATAACCCGCCCACTTGCCCCATCGCGCCTCGCCCCACTGGCATATCTTCGCGTCTGAACCCGTTACACCATACCACTCTCGCGCAAATTTTCGCACCCAGGTATCAACGGGAACCGCATAGAGCCGATCCAGCGAGAACAGATCAATACACCGCGCCACCTTAATACCAACGCCACTGCCGGACAGCGCGTACAAATCATCAGAAACACACCGCCAGGTATCCAGATCCGCCGCCCCATCGCGTATTGACTCGGCGATAAAACGCGCTGTTTCAGCCACCCGCTCCGAACGCCAGCCAAAACGGTGGCGCCTGTAAAATCCACTATCCAACTCAGATAGTGCATCTGGACCCGGGAATGTCCAGTACATCTCGCCCTCAAAAACTCGTCTCTCACCCAGAGTTCGCGCAACAAATCCGATCCGTTTTTTGGTCAACGACATATGTGCTTGAACCGAGAGAACATAGGAAATAATACACTCGAATGGATCCTGGCGAACAAATTGCAGCCCCTTCAACAAATCCCTCGCCCTTCGCAAATAGGTATCCTCGCGCTGCACCCTGATCCGGGGCATGTGATCCAGTCTTAAATACCACCTCAAAAAATCATCAATCTCCATCTCACCACAGTATGTAGCCACCTGCTCGGACGATGCGCGATACGCGATCTGATCTCCCATTTGTCTCAGATGCACAACCACGCCATAAGCAATACCCTTCCACCATCCATCGACATCTCGTCCCCACCGAAACACTTGTCCCGATCCCAGTGTCAATCCTATATTAACCGACGTGCTCTCAAGTACACCCTCAAAACAATGCGTCGCCATAATCTAATCCTCTCTGATTGCGATATATATTGACAAAAATAAAAGTTTCTTTATGATAAAGTCAGCTTCTTTCAGGAGATCGAGAATGAGTACCCACACAACATGGCACTTCTTTGCACTCTGCTTTGCACTTATAACCGCCTGTGCGTCTGCGCCTCGCGTTCAACAATCCCAGGTTCAGCCACCTCAAACTTATCAAACAGAAACCGCCGCAACAACACCTGCCGATACCCTCTGGTGGGCGGCATTTAACGACAGCCGTCTCGACAGTTTAATCGCCCAAGCACTCGCATACAACCACAACCTGCACGCTGCTGCAGCGCGTCTCAAAGCCGCACGCGCCCAGGCCAAAATGGCCGGCGCACCGCTATACCCGCAAATCAGCGCGGGCTCCTCGGGATTGAGACGCAAACAAAACTTCATTGGATTTCCCATTCCCGGGCAGGCACCTGGAGAGGTAATCTCAAACACCAGCACCACCTATGGCGTTTCCATAAATGCCGCGTGGGAAATCGACCTCTGGGGGCGGCTTGGCGCAAGTGCTGCGGCTGCACAAGCCACCTATCAGGCAACACAGGCTATGTATCGGGGGGCGCGCATGTCACTGGCAGCACAAACCGCCAAAGCGTGGTTTGCCACCATCGAAGCCAGGCGCCAACTCGAACTCGCGCAGGCGACGTATGAAAACAGCCTCACCAACCACGAACAGGTACGCACGCGTTACGAACGGGGGGTGCGGCCCTCACTCGACATGCGCCAGAGCAAATCCGAACTCGCGTTATCGCAAGACCGCCTGCACCAGCGTGAACAACGCTATGAAATGACCATTCGCCAACTCGAAGTACTCATCGGTCGCTATCCCTCAGGCACATTCGCCATTGCCGAAAACCTTCCCCAGGTACCACATTCAGTACCCGCGGGCCTCCCGGCAGATCTCATTTCCCGACGCCCCGACCTCATTGCCGTTGAACGCCAATTTGCCGCGTCTCAGGCCAATCACAAAGCCGCCAAACGCCTGCGTTATCCGCGCATCAGCCTGACTGCGTCAAGCGGAACCAGCAGCGATGCATTGGGCAACCTGCTCAATGGAGACTTCAGCGTGTGGAGCCTGATCGGCAACCTTACACAACCCCTCTTTCAGGGCGGGCGCATACAGGGCAATATCGACCTGGCCAGTGCCAGAGAAAACGAAGCCGTCGCACTATTTGCCCAAACCGTTTTGCAAGCATATAGCGAAGTTGAAAATGCACTTTCAGCAGAAGCGCATCTGGCAAAACGCCAGACCGCATTAGAAACCGCCGCTGAACAGGCGCGGGAAGCACGTCGATTGGCAGAAGATAGATATTACAGAGGGCTTACAGACCTGTTGACCGTGCTTCAAACACGCAACACGGCTTACCTCACCGAAAGCCAATTGCTCGTTGTGCGCCAGCAACGACTCCAGACGCGCATTGACCTACACCTCGCATTGGGCGGCGGGTTTCCCAACCGCGAAACCGTAATAACACCATAAAAGGGAGGACCACACAGTTTCACCACGCAAATAATTCAGAGCAGGGACAGCCCCATAAAAAGTCCCTTGCTCTCCAACACCCACAGCCCTCATTTCTTGCAACCGTCTCTTTTGGGAGGTACTCATGCAGAACAACAAGCAAATCATCCTGGTAATTGGCATTGCAGCCATCGCAGTAGCCCTTCTTTTGTACATCGCGTTTTTGCCCAGCGAAGAGGAGATTATTAAAGAAAGTCCCTACGTCATGCAAATAGAGGAAGAAGCCAAACGCGATGAAGCACTGATAGACTCTCTAAATATGGTGGTCGAGGGACTAAATGTCCGCATCGATTCTGTGCGTGCACAAATGGATAGTACCAGCACATCAAATAAAGTTTTGCTGACCACCCTCCACCGCCTTACCAATGAGATGAAAGAATACCGGCGTCTCACCACCACTCTGAGAGGTGATCTCGAACAGGTGGCAGCCGCACGCGACAGCCTCCGCAACAGCCTCTTCGAGCAAACCAATCGCCTTCAACGCGTAACAGAAGCCCTCGAAAAAGCTCATAAGGACCTTCAGGCTACCCAGGAAGATCTTAAGGTTACCCAGGAAGACCTTAAGGTTACCAAAGAAGACCTCCAGGTCACCAAAGAAGACCTTAAGGATGCCGAGGAAATTATCAGTTCAGTCCTCGTCTATGTCGGCGTCGAAGATAATCTGAAAGAACAGGGGTATCTCCATACCTGGCGAAGGATTCGCAAAAACTACAAAATTATAAATTTCCCCGACGTTGACAACACCGACGTTAAAAAAGTTGCCATTGGAGAAACCATTACTGTACAGGGCGAACTCGCCGCCGTATGCGACGACCATGGCAAACTGAGCAAAGACAAAGAATACACACTCAGCGAGGATAAAGAAGCCAAAACCCTCACCATCTCCTTTTCCGACCCCCTGCTCGTCGGTCAGCGCATCCTCATTGTATTGAAAAATTAGACCGCGTAGCGAGGGATAATATGACGGGCTTTCACAACAAAGGAGGGTTGAGAATCGCAACCCTCCTTTGTTTTTTCTTTTTATTGGATCGACCAGCATGTGCAGACGGCGTGCGTCCGGGGTATCAGGTGGTGAGTCGGGCAGAGATCGTAGAGGCGATGCGGCAGTGTGGCAATTACGACCCGACAGCGACCACCAATGGTGTGCGGTTTCAGGGGGAGATGATCCTTTATCTCGCACAGAAGGCAAGGGCGCGCGATCCGCAGGGACTACCGCTATTTATCGGGTACGAAAACTGGTTTCGGGCATTTATGGCAGTGACCGCACGCACAGAAGACGCGATGCCCCAGTACGCGCAGTTATCCTATCAACACAAACAGAATATGGAAGTAGATTATCGGGTAGGTCGCGTTATCCGCGAGATAGTGGAAGCCCCAACGCCAGAACTGGCAGTAAATGTACGAATCTGGTGGGAAGACCAGCCCGGCAAGCCGGATCGGTATTCGTACATGGATACGCTCTCAACGCCGAATCTCAAAGTAACCAATCGGCGGGTGATGTCCTATCGACTGCTGGATTTTGGAGATTGGGTTGCCTATGACGAGATCAACGGGCTCACAGGCCGCCCAACATCCGGCATCCTGGGCTTTCTTTTTCGCATTATCGGCGAGGGACGCATTTTACAGACTCGCATGGCAATTTCAAAAGACGGCCTCCAGTTCAATCGAGCGACAGCCAAAAAAGGATTCATAAAAAGGATAGACACTGTTACCGTGTATCCCGATGGAAAGATGGAGAAAGATGTCCCACCCAACCGACCCGATCTCATAGAATTAACAAACCGAATCACCCA
>JAPPIE010000390.1 GCA_028874765.1 Gemmatimonadota bacterium
GAACTCATGAGCAACGAAGAGAATTACTGTTTTGATATAGCTGGCTATCTCCATGTACCGGGCGTATTGAACCGCGGCGAAGTCGTGCAACTGAACCAGACCATTGACAAAGCCGGTCAACCATCGGGCATGCTGGGATGGAAAAGCGGATTGAAAGAACCATTCCGGGAACTACTCATCCATCCGCACCTCGTGTGGTATCTCAATCAAATTGTAGGAATCGGCTTCCGCCTGGACCGGGAACCCGAAATCTTGTGCGACGCAACCTCCGACACCACAGCACCGCTAACAGGCGGTAACGAACCGAGAATGCCGGGCATTGCGTATTACCACCAGAACGGTCGGCGTTATTGCGAAGGTGTGCGCGCAATCTGGGCACTGGAAGACGTGAACGAAGGAGATGGCGGCTTAGTACTGATACCCTGCTCGCACAAAAGCAATGTGGCATCGCCCGAAGACATAACCACGAGCGAAGACGACATGGGCCTGACATACCAGCCCGTGCTAAAGGCAGGAGATCTCCTGATAGTAGCACTATCCTCATTACAGGGAATGCGCCCCTGGCAAGGAGACGGACGGCAGCGACTCCTATCTTATGAATACGTGGGCAGGGGCGTGATCCGATCTGCCGGAACAGGTCCAATGACAGAGGAAGAGCCGCATCCAGAATGGCACGACGCTTTAAGTGAAGAACAGCGCGCATCGCTTTACAAGCCCGGTTACAAATCCACGACACCTCCCCCGACAATAGTAACAGATGGAAAAACAGTAAAGATGGACGAATCGCGCGAGGTCTTTCATCCCTCAATTTACAAACTGGACCCGGACTCGGGCATTGATTACAAAGAATTCTATTTCTGGGACTTGAACGGATATCTGGTACTCCGCGGCGTAATGGACGAAGAATGGCTGGCAGCAGCCAACGAGACCATAGATAAATTTGAAGACCGCATCGTAGTGGGCGAAGAACTGGCCCGAGGCTCAAAAAGCCTGGCCGGCACGGGGCGACCACTCCTCTCTGGATTGCTCGAATTGCCAGAACCGTATAGCGACCCATTCCGGCAAATGATCGCACACCCAGAGGTCGAACACCGCTTGAACTGGATGGGCGCCAGCGGAGGGCGGTGCGGAGGTGCCACGGCATTCTGCTCGGTCCTGGGCGGCAGCGGACACTCGCTCCACAGCAACAACGAACCCCTCTATCCGCCGATGGGCTATGTGTTTCAAAACGGACGCAGTTACGATCAGGCAGTAACCGTAGCCTGGCAACTTCGAGACGTGGAACCCGGTCTGGGCGGATTCGCCTGCGTACCGGGCAGCCACAAAGCGTTTTATCCCATGCCGCCGGGCATCCGCACCTGCGACGACGACATGGGACTTGTGGTACAGCCAGTGATGAAGGCGGGCGACGTGCTCTTTTTTGGGGATGGGGCAACTACCCACGGTGCTCTCGCCTGGAAAAACCCCATCTCGAGACGGGGCATCCTGATCAAATACACTTCCCGGAACTTCCACCGCAGCGGAGGCGACATGGTACACCCAGAAAGCCGATGGGGCGATTTGATAGCGGGCATGAGCGATGCACAACTCGCCGTGATGAGAGGACCGGACCGCGATGTGGGCACAAATAATGTACCCCGGTTGCAGGTAGAAAATGGACAGGTGGCAGTATCCTACGAGCGGGGAAGCGCGCTCTACAGCAAAGAGGCACCCACGGGACCGCTGGCAAAATAAACACAGGCGATTGAGCATGTCAAAAAAAGGCTGGCATATCGGGTGCATTGCACTCGTCCTGAATTTTGGAATATTCTGGACAACTGCACCAATTGGGGCGGATCCTTCTGCTGCGGACTCTCTCTATCTCCTGGGTAATCAGGCACTCAAAACAGGAAAAATAGACCGCGCAAAAATTTTGTTTGAGCAATCACTACAAGCAAACAAAAAACATGCCCCAACCCACTGTGGATTGGGGCATGTGTATCTGGCCCAGGATCAGAATGGCAAAGCCAGAAAAGCCTTTCGAAATGCCGAAAAATACCAGCGAAAAATGCCCGAAGCCTACTTTGGCATGGGCCTCGTCTATGCCCGTGAAAAAGGCCAGTGGGTGCGCGCCATTGATTATTTTTGTCGCGCCCTGGCTGAAAAACCCGACTATGTAGAAGCCCAATACCACATTGGCCTGACGCATCTGAATCTCATGAATCGCGATGCCATCAGAGCTTTCGAACAGGTGGTCGAGATGGACCCGGACCATCCAGATGCGTATTATCGCCTGGGCTTTATGTATGAATACGATCTACTAAAAAAAGACGGCGCAATAGAATATTACGAAAAACAACTGGCGGTCAATCCCGCACACAAAGATGCCATGTGGCGACTGGGACAACTCTACCGCACCCTATCCCGCACGGACCAGGCCGCACGCACCCTGTCGCGGCTCATGCAAACTCAGGGAACAAACCAGCGACAATACATGCTGGAACTCGCCGAAGTCTATCTGGAACGAAAAAATTACGAAAAAGCCGAAACCCTCTTCGAAACCTATCTGGCCGGCCTGAGCACCAGAGAGCGGATGCCTTATGAAGATATTTCCCTACTCGCCTCAGAAAGGGAAACAGAGGCATTTAAGCAGGCAAAGGACAGACAAGTACTTCTGCAACAATTCTGGAAACGCCGGGACCCCACACCCATTACAGACGTCAACGAGCGGAGAGTCGAACACTTCCGCCGGGTAGCTTATGCGCGGGAGCATTTTGGGGCGGCGGTTTTTCCGTGGGATCGACGGGGCGAAATCTATGTGCGCTACGGCACGCCATCTCACAAAAGCGCGTCCGGGAATCGGCGGCGCGAATCCCATCCCGAAGACTGGGATATCAAACAGCGGCTATTAGACCGCGTAGATTGGGCCGCCGAAATACTGCTATCGGACTACGCCGCTGATAGCGACAGTGCCAATGTGACCCACCGCGGAGCTGGCGCAGAACAGGCACAACGCCAACTGGAAAGACAGTTCCAGCGGCTGTACAGCCGATCATCCGAGCGGAATCAGAAAAGCGAACAGATTCGAAAGCGGGCCGAATCGGCGATGGCAGTAGGGGGACTGGGTACATTCCTGGGACGACCCATCTTTCCGATCCAGGATCGCCGGGCGTGGGAATACTGGATCTATCCGGAATTGGGAGAAGGCGTAGAAATTGTATTTCGCCAGATGCCCGGCGCGCCCGATGGCGTTTTTGACTACGCCGTATTACCCGCGGAAATGGCGACCAAAATGCGCCACCTGTGGGGACCTCTCATCCCCGAACAAATCATAAGCCAGGCTCCCAGAGAAATTTACGTACCGACATTTCTCGCCGAACCCCTGTATTACGCGGCCTATCCCGCCACATTTCGAGGACTGGGCGACAGCACGCGCGTGGAGATCTACTACGGATTTCCCGCCTCCGCATTGACGCGAGAGGAAGGGGATGTTCGGATAAACCGGGGTGCTGTTCTCTACAATGCAAAAGGCGACCCGGTATTCGAGGTGGCAAACCGCGCAGTATTTCGGGTAGATGGAAAAACCGGGATCATTCCCGATGTAATCGCACTGGATGTAAAACCTGGATCGTACTACCTCGCCGTGCAAGCCATCGAAGAGCGGTCTGGACGCACGCAGGTCTATGGCATGCCCTTGCGGGTCCCGTCTTATCGGCACGGCAAACTCTGGCTGAGCGATATCGAAATGGCGGCTTCAATTGAACAGACCACCGGAAAAGGACATTTTGTCAAACAGAATTTGGAAGTCATTCCCCTGGCCACGCGGCATTATACACAGCGGCATCTGGTCTATCTCTACTACGAAATTTACGGACTGAGCCAGGATGCATTCGGACAGACGGACTACCAGATCTCCTACCGCTTAAAACCGCGTTCCGGACAGTCGTTTGGCGCAAAAGTACTCGGTGGCCTGGGAAAACTGGTGGGCATAGACCAGAACGAAGAACAAATTGCGATTTCTTATGACCAGACGGGCGATGCCGACAACGTAGTCAACTATCTGGCACTTGACCTATCTGGCTCCGAGCCGGGGGAATACGTCATTGAGGTCGCTGCAATAGACCGCAAAGACGGACAAAAAGTGACCAAAACCGCGAGCTTTAAAATCGAGTGAGGGCGCAATGAAAAATCATCTTGCAATTCGACTGATTCCCATATACCTCATCCTGATGGCAGGCTGGGCAAAGGCAGAACAACCCTTCATAACCCTGATGACCCGGTCGGATTCTCTGATGCTGGCTGCCGATGTGCGGATCGAGATGGACAGTGCGCGACACGCAATAGACCTGTTGAAGGAGGCTGTACACCTGGACCCCGAATTGGCCGAAGGACACGCCCGCCTGGGCACGGCATATCTGGAATCTCGCGAGCGGAAAAAACAATGGAAAAAAGCCAGACAGGCATTTGAAAAGGCACTGAGCTTAAATCCAGATCTCGCAGAAGCGCACGACGGACTGGGGCAGATCGCGCTCTACCAGAAGGAAGATATCCGCGGAGCCAAAACGCATTTTGAAAAAGCCATCGCTCTCGCGCCCCAATCGCAGAAAATTCTCTATCACCTCGACCTCGTACGACTCCTGCAAGAGGACCGCTCCTTGAAACGGGCATCCGAACGGACACTTGAGCGCGACTCGACGGATATCGCAGCCTGCAAAATCATGGCGGAACACCACAAAAAAAAGGACGAATGGGGCCGGGTAATCGACCTGTACGAACGCTGTGTGCGGCAGGCTCCCGAAAACCTGGATGTCGCCTATCAGTTGGGCGTGATTTACGCCATGAGCGAACGCTTCGCCGAATTGCGAGATCTGTTGACCCATTTGGGCAATACAGTCGAAACGCGCCGTTTTCTGCCTCTAATAGCCCAGGTCTTTCTCCATGAAGGCGATGGCGAACGAGCCGTACGCATCTTTCGCAATTACATCACCCTTCTCGATGCCGCAGAGGCGGCACTCTACCGGGACATCTCCCTGCTGGCCTCCATACCCGAACTGGAATCCCTCTCCAGAGTCACATCGGCCATAGAGCGCGAAGCCTTTCTGCGCCGCTTCTGGATTCGGCACGACCTATCGCGCGTATCCGGTGGATTTTTGCGCCAGGCAGAACACTACCGCCGGGTCTGGCACGCGCGCACGCACTTTTCAAAAGCGATATATCCCTGGGACCAGCGGGGTGAAGTGTACATCCGTTACGGTGAACCCGATTATCGATCAACATCCGACCGCCTGAATGCCGACATGCCAGCCAAGGCACAGCGCATTAAAGAGCGAATGGCTGTAGATCTCTACGGACCGGACGCCGTGGGCGAATTCTTCACAGGACCGGTATATCCCGTTCGCAGCAACCGGGCTTTCAGCACCAAAGCACCCGATCCCCAGGACCTGGGTTTAACCTCGGACGAGATCCAACTCATATTTGTGCTGGAAGACGCTCAGGATGCCGAGCGCACCGAATTATCGGAACGGGTACAGGCTGCAGACGCGGGCGAAGGCGACCAGGTAAACCGAATTGTGGATCAGGAACAAACCCTCGCCGCACTGGGCGATGTGAACACGGGCGATTTGAGCTTCTCGCCGTCGCGGGTGCGCCAGGAGCGGTTTGTCGAACAGGCGATGGGCTTATTCATGCCAGTCACCAACCGCGAAGACGCCAGCATAGTACCCTGGGAATCATGGGTATATACCATGGTCGCTGAGGGCCTGGAGGTCACATTTACCGACGAGTATTTTCAGGGCAATTTCGAGTTTGCACCCGTACCCACGCATGTACCCAACGAATTAAAAGAGCGCTATGTCGAGGTGCGAGACCTCACGGATTTTCTGTACCATTCACCAGAACTGGTCGTAAACAAAATGGCCGGACGCATTCCCGACTTTCACGACTTTGCCCGGGGTGCCCAGCCCCTGGATTTCTGGTACCGAACAGCCAGCTTTAGGGGAAAAGACGGCCGCACACGCCTGGAAATCTACAGCGGCATCCCGCCGGATTCGCTGCTCAAAAAGCAGGAAGGCACATGGGTCATACGCAACGCGGCACTAACAGATCCCGCAGTGGATCAAACCTACCGGGACGAACGGAAATTTTTCCTCGATGAAACCTTTTTACAAACCTCTGTCGATACATCTCGGGGATGGCAAAACCTGGTACTGGACATGGCCGCCATAGAAGCACCGCCGGGAACTTATGAACTCGGCCTGCGGGTTCGGGAGGCGGAAACGCGGCGGTTTCAGATCTACCAACAACAGATAATATTGGAAGACTATTCCAGAACCGACTTGAACTTGAGCGACATCGAGTTGGCCTGGTCAATCTCAGATGAGACACCGTCAGAAGGTGTTTTTGTCAAACAGGGATTGAACATAATGCCCATGTCGGTATGGGCATTCCCGGAAAAACATCCGGCCTTTCTCTATTTTGAAATCTATCACCTGAGTAAGAATGAATTTGGACAAACGCATTACCGCGTGACCTATGACATCCAATCCAAAGATCAAAAGAGCCAGGGTGCCCGCGTACTGGCCGGACTGGGGCGTCTGCTGGGAAAAGAGGAAGGGGAACAGGGCGTGAGCGTAACCTATGACCAGATCGGAAATACCACAGACGGTCTCTCTTATGTGGAATTGAATCTCGACGGAGCCGGAAAAGGCGACCATGAAGTGCAGGTAACCGTAGAAGATCTGGTAAGCGGCGTGCAGGTGAGGAAAAAAACGACCTTTGGGATTCGATAAGAGGAAAATATTTTACTTATAAAAAAAATAAGTAATATTATTTAGATATCGAGTTTGCAGTCTATAAACCGCTACTCACCAAACGCAGTGACAAAGAGTAAAAAGTCAAACATATCAACGGTCCCGCTGCGATTCATATCCGCCAGCACATTGTATTTGGCATACTTTTTTAATTTTACAGAAATATATGGACGCTATCGAATTTTTTGTATCAAAACCGCTTGACATCTGAGTACAAGCGGTTTAAATTTTAGTAAGCTAATACTTACCATTATCACAATTGTCATTATTATTTTTAAGTTTTACTTTTATTAGCTATAAAAATAAATAGCGTTCCTCAACAATTACCCCCACTCGCATTGAGTGGGCGTCACAAGGAGGGTTGCGTATGAAACGAGGGATAATTTCTGTAGTTTGTTTGATGTTCTTCGCGCTTCCGGGCAATAGCCATGGCGATGTCCATGGGCAGGACACGGGCGTGGTGGGGAAAGTTGGCCTGGGCTTGAGCGGCAACTTCAACTTTCCCGTATTCGGGATGAAGAACCGCTTTCACGCACAGGAAGCATTCGGGCTGTATTTCACCTATGCGCGGGATGCGCGCAATACCCTGGAGGTAGAATATCACCGCACGCGCTTTGATCCCGGCAAAATTCAAGAAGCGACTTTTTACTGGCCCGAAGACAAGCCGGAGGAGTGGCAGAAAATCACAAGCCCGCTGGCGCGCAATTACATGACCGTCAATGCGTTTACGATCAACGGCCTGTATCACCTGAAAGCGCGAACAGGTGGTTCGGATGGCGTGGTCGGAAGCCCCTTCATCACCTATGGCGGTGGATTTTACCACTACAAAAATTCGGTATCGGGCCTGATCTTTGCAGGACAACCAAATCTGGGCGGAGGGATCGATACGACATTGGAACTGGCGCCGTTTGACGATACAGATGTGGCGTGGGGGCTCAACGTGGGTTTGGGTGTGGAGGTATTGGCAGGTAGTCGCGCAGCGGTCGATGCGAGGGCGCGGTGGAATCTGCTGATCGGGGAATTGCGCCAGATGGAATCTTATGGCGTCGCGCGGACCTTTCCGCTGCACTATTTCGAGATCGGACTTTCAGTCAAGTACTACGTGATGTAATAACTCTTTATATAAGGAGGCATAGAGATGATAAGAAAGTTAGCATTTTTGTCCGTTTTGCTGGTCTGTTTCCTGGGTATCCAGGATTGGGCACAGGCGGCAACAACGGGTAAAATAGCTGGCAGGGTAATGGATATCAAAGGCGATCCCTTGCCCGGTGCCAACGTCGTAATCACGGGAACAAACCGGGGTGCGACTGCAGATGCAGAAGGATATTATATCATCTTGCTGGTTCTGCCGGGAACACACAGCATGGAAGCCTCGCTGGTGGGGTACCAGACGGTGGTGCAGCAAGATGTGAAAGTGGTGGTGGGCTATACCACCACAGTGGATTTCAGGCTCACCGAGACAGCACTGGAAGCCGAAGAACTGATCGTGACGGCAGAGCGTCCACCCGTAGAGCCAGACAAGACCGCGAGCAAATACTACGTAACGGCTGACGAGATCGACTTGCAGCCCGTGGTCAAAGATGCTCGGGCGTGGGCGGGCTTGCAACCGGGCGTACAGAAAGACGGACGGTCGGTGCGGCAGGGCAACTTTCAAATGGACGAAGGCGAACGCCGTGCGGGCTGGTACACGACAACGCCAAAGCCCATTTCACTCACCTATACTGTTGACGGTGTGCGGATGGTGAATAATGACCGCCGCGCGGCAAATATGTTCACGGGTGTGAACCGCGCATCCATCCAGGAAATCTCTGTGGTAACCGGTGTTCCAGAAGCCGAATACGGAAACATGGACGCGGGGATCATCAATATCGTGACGCGAGAGGGTAGCCGGGACTACCACGGATTCTTCGAGTATCGATATACAGTTGCCGGACAGCGGCATTACGGCTTCAATTCCTATGACCCGATCATTCACCTGAATCAGGGCACGGGCAGGAGCCGCATCCGCCTGGACGATCCGGCCTGGTTGCAGGAAAAAGAAGATATTGGCGCCGATGGACAGCCCGGCACAGCGGATGATTCGGGACGCCTGGTACATATCCAGCCAGACGATTACACAGATATATCGGGACATCGCGTTGAAGGATCCATTTCGGGTCCCATTGGGGACAAGACCTCGTTCCACGTGAGCGCGCAGACCAATCGTCAACCCGTGCAGCGTCCCGATCCCGCACTTCAGGGCCTGCCCAATTATCAGGTGACGGGCAAGCTGACATTTGGCGTGAAGCCCAATATCAACCTGAAGGTGGGTGGTGTGTATGGAACGAACCAGAATTTCCGCAACACGCGAGAATCGGCACTATCAGCCGGTCGAGACCTGTTTTTGCCTGCAAACATAGATGGTGCTGGCAAAGAGATCGAGTGGAACTCGATGTTGTATGCGTATTTGACGCATTCCCTGTCTTCGCGCACCCTGTACGAGTTGCGTATCTCGCGTGCAGACAGCGAGCAGGACACATCGGGGATGCCCATAGAGACGTTCAATGTGGTTCGGGACCACGACAAGTGGTTTACGGCGGCACCTCGCGAGGTGCTGGACTACCGACTGAACCGCCAGACACGTCACAATTTGAAATTTGATTTCTCCAGTCAGGTAACAAAGGGGAATTTTTTCAAGGCAGGGGCCGAGGCAACGTGGTTCCAGACCTATCAGTGGGAGTCACAGAGCCGTGGAACATCGGGCAGTTATCGGGTTTGGTCGATGTACGACTACTATGCATCGGCTCAGAACCGGTTGGGTGCAGATGGTCAGATGGACTTTGTACCCGCCACGACTGTAAATGGCGTTAAACTCCCCGATTTAAGTGGGGCTGGCAATCTCGACGACCCGGCCTGGAACGCCTTCCGGGATCACCCGAGAAAGGCATTCCAGCTTGGAGCTTATGCACAGGACAAAATGGAGTTTGAGGGAATGGTCGTAAACGTGGGCGTGCGCCTGGATGCGTTCAATCACGGCGGGCAGACGCGTCCCGAACCCGTGTGGTCAGTGCTGCCCCAAAACCGCTGGTTTTCCGATGCAGATGCGTCGTTGGCGCGACAGGGTCAAACGCCCTATCCCAACAATCCGCAGTCATTCCCGACTTATGATGGTCTAAATATGTTTAAGCTGTCGCCGCGCTTTGGGGTATCTCACCCGATTACCGCGCGGTCTGCGATTCACTTCTCTTATGGCCGGTTCTTCGTCCTCCCGATTTTCTATTCGATGTATGGACAAACCTGGCAGTCGGCTTCGGGCCGAAGCGTAGCCGAAGACCTGAACGCAGACGGCAGATACAGTTCTTATGAGTATTACGGCGGCCTGGAAATGGGTTCAACCAAGCGCGGATCGACAAATTCGCGTCCGGGCAGTACCGTGAACTACGAAGTGGGGGTCGATTGGAACTTTGTTTCGGACTACACGGCCAATGCGACGATGTTCTACCGCCGCACAGAAGACTATCTCCAGCAGAACAACACGTTTTTGCACGATCCGGTAGAGAAGCAGATCAAGCGCGCACACTGGTACCAGAACGCGTACAGCGGCGAAACGCGCGGCCTGGAATTGGCTGTAAGCAAGCGGTTCACCAATTTCTTCTCGTTCCGCGCGACATGGAGCTGGTACTGGGAGCAGAACAACTTCTACGGCGGTCGAGAGTGGGTATCCCGTTGGTACGTAGATTCGGACTTCCTGGCCAAAGACGCGTATCGCTTCAAATTTGCAATCGACCAGACTACGGGTGAGCGCATCTGGCAACCCCTGTCGAGTGCCGAAGTCGATGCCATTGGCATGTTTGCCGACCAGTTGGTGCAACAGGAAATCGACGCCAACCGGGAATTGTGGATTACCGAAAAATTCGCCAATCAGGTGCCCGATGCACAGGTTGGATTTCCCTGGACTGACGAGCGGAATATCGCGGCTCGTATAGCTACCGTGGGGTCTGTACGCGGTCCTGCCAACATGCGCGATGCCACAGGCGATGGCAGCATCACATTTTTATTTGCCACGCCCGAAGGCTATGGTCCAGATGTGGGCGGGAGCAAAGTGCTGAGCGATTTGAACGTGAACCTGGTGCTGCGAATCGAGCCGGGCACATTCTTCCGCTATAGCCAGCCCACGCCATCTCCCTCGACTGCCAACAAGTTGATCAGGAACCAGTTGTTGTACACCAACCCAACGGCATTCCGCACGGATCTGGGCATTCAGAAGGGATTCCGGATCGGAAAATTGCGTCCGACCGTGTTCTTTGAGGCGACCAATTTGTTCAACGCCAAAAAGCCGCGTCCGATCCGCAGGTGGAATTTCTTCCACGATATACCCAAATACGGTCTGGCAGAGAACCAGCCCACGCCAGTGGTGGTGCGGGACAACAACCAGATCTGGGATCAGTGGAACAGCTATACGAATCGCACCCGCGAGATCTATTTCGGCGTGCGCACGAGCATGTAAACCGGTGGATCGGGGAATCAGAACAGATTCCCCGATCCTGGCGCCTCTATAAGGAGTGAATTTATGTTTAGACAAATGATTGGTAAGGCGCTTGCGGGCATTTTTCTGACTGGACTATTTGTGACAGGGGTTCAGGCGGTGGATGAGCCAGTGCCAATGAAACAGATTGACCGGTCAAAGCTGTCGGAATCGTTTCGCAACACAGGACAGCAGGGCGGGACATTTGCCCTGGGGTCGGAAGGGTATGTGGCGCGGGAAAACGGTTCGATGACATATCCGTATATTTATACGGGATCTTCGACATCGGGCAGTTTCGGCGGTCGAGACCAGGACTACGACAACTCGAAGGGCCAGGGGGTGTGGATACTCGCGCGGGATGCGAATGGAAATACCTATGTCACATCCTCGGGACCAGTGTCCAACACCGGGGATGTAGAGCAGGTAGTTCCAGACCTGACGCCTGGATCGGGCAATTTGCGCTTGCGAAACGGGCAAGATCCGCCGATCGTAGCCGCCCGACTGGGATTTGACACCCAGGACGCCAACGTGTGGTTCAACACAGACCGCGGCGGGATTACCGAGCAATCCAAGCCGATTTCCGACGAGCCTGTGGAAGTGGATAACTACCGCGAGAACGGATCCTATACGCTGCCCCAGTTCGATCACTTTCCAGAAGAAACCGTGATTACGAGATGGCGCAGCAACACGAATATCGAGCCAGATGGGACCGGCATGACAATGACGCGGACAGCGTATGGATGGAGCCATCCGGATTACGACGATTTCTTTTTTGTAGAACTGGTCGTAGAGAATACCTCAGACAGGTCCTATGAAGAAGTGTATATGGGGTACTTGAACTATTTCAGCGTGAACAAGCCCGGACACTCCTATCGCAAGTGGAATGGCTACTGGTTTTCCGAGCCGGGGCGTCGGCTGGAAGACGACCGGTATCAGTTTACCGAGTCCGCCAATTACGGCGGGAAATACCGGGGTAAGAAGGTATCGTATCAGTACGATGGCGATGCGCCTACCAGTTCAAATAACGACATGGGCGAACCCCGGTTCGGCGCAGAAGCCATTGGCGTGATCGGGTATCGGGCAGAGCAAGAATTGTATTCGCCGCAATACATAGGCTGGGGGGCTGTGGATGTGACACCGCCCTTTATCAACGACCCGGAAGACTATGTGCCGATTACGGGTACGGCGATGGGAGGCGAGGATATTCCCAATAGTCAGCCTGCGTATGCGCACTGGTGGAAACGCCGAAGCCGTACGAATATCGAGTTTGAGCCGCATGAGACAATTGATACGGTTGAAGAGTTGTGGAAGAAATTCATCACCCCGGGCAAGCCCTATGACGACAACCCGGTTGAAGGTGGCCCAAATCCCGATGAGCGAGAATTGCAGGAGCAACTGCACTCGCAGATGTTCGGTCCCTGGAAGTTGGCACCGGGCGACAAGGCAAAAATCGTGGTGGTTTTTGCCGCGGGTATGGCCGCCGAAAATGCGGGTCCGGGCGGTGAGCCGATGGACTTTCGGCTGTGGGCAATGACGCCAGGCGCGCAGGGGCAGGTACCCGGCGGTGAGGATATTTTGTTCAACCACATCGACCGCGCGCGTCAATTGTACGCAATGGGGTTTGACCTGCCCAATCAACCGCCAGATGTGGAATCAATTTCTCGCGCCGAAACCGACCGCGCTGTTTTGCTTCGCAGCAATGCAAATGGGAACGTGGAACTGTCCTGGAGCGATGGTGCCGACGATGCGGTACACCCGGATTATTCTGGCGGCGAGGCGCAGGATGTCGCCGGTTACAAAATTTACGGGAACACGGCGCTGATCCAGACGGATCCCGTGCAGCATGCTGGCGCGCCTTCAGGCCCGTGGAATCTGATCGCCACAATTCAGGCCAAGGACCCGAGTTATTACGATGCATCAACCGGGCTTTATACTTTTGCCGATGAAAACTCTGTTACGGGATTTGGGTATCGGTACAATATCGTAACCTATGCCAATGGGCACGCGAACTGGGAGAACATGAATGCGCAGAAAAATGCGATTCCAGGCGCGCAAATGCCCGTCCCGACAACACTTGCAGATCTGCCCCCCGTGGTTCAAAACCACATCCGTGAGGGAACCGAGTCCAGCCATATTGTGACGGCTGCGCGGCACAATACAAGCGGCGGTCAGTTTACGCCTGTTGTGGCAGCCTCAGACGGATTCGACGCTCTCGAAGAAAAAGTGCTCGTGGTGCCAAATCCGTGGAAGGACGACGGAATGCATTCCTTTGGCGCACAGGGCGACAACAACAAGCGCATGCGGTTTACCAACCTGCCGCGTCTGGCCCGCATCTCGATTTTCACGGCTGCGGGAGACCTGGTTATGGAAATAGTACACGATGGGACGCGCGGCGCGCAGCACACGGCAGAAGTGAGCTGGTCTCAACGGGCGCGTTCTGGCACGTCGTATGCGTCTCCGGGGATTTACTTCTTCGCCGTAGAATCGCTGGTACCCGGACAAGAAGGCAAGGTTCAAACGGGCAGTTTTCTGATTATCCAGTAAGACCGACGGGAGGGGCGGGCACTCTGTTCCGCCCTTCTACACACAAAGGAGAGTAGATGTGAAACGATTAACTATTTATACGATGCTCCTGGCCGTCGGGCTTTTGGGGTCAGACGCCTGGGCACAAAATTATCAGTTGCCGTCCGGCGTGCGCGCGGGTCAGCACCGAACAAAAGAGTTCCACGGAACCGGGCGGGCTTCGTTCCACGCATTGAAGGTGGGGCAGAGCGCGCGGGCAGCCGCAATGGGCGATGCGTTTACAGCCGCAGCCGACGACATCAATGCGATGTTCTGGAACACGGCGGCATTGACCCACATTGAGCGATTCGAATATGCCCTGGGATATACGCGCTGGATGGTAGATTCGAAATTTTTCAACGGCGCGGTCGCCTGGCGATATGGCCAACAGACCTTTGGGCTGTCGGTCATTCAGTTTGACGCTGGCACCTCCCGAGAGACCACGCCTCTGGATCCGCAAGGGCGCTTCACGCGGGATATATCGGCCGGCGATATTTTCATAAACTTCGGTTATGCGTACAAGATGACGGACAAATTGTCGCTGGGTGCGTCTGTAAAGTGGATTCAAGAGACATTAGACCAGGACAAGATCAACAGTGCCTCGTTTGATTTTTCCAGTGTTTTTTACACCGGATTTGGCAGTTCGCGCCTGGCCATGACGCTTCGCAACTTCGGCAAAGACCAGGAACTGGTGATTCCCGGGTCCCTGCCGCAGGGCACTTCGATTGCCCAGCCCTTGATCTACACCATCGCTTTGGCGATGGAGCCTTATGGACGCAAGGGAGACCCCACATATCTAACCGTAGCAGCCGAACTCGTACACCACATTGACGACCGCGAACGCTGGCATGTGGGCGGCGAATTGTGGGTAGCCAACACGCTGGCACTGCGAGCCGGTTACCGGGGGCGTTACGACCTGGGCACCTGGACACTGGGCGGTGGCGTCCAAAAGGATCTGGGCGTGGGACGGAGGATCGGCGTCGATTTTGCATATATAAGTTTCGGCCATTTATTTGATCCGCCCCTGCGCGTATCCATAACCGGATCGTTCTAACGGACGCTCCAAAACGAAAAAAACGACCGGTGGGTTTTTCTACTCATCGGTCGTTTTTTTCTGCGTTATGTATCTGCGCCAGTCCTCTGGCCGCGTCCTCAATCCCGGGCCAAATCCGCAACGCCCGCTGAAAAGCGCGCTGGGCCAATTCCGTATTCCCCCGCCTCACATAAGCCCATCCGAGAAACGCATGCACATAAGGATCAGTCGCCCAAACCTCTTTGCTCGCCTGTTCGTATTCGGCAAAAATGGCTTGATAGCGCTCGTAGTCCTGGCCCCTCAAATGGTATGCACCCAGATTTTCAATAGCCGGCACGAGGGCAAACCGCACGAGCCGAACCGGATCATCTAACAATGGAACCAGCGCGGGCACAACCCGCGCCTGACCGACCAGACCCAGACCCTCTACCGCCTTTGCGCGGATGAGCGGATGCGGATCTTTCAAAGCGTTGAGGAGCGCAGAAACAGCCTGCGAGGATCGGGTACGTCCCAGCAGCAAAGCAGCAGAAGCCCGCCGCGTGGGATTATTGGACAGATCGAGCAACTCGTCTTTCAGAGGAGACACAGCCATCGGATTGCCCTGTCGCCCCAGTGCAACAGCCGCCGTTTGCAAAAGATAATCATCCTGTTTCCCCCACCAGGCTTCTGTCTTTTCCACAGCCCATTCGGGCGTGCGGTCCCCGTGGCATTCGCCGCAGGCACTCGGGATGCCAAAACGCACCGTATTCGCCGGAACCGGAGATGCAATGCGGTGATCAAACACGCGCACCCGACGCACTTCTGGAATGGGGGGCATATGGCAATCTACACAGGCAATGTACTGCTCGTGACGACTGTGTTCGCGTGGCTCTATATCCCGATGACACTGCATACATATACCGTCGAAATCTGCCCTTGTCTTCTTTTTCACCTCCGGACCATGAGACGGATGACACGTCAAACACGTCACCCCGCCCTCTGTATAACAGGGACTGAGCGTGAGCGCCGTATAATTATACGCGAGATGTCGGTAGCGACCATCCGGCCACATACCTTCAAAATCCAGAACAACAGGTTCGTAAAAATCGTAAAAATTGTCGCCGGGTCGATAGCCCAGTTTTAAAATGCGCTTCGTCGCGTGGCACTGCGCGCAAAGCTCTACGGATTGTTCTGAGGAAAGCGTTCTCAAATTCACCAGCGAAGTATCCTGCATACCGGCAGCATCGGCATCTGTCAGCGCTCTCTCCCAAAACGCGACATGGCCCTGCCCGGGACCGTGGCAGGTCTCGCAATTGATACTCAAATCTACCCAGCGGGAATCATAAGTACCCGCATCGGGATCGTAATTGACCGCAATCTGACTGGCGTGGCAGTCAAAACACTGCGCGCTCCAATTGCGCCCAAAATGCATCCAGAACGAGATATCGCCAGGATCTAAGGGCCGTTCGGACGGCGAGGCAATAATACCTTCAACGGGATTGTACCAGGTATTTCTGCGAACATCGAAATAAACCGGAAGAATCTGCAAATGGCCCCCGGGAAGCTCAGCGATGTACCACTGCGTATCCCGGTCGCCAATCGTGTATAGCACCTCGTGAGTACCTTGCGCCCCATCGGCCCCCGGCGTCGTGATGTAATAGCGACCATTTTGAAGGCTCATCGTCGAGGTAACACCGCCAAAAGTATAAGCGTTATTTTTTGTAAAATCGCCCTTAACAGTCTGCGGAGTCGCTTCTTGCATAGAGGTCGCATGGGTCGTGCGCTGCCATTTTTGATACGCTTCCATGTGGCAACCCACACAGCGATGTACGCCGACAAACTCCGTGGAGACATCGGGTTGAGAGGGCTTGCACGCCAGACAGGCACCGACTATAAGAACCCATATCATTTTTTTCATCGGCATATTCCCGTCACAAAAAACAGATGGGAGAATCCCTTGATTTTATCCCACAAACAAAATATCATCTCTTATGGCAGACGTCACGCAAAAACTGAAGATATACCTGATAATACTAATCCTGATAATCGGATGCGATTCCGCGAAAATGCATCAAGTGGGCGAAGCCGTACCCGCCAATCGCGCGACCCGGATCAAAGAAATCCAGGATCGTCCAGCCGCATTTCTCGACCAGCGAGTCGTGCTATCGGGCCGCGCGGGCCAGGTATGCCAGCACATGGGATGCTGGTTCGTACTACAAGACAGCACGCAACATCTACTGATTGACCTGGAACAGGGACGGACCATAACCGTCCCCCGCAATATCTCTGGCGACTCCCTGCGCGTCGTAGGCGTCGTAAAACATATCGCAGGCGACCTGCGCCTGATGGGAAAAGGCGTAGAAATCCATCGCAAAAGGACAAAAATTTGGTCATTTTTCAATTTATAAGCGTCGTCCTGAAAGAACTGCGCCGACACCGCACGCGAAGCGCGTTGACCATAAGCGGCGTGGCCCTATCCGTATGCGTCCTGGTCAGCCTCCTGGGCCTGGGAACCGGATACCGCACATCCCTCATCCACAGCATTGACCGCCTGGGCTATCACGTACTGGTCACCTCAAAAGGATGCCCCTACGAAGCCGCGACCCTGTTGATGCAAGGTGGGGTAATACCGATGTACATGGACGAAGCCATCCACCGTGAAATCCTTCGAGACGCCGATGTAGCGACCACGACCCGGTTATTTCTCGGATCGCTTCCCGTACACCGGGAGGGATTTTCCCTGATAACGGGAATAGAAAACAGCTTTCTGAAAATGAAACCCTGGCTAACCTTCCAGCGGGGCGAGTGGTTCAACGAAAGCGCGACCGACGAGGTCATACTGGGCTACAGCGTAGCGGCGTATTATCGAAAAAACATCGGGGATGACTTTCCGCTCAAAGGACTGGGACAAACATTCCGCGTACGCGGGATTTTTGACCGCAGCGGAACGCAGGACGACGGCACCATCTTCGTCCCACTTGGAGTGGCACAGCGCCTCTTCGACAAAAAAGAAAAACTCACGGGCATCGGCGTAAAATTAAAAGACCTGTCCAGAATAGACGGATTTTCGGAACGCGTATTCGAAATACCCTCGGTACAGGTTATCACCATGGCGCAGGTCCAGCGAACCCTTCTCGACCTCCTAGGCACCGCGCGGTTTTTCATCGGAACAGTCGCCATCGTAGCCGTAGCAATTGCAGTACTCGGCGTGATGAATACCATGCTAATCGCAGTCTTTGAACGGACGCGAGAAATCGGCGTCATGCGGGCAATTGGCGCATCCCGGGGCGACATATTTGCATTGATCTGTGCAGAGGCACTGACAATCTGCACCATAGGCGGAATCGCAGGTGGCGGAATAGCAGTATTGGGCAGCCGCCTGGCATCTGAAGCCGTACGCGCGATTCTCCCATTTGCCCCCCCAGGCGTACTGGTACAAATTGATGGCATACTACTAATCGGCGGGATCGCAATGGCAGCAGGCATGGGCATACTGGCTGGAACCATACCGGGGTGGCGGGCTTCCCGCCTGCATCCCATTGCGTGGATGCGCTGAAATGTCGGCTATTCTCGCACAGGGACTCACCCGCATATACCGCCGTTCAGCCGAAGAAATCGCGGCGTTATCCGGTATAGACCTGATCGTAGAACCCGGCGAATTTGTAGCCATCACAGGCGCGTCGGGCGCGGGAAAAACAACCCTGTTAAACCTTCTGGGCTGTCTGGACCTGCCCACATCGGGCCTCTTGAAATTGCTGGATCGAGACGTGAGTACTTTGCGCGGCAAAGACCTGGAAACCATGCGCCGGCAACACGTGGGATTCGTATTTCAAGACTATTGCCTGGTCCCCACATTGACCGTCGAAGAAAATGTGGCACTCCCCCTCCTCTTTTCCCGCGCCCTGCATCAACGCAATCGGGTAAGAGACTTGCTGGCACGCGTGGATTTGCAGCACCGATCAGATCACCTGCCCCGAGAACTATCGGGAGGTGAACAGCAACGGGTAGCCATTGCACGCGCACTCGTAAACAACCCCGAGATCTTGCTCGCAGATGAACCAACTGGCAACCTGGATTCAAAACGAGGAAATGAGATTGTGACATTATTGCGAAATATGAACCACACCGAAGGAGTGACAATCGTGCTATCCACGCACAACCTGAATCTGGCAAATCGAGCAGACCGCCAGATAAAACTCGCAGATGGACGGGTGGTCTGACATGATTGTACTCCTTCTGCTACTGATTGCCCTGTCAATCGGATGCGGTGAGCAAAAAACACCTTCTCCGGGCATGCGGATAGATTATACCACGCATCTCCAGCAGGGAATAGAAAGCATGCGGCGGGCACAGTACGAAGCGGCTGAAGCCGAATTCCGCCGATGTATTCAAATCGACTCCACACAAAGCGCGGCCTATCTCCACCTGGGCAAAGTACTAGCAATTCAAAACCGCCCCGAAGCGATAACCGCATTTGAGCGAGCAGTAGCCCGCAATCCGGATGCAGTTGAAGCGCGAACCTGGCTCGCGCGGCTCTACCGATCACAGCGGGAACCCGCCCGCGCAGCAGCGCAATTTGAAGCAGCCCTTGCGAGACAACCCCTCATGCTGGACGTGCGAAAAGAATACGTCACCTATTTGCTGGGCGGAGAAACCATCTGGTTTGAAAATCAGAAAATGGGAAACAGCGGACAGATCCTGCCCCTGAACGACTCCCGCATCTTGCTGGAACGCGCATTTCACCACGCCGATAAATTATCCGACAACGCCATAAACGATGCAGAAGCGCGCTATCTGGCGGGCCTCGCCCTTTTGAGAATGGGAGATTACGAAGCGGCAATTGAACGCTTGAACGTAGCGATGCAAATGCAAAAGGACCGCCTGGATCTCCGCGTACCGGATCGCCTGGGCGTGGCCTATTACCGCGCGGGACAGTATCGAAAATCAGCCGAAACATTCTTAAATTTGCTGCGCGCCCTGCCGGAAACAGACGAATGGTTTTTCCGCACCCAGTGGAACTTGAAACAAGCCTATGACAAACTCGGCGGTTATCCCTGGTCGTTGTGGTCCTATTATCGCTTTGACCAGCGCCCCGAATCCACAGACACCCTCCTGCCCGTGCGCTTTACAGATGTAGCCCGCGATCTGGGCGTGGCCAAATTGGATGGAGCCGGACCGAGTGCCTGGGGAGACATCGACGGCGACGGCGACCTGGACCTGCTGGCGCAGGGATGCGACACGTACCTCGCATTTTACCGCAACGACAGAACCCAATTTGTGGATATCAGCAACCAGATCGGCCTGAAAGACGTCGATTCGGGATTCTCGGGAAATCTCGTCGATTACGACAACGATGGCGACCTGGACCTCTACATCGCCCGCAGCGGGTGGTCCGGCCCTGGCCCAAACGCGCTCTACCGCAATGACGGGGGCCAATTCACCGATGTATCCGCAACTTCGGGCACAGATGACGGGGGATCGGGATTTGTCTCCCTGTGGGGCGATACGGACAACGATGGCGACCTGGATCTATTTATCGCAAATGGCATTGCCGGAGACGGATCCTCAAACGCGCACTACCGCAACAATGGAAACGGAACATTTGTCGAAACCACAGACGAAGCGGGCCTTCATTTTGACCTGGGCACAGTGGGCGCAGCCTTTGGCGATTACGACTTAGACGGCGACCTGGACCTCTTTGTAACCGGCTTCGAGACGCCCAATGCCCTGTATCGAAATCGCGGCGACGGCACATTTGTCGATGTCGCACGGGCTTCCAACGTCGCCGGAAGCGGCACGCTTCGGGGCTATGTATCGTTCTTCTTCGACTACGACAACGACGGCGACCTGGACATCCTGACCACCTGCCTCGCCGGATTCAAAGAGAGCTTAGAGGGACAGCGGACCGGCTATACCGCGCCCACCGACCCGGCCTATCCAACGCCCAAGCTATACCGCAACGAGGGCCAGGCCGAAGGCTGGCGCTTCACAGATGTATCCTACGAAGCGGGATTCATCTATGCCCACGGCGTGATGGGCGGCAATGTGGGAGATGTGGATAACGACGGGTACCTGGACGTGTACTTCGGGACGGGCGATCCGGACCTGGGACGCCTGGAGCCAAACCGGTTTTATCGCAACAACGGAAACGGAACATTCACCGACCTGACCGAATACGCGGGAATGGGACACCTGGGCAAAGGACACGGCATCACATTTGCCGATTACGACGCAGATGGCGACCTGGACGTATATGCACCGCAAGGCGGATGGTACCACGGAGACCTATTCGAAAACGCGCTTTACCGCAACGAATCGGAAAATCAGAATCGCTGGTTACAGGTCACACTTCAAGGACGTCAAAGCAATCGTTTTGGCGTGGGAACGAAATTGCGCCTGACAGTCGGAAACCGCACCCTGTTCCGGGAAGTACAGGGAAGCGTTGGATTCGGGTCAACCGACCCATACACGATCCACTTTGGACTGGGAGATGCCGACCGCGCAACCCGACTAAAAGTGATCTGGCCCAGCGGAACAGTGCAGGTCGTAGAAAATCTGCCCGCAGGACAAATTGTAAATATTACAGAACCCATGCCCTGAGA
>JAPPIE010000101.1:0-19728 GCA_028874765.1 Gemmatimonadota bacterium
TGTCAGGGAGAAGATTTATTGTGAGAATGCACTGCGGTTGGTTCCTTTGGAGGGGACATAATACAAGGGAGGAGTTATGAAGACACATGTATATACCAGTGGACAGGATGGGTATCACACGTATCGCATTCCGGCATTGCTGGTGACAAAGGCGGGGACACTGCTGGCGTTTTGCGAGGGGCGGCGCACCGGGCGCGGGGATCACGGGGATCTCGATTTGCTGGTGAAGCGGTCGGAGGATGGTGGGGAGACGTGGTCCGAACAGTTGTTGATTTACGGGGAGCCTGGAGAGGTGACGATTGGCAATCCGTGTCCTGTAGTGGATGATGATACGGGTGTGATCTGGTTGCCGTTTTGTCGGGAGAATGACGATGTGTTTATTACGCATAGTGGGGATGATGGGAAGACGTGGGCAGATCCTGTGGAGATTACTGCGGTTGTGAAGAAGCCTTCGTGGAATTGGTATGCGACTGGTCCGGGTGTTGGTATTCAATTGCAGCGGGGGGAACACAGGGGGCGGCTGGTGGTTCCTTGCGATCATCGGGAGGATGAGACTTATGGGAATGGTTCGCATGCGATTTATAGCGATGACCACGGGGCGACGTGGCAGATGAGTGCGTTGATTACACCGGGTGCGAATGAGTGTCAGGTTGTGGAATTGGCGGATGGATCGTTGAAGATGAATATTCGGATGCAGACGTATAGCGAAGGGTTGCGGGGGATTTCGGTGAGTGGGGATGGGGGACACAATTGGTCGGAGGTTGTACACGATGCGAATTTGCCGTGTCCGAAATGTCAGGCGAGTTTGGTAGGCGAGGGTGACCGGTTGGTTTTTTCAAATCCGGTGTCGCTTACGCCGATAGAAAGTCCCAAAGCTGGAGAACGGTTTTTTCCGGGGAAGGGAAGAGGGGAGCGCGAGAATATGACTGCGCGTTTGAGCGAGGATGGCGGGCAGACGTGGGCCCGGGAAAAGCTGTTGCACGAGGGTCCGGCAGCGTATTCCTGTCTGGCTCTGTTACCCGATGGCGATGTTGGGTGTTTGTATGAGGCGGGAGAAGAACATTCGTATCAGTATCTAATTTTTGAGCGGTTTAGTTTATAATCCGCGTGTTTCCGCGTCATCCGTTTCATCCGTGATCGATTTTTGAGCGGTTTGGGATATGATACACTCGAGGGAGTTCAATGTGACCAGATTAATTTCTCAAATTGGCAGTGAGCGCGCAACCTCTGGCGCGGGGAATAAAGTTGTTACGTACGAGGGTAGAACGCATGTGGTCTGGCAGGATGTTACGCGTGAGGGCTATTTTAACAGGGTTTGCACTTTTGATCGCGATACTGGGGAATGGTCGAGGCCGTTGACTTTTAACAGGGGGCGCGACAATCACGCGCGTCCGGTTATGACCATTGACCACCAGGGCTATTTGCAGGCTATTATGAGCGGTCACAATTCGCCAGTGACATATCGACGGTCGGTGCGACCAAATGATGCGAGTGAATGGACAGAGGGAGAGCCAGCCGGTTCGGGGACCTATCCGGTTGTTGTGTGCGGTTTGGACGATACGCTTTTTTTAACTATGCGGTCTCCCAATCGCTGGGATGGTGTGGATTTTTATTCTAAGAGCAGAGATGGTGCCTGGGAAGCGCGCGGGAAATTGGTCAAGCGGCGTGAGGATTATACGGGTTACGGTGCTTTCCAGACTGGTATGGCTGTCGGTTCAGATGGCGTTCTTCATCTTGTGGTCGATTTTTACGAGGGTAAGGGGACCTATGATCAGCGCGGGTTGCATCAGGCTGTGTGTTATATGTGTAGTCGAGATGGTGGCGAGACGTGGGAGAGGGCCGATGGCTCGCGTATCGAGTTGCCAGCACGGCCGGAGCAGCTCGATATTCTCGTTCGTTCTGAGGAGGATGAGCGCCACGAACCTATGCCCCGTCCCGAGGTTCTCTCACAGGGTTGTATTGTGGTTTCTTCTGAGGGTCCACATATTCTCTATGTTTCGCATCTGGATGAGCCGGGCGAGATTGTTCACGCCTATCTCGATGCAGAGGGTGCCTGGCAGCGAGAGTCCATTGATGGGGGTTTTCCTGATCACCGTCCGACGGGATGCCGGGGTGCGTTTAGTGTGGATGAAGCGGATACGCTTTATGCGTTGCTGGAGTTTCAGCCTCTTGGGAGGGGCTGGAATGAGGGCAAGCCCACGCGTGGATTAAATTGGGAGACAGAGGATAAGCGTTTGGTCTGGTTGACTTTGCAGGATGGGGATTGGAAGACACGGCTCGCTTTGCCCGAGGATGCGATTTTTAACGAGGCGAATCTGGAACGTCCTGCAGGTGCCAATACTATTCCCGCAGGGCAATACCCACCTTTTGTTTTTTTTGATGGAGAGTCTCGTTATCCGGATAAAGAGACAGGCGAGGTGATCAATAATCGCGTGTTTTTTTGCGGTTCAATTTGAAACACCACTCAGGCTGGTGGAAAGTCTAAGGCCAGGGTCGTTGGAAACTCGGGGAATTGGTTGGAGCGTTGAATTTCTCCACGCGCATTGTAAAAGACCATCAGGCCATCTTCATCACAAACCCAAACTTCCTCTGCGCCTTTTGCCAGGTAGAGGTCTTTTTTTTCTTGCATTTCATTGCGCGTATTTGAGGGCGAGCGGATTTCAATACAGACTTCTGGAGCGACCTGATAGGGGGTATCGAGTCCGTTTTCCAAAAAAAATACACTGGAACCCCACACCACATCGGCCACTTTCACGCCTTTGGATGTTTCAACAGAACATTCGGTGAAAACAGTCCCTGATTGCTTTTGCTGGTTGAGTTCCAGTACGAGTTGTGTTTGGATGTATCCATGGCGATTCGATGCGGGCGACATAACAATATTACCCCATTCATTGAGTTCGACTTTAAACGGGAGATTGCTAAGTTCTTTGTGTGCTATGACTTCTGACCATTTCATAGCCGAGACCTCCTGATAACTTGATGAATGCAGGTGAATGCCAAACCGCTATTGGTGCCACGAGGGTTTGCAGAAGGATTTTGTGATGAGCAATTTACTCAGTTTCAGATGATTGGTCAAGATAACTATACACTAAAACGGGGCAACGCCAATGTGTCGTGGACTATGAACTCAGCGTTAGCTCCTGAAGATATAAATTTCGCGCACTATCAGTGAGTGACACGGCATCGAGACCACCGAAACGGATAACATATTTTGCCCGTTCGTCGCTCGCTAAAATAAAAAATTCAGGATGGCTTTTGACGATTTGGATGACCGTTTCAGGAGATATTTTGAGATCTCTTGCAATGCCCCCTGGCGTGCGCCAGTCACCTCTGGAGTGATAGATCACTTTGACAATATCCTTTATCGTTCCCTGTTCATTTTGATCCATTTTCTTCCTCTTTTCCGGCACCAATATCCTTGTTGCCGTGACTTAACTCACTACGCTCTCCTTTTTGAAAATCGCGTTACTCATCTAACAGATGCTGAAATGCTTCAAGGCTGGTCACCTGTATTGCCGCGCGGTGCAACTGCTTGAGGCGTTGTAAATCTTCAATAGCCGAGATACGAGCAGATATGGGATGTGTCTCGTGTATATTAAATCGAATCTCCAATACATCAAGGAGATCTTCAATAGCACGTTCTCTACCCCCTTGCTCAATGCCTTCCTCCCTGGCTTTCTCTCTACTTTGTTGGGTAAGGGATTGGAAAAGAGATGATTCGCGGATGAGATCCATAATGCCCTCCTTGAAAATAATATCAGAAATCGTTTCAGAAGCATACACCAATTCGCTCAACGCCACCATCCCAGCCAGATAATCCGCCCTATATGACCGATCTATGGAGCGCATCCGAGCCGTGTGAATACACTGATGCAACCACGCATCCGAGGCCATTCCTTCAGGTGGCTTCATCAACGGCGTGAAAGGGATCAGCCCTGAATGTCCCGTGTTCAGGATGGGTTGACCTTCTATTTCGATCAGTCTGATCACGCGATACCGAATCGTGATTTCGTAGCCGAGATGCGCCTGGATATAGTGCCCAGGATCGCGTTGCCCGGCATTGGGACGCAGGTAGATGACGTTGGAATAAATCGGCAGGCCGTGTTGCCGAATAGCATGTCCGATATAGCCCGCCATGCGGCGTGGCATCTGCGGATTGGTGCTGTCCGTCGTTTGAAACTCGTTGTGGACCAATACCTCCTCGCCATCGATACGCACGCGAATCAGGCTATCTGTCTGGCGTGCTTCAACAGTGTATTGCTCTGTGTCAATGACAGCAAGAACCTCAACGTCCTCGCGCCCGAGGGTGAAGCTGGCAAAGTCGTCGGGATATTTCTGAATGAGGTGTTTGGAAATCGTATCAAATTCGGCCATGTGAGATGCCTGATCTGAGGGTTGGTCGTATTTTGGACAAACGCAACAGTCAGAACTCAAGCAAATATCAGGCCAAAAATTCAATTATCACAAAATTACGCGATAAAAGAGGCTTGTCAGAAGTTCAGGCACCTCATTATGCATTTAATATGCTGTATTCCGCTCTTATTCACAATTTGAATTTGTGGATCGCTTGTTGTAGTGGAGATGGAAGAGCACAAGCGTTGGCGGCAAAAGTGTATATTTTGATCGATGGATGAGTGGCGTGATGAAAGAATTGTCCCTTGGTTCAGGGAGAAGACAGCGAGAATCTATTGATGCGGAATAGCGCGCTGTGCATAATAGATTTGATTGATGGCGTTTTGTGAGGGTGCGTTTGAAGCACTGCGTAACATCAGATTTTAAGAAGTTGTCTTAAAACTAATTCTGCCCCTCTCTCACACAGGCTTAGTCTATAACGCAGTGGGGTGTATAACTGGTCATTCCTACATGACTTTGGATTTTTTATTTTTTGTCGCACGATAATTGATCTGGCAATAAACGACCATTCGGACACATTATTCGAAAGATCTCTCGTATCTTCTTATCTTTGCTTGCCAGACATCCCGCCAAGGAACCAGTGATACAATAGTCAATATCTAAAATTTCATTCTCAAGTTTTCCTGAAATCACATTAGGATCTGGGCCATATTTACGGATATATTCAATCGCGTATAGTAAATGTGCCTGTGTCCTCCGAAAGAGTGCCCAGTCCCTGGAGAGTATTTCCCCTTCTGGTGCTTCTGGAGGTTTAATCTGATTGTAACGATATCGTATTAAATCATCATCTTCACTCACTTTTTTCATTAATTCTTTAATTTTCTCATCTTGTCCAGGAGAATAATCAGCCAATTCTAGAAACCATCCGATCACAGATGCCGCTGCATCTTTATGCTCCTCAACTTTATCCTTCAGTTCTCTTTTGTATATTTCGATGATTGACTGTAACTGGGAAGGAAAATTTCCTTCTGATAGTGTATGAAATGAAACTGGAAATGGTTGAGGAGTGTGACGATTACAAACCGGCTGACAAGATGTTCGGTGCTCAACTTCATATCGCATAAGACCACCTACATTTTCAATAACAGAATTGACTGTTTGAGAAAGTTTTTCAAAGCAAGTTGTTCTAATACCTTCTTCGGTCATTAGTAGCTCGGCAAGTAGAGTTGGGATCAAGAGAACACAATGCTCAGAGCAAAGTTCCTGAATTTTGTCGCTTCGAGTAGCTCGTAGAAAACTCATGTCAAGCACGATAGTCATACTGTTGGGCATCTTCTTCTCCTTTTATATTTCCATCCTCCGCCTGCCATTCCGAATCAAATCACCTGTATTCCCATTACACGATAGAGTGCTCTTTATTGTCACTTTGTGACCTGTTCTATCTCATCATCACAATGACGCAGTCGTGAAATGACTTATAGCAAAAGTAAGACACTAATTGGTACTACCTGTCCATCCTGGAGGATCATCGCCTCCCATACAATAAAAGAGTTGGACATGTCCACAGTTATTACAGACGAATATCTTGAAGGTATTTCTTGCCCCCAACCCAAAATTGCTGGTGTTATTAATGTCTCTGTCCGCAATCAGTTGATACTTCCCGAAACCACAAACTTTACATGAGCGTTCAGAATTTCTTATTGGATCTGCGCCAAGTCTCAGGGCGTTGAGAAGACTATCGATTTCTTTAAGTAACGAACCTGCGTTTTCAAGACAGTTCTGTTCGTATTGGACAATGCATTTATCGAGCAAGTCATTGAGAAGTGCCATTTCGGGTTTATCAGGGAACATTTTCTCAAGGTCGAACTCTTCTTCGCGGTGATACCAAAGAAGGAGAACCGGGTCGCGCGATACCACAGTAGGGATTAGTGCACCCTTCATATAATTAAAAAAGGACATCCAATAGGATGCCCTTTTTTTTGCGAAAGACTGACCGCTTAATACATTCCACCGCCTGGAGGTGCTGGAGGTGCTGGTGGTTCGGGTTCGGGTATATCGGCCACCAGTGCTTCGGTCGTCAGTAACAGACTGGCTATCGAAGCGGCGTTTTCGAGTGCAGACCGCGTGACTTTGGTCGGGTCGGGCACGCCGGCTTGAATCATGTCTTCATAGGCGTCTGTATCGGCATTATAGCCCAGGTTGCCTTCGCCAGAGGCGACTTTTTGGACTACCAGAGCGCCTTCAACACCGGCGTTATTGGCGATCTGACGCAGTGGCTCTTCCAGTGCTCGGCGCACGATATCTACACCGGTTTGTTCGTCGCCTTCGACATTTTCGCGCGTTTCGTCCAGGCCAGCCGCGGCGCGAATCAATGCGACGCCACCGCCCGGGACTATGCCTTCTTCAACCGCGGCGCGCGTGGCGTGCAAGGCATCTTCAACGCGGGCCTTTTTTTCTTTCATTTCGGTCTCTGTGGCAGCGCCCACATTGATTACGGCCACGCCGCCAGCCAGTTTGGCCAGGCGTTCTTGCAATTTTTCCTGGTCGTAGTCAGATGTGGTTTCGTCGATCTGCCGGCGAATTTGTCCAACGCGTCCCTGGATGTCGGCACTATTACCGCCGCCTTCGACGATGGTTGTGTTGTCTTTGTCAATGGTGATGCGTTTGGCTTCACCGAGGTCTGCGGTGGTGGCATTTTCCAATTTGAAACCCGCATCTTCGGACAAGACGCGACCACCCGTCAAGATGGCGATGTCTTCGAGCATTGCCGTGCGACGGTCGCCAAAGCCAGGGGCTTTTACGGCGGCGATTTTCAATGTGCCGCGCACTTTGTTCACGACCAGTGTGGCGAGGGCTTCGCCTTCGATATCTTCGGCAATAATCATCAAGGGCTTGCCCGTTTGTGCGATTTTTTCCAGTACGGGAAGCAAGTCGCGCATTGCCGAGATTTTTTTGTCGTGAATCAAAATATAAGCCTCTTCCAGAATGGCTTCCATGTTGTCGGCATCGGTGACAAAATAAGGCGACACATACCCGCGGTCAAACTGCATGCCTTCTACCACGTCCAGCGTGGTCTCGATGCTGCGGGCTTCTTCGACTGTGATCACGCCGTCTTTGCCCACTTTTTCCATTGCATCGGCAATCAAATCGCCAATGGCTTTGTCGTTGTTGGCCGATGTAGAAGCGACCTGTGCGATGTCTGATCGCCCCGCCACTGGTTTGCTCATATCATGTATCAGATTGACAGAGGCCGCGACGGCTTTGTCAATACCGCGCTTGAGGTCCATGGGGTTGGCACCGGCTGTTACGTTGCGCAGACCCTGGTGGAAGATCGACTGTGCGAGTACGGTTGCTGTGGTTGTGCCATCGCCGGCTACGTCAGAGGTCTTGGATGCAACTTCTTTGACCATCTGAGCACCCATATTTTCATAGGGGTCTTCTAATTCGACTTCTTTGGCTACTGTGACACCGTCTTTGGTGACAGTGGGTGAACCAAATTTTTTATCCAGTACAACATTGCGGCCCTTGGGTCCCAGTGTCACTTTTACGGTGTCGGACAGCTGATCCACACCCTGTTTGAGGGCTTCGCGAGCTGCAACATCAAATTCGAGTTGCTTAGCCATTATTATCCTCCTGATTAAAACTCGTGCCGCTTTAATGCGGTATTAATCAATGATCGCTAAAATATCGCCTTCGGGCATGATCAGATAGTCTTCGTCGTCCAGACGGACTTCTGTGCCCGAATACTTGCCGTAGAGTACTGTGTCGCCGGATGCGACCGACAACGGGATCCGGTTGCCCGAATCGTCGGGTTTGCCATCGCCAACAGCCACAATTTCGCCCCGCTGGGGTTTTTCTTTGGCCGTATCGGGAATAATGATGCCACCCTTGACCTGTTCGGCTTCTTCAACAGGTTTGACCAGCACGCGATCCCCGAGGGGTTTCACCTTCGCCATTGTTATAGCCTCCTTATGCGAGGTGGAGTGAAAAGATACGGATGATTGTTTTAGCACTCTCACCTGTCGAGTGCTAATGGGGCGGAGAATATATCAAAGACCTTTCAGTAGCGCAAGAAAAAATAAAAAAATGGGACAATCTCAATCGAGATTGTCCCATAAATTGTGACGGGTGGGCACGGGGGCGCCGCCCCTACAGATAATGATTGTATTCAAACGCAGGAGACCGTAGGGGACGGCCCCTGTGTCGTCCCGGTTTCTCTATTTCGCGTTGTAGAGCGCCTGAAAGGCGTTTATGTGATCGCGCAAGGTCTGCGCGTTTTTCGGGTCTGTGGTTTGTTTGCACTTCATTGCCGTGCGTATGATTTTGTGCAGGGCTATTAGTTTTTCAGTATAGGCTTTTGCTGCTGCGGTATCCCCTTCCGCGGGTTCTGTGATCCGCTGTGCCAGGAAGTATTGTGCGACGATATCGCGAATCTGATCGGCATGGTGCTCTTTGTTGACGACCCACCGCACGATCTGGTTGTTGTTTTTTTCGTTTTCTCCCGACAATCTGTTGATTTCATTCATCGATTTTTCAATGGTGGTCGCGTTTTCCAATAGCAGCGCAAACCGACCCTCATCGCCATAGATCCCACACGGTATTTCGCAGTGCGCTCCGACCAGCGCGGGAAGAAGGAATACGCTCAGCAGTGAAATGGTAAAATGTTTCATTTGGATCTCCTTGTAAAATGTGTAAGATCAGCGGGCGACCACAGGGGGTCGCCCCTACAAAAAATCGGATTAACAATATAACCCGACAATATAATACAAATCGCCCGAATTCAAAACCCCCACATTCGCAATGCGGCATCGGTTTTGATATCTACACCGTTCGCGCGGAGCGAATCGCGACTGTCCAATAGAAATCGTTTGACGGCTTCAATTCCCACGATAATACCCAAACCGGGTTCCACCATCTCGCGCTCTTCAACCGAGATTTGACTGAGCAAATCGGGCGATAATGTCGCACCTTCATTCAATCTCTGGTGAGGCACCAGCAAGCGGAATGTTTCTGTTGTCGCTCCCCGACAAAGGCCCACGAGTTCAAAATTGGGCAAGCCATCTCGTACGGCAACCACAGGCCCGCCACTGTAGCCTGCACGGATGGGCGCATCGACAAAAAATCGATCATCGTCTTCGTCTAAACTCACGGTGCCCGCAGTGAGATGCATCTTATTTTTTGGATGACCTGCGATATAGACAAAATTGCCCCATTGCAGATCCGATGTTTTGCCCAGTCGCAGCAAAAAAGGCCATGGTTTTTTCATCAGATTGGGGATATTGAGTTTGAGCAAAGATAGGTCTGCTTCGGGATCGAGGCGCACGATTTTTGCAGAGATGCGTTCGCCATCGCGATTGACCACGTGCAATGAGGTGCTGATTTTAATGGAGATTCGTTCGAGTACCTTCGTTTCGATGCCCCGGACGTCTCGCATGAAATACCGAATGGTATCCGGTGCTGTTACCAGATGTGCATTTGTCAGTGCAACTGCCACATTGTATTGATTGGCCACGGCTTGTCGCGAAATTACGAGCGCGGTGCCTACTTTGGAATAAGAATCGACGGTTTCGCGGATGCCATTTCGCAATAGCCGATAGCCGGTTGGGCTGTTTTCATCTCTTAAAGGCAAATGGAGCAATAAGCCTCTGTCGTTTCTCATGTCATGTGTGTAAAATACGTTGGTATATTGGGGTGTCCACACGACTTTTACGGTGGAAGCAAATAGGGTTTCAAATCCCGCCTGGGCATCACCTCGCCCAACGGGCACGCGATAATCGTATTCCCCGTCGGGTGCCAGAACATATTGCGCGGCGCATCCCCCAAAGCACAAGAGAGCTATTGCGATTAGCCGGTAGAGGTTTTGCATTGCTTTTTCGCACCCTTTCCGTATATTTGCCTTGAGTTATCCTCAGCAGTATAATGATTTCGCTCACACACCGCCACCACATCTCCCGCCTGTTTGTCTGCTATTGGTTCCTATAGAAATATGTCTGTCTCTCGCGATCAAGTACTGAATTTTGTGCGCCAACAACATAGGCGTCCGCTCAAGATCAGGGAACTTGCTCGCGCTCTTCGCGTCTCCGATCGGGCTTATTCAGATTTTCGCCGCCTGATTCGCCGCCTGGTGCGCGATGGTGACCTCGTAAAATTGCGCCGCAGCCGCTACGGCATTCCGTCTGATCACAATCTCGTCGTCGGTCGCATCAGTGTCCAGGCCAGTGGATATGGTCTGCTTGCGCCCGAAGATGGCGGCGCAGATATTTTTATTGGTGCGAGATACATGAGACGTGCGCGACACGGCGACCGCGCTGTGGCGCGCCTCACGCGCAGGGCACAGGGCAGCGATCGCGCAGAGGGTGAGTTGGTTCGCATTGTGGAACGCGCCGAGCAAACAGTGGTGGGTACGTATGATGGCGTTTCTCTTGTGGTCTCCGACGATCCGCGCATCCGCGCGCGTATTCATATCTCCGATGACCCCACCCACGGTGCTAAGGCGGGGCAAAAGGTGGTTGTGCGTCTCACATATTCCTCGCCCAATGCCCATCCCGATGGACGGATTGTCGAAGTTCTGGGCAATGCGGAAGATGCGGGTATTGAGACCCTTATTCTGATCAAAAAACTCGGTCTTCCACTCGAATTTCCCCACCATGTTCTCGATGCCACAGAAGCGATTCCCGAAGGTATTCCCACAGAGGAGATTGACCGTCGCCTCGATTTGCGCGATTTGGTCTGTTTTACGATTGATCCAGCCGATGCGCGCGATCACGACGATGCCGTATCGCTTCAGGTTCTCGATGATCAGACCTATTGTCTGGGCATTCATATTGCCGATGTTAGCTACTATGTTCCCGAAGGCTCGTCTCTCGACCACGAAGCTCTCGCGCGCGGCAGTAGCGTGTATTTGCCCGATCGCGTCATTCCCATGTTGCCGGAAAAACTCTCGGCAAATATCTGTTCTTTACAGCCCTGTGAAGATCGTCTAACGCTGAGTATTCTGGCGCGGATTACCTCCGACGGTGAGTTGATTGACGCCCAAATTGCAGAGACGGTTATACGCAGTCGGGCGAGTCTGTCTTATGAAGAGGTTCAGCAGGTGCTCGATGGCGATAGGTGTGCGGACAATCCCGCCGAATCGCATGCCGATGTTCTCCTGCATATGGAGGCTCTGAGGAGATGTCTGACAGGGAAACGCATGGCAAGGGGTACGATCGATTTTGAGATTCCCGAACCTCGTATTATTCTCGACGATCAGGGCTATCCTGTTCACATTCTTCCCCGTGCGCGTTTGAATAGTCATCGTCTTATTGAAGAATTTATGCTTCTGGCCAATGAGATTGTCGCGCGGCGCATGGCCGATAGCGGCGTCCCGATTCTCTATCGCGTCCACGAACCGCCCGACGGTGAAAAACTCGCCGAATTTTGCGATCTGGCGAGAACATTGGGGTATCGCCTTTCCGATCCTTCGCGGATAGATAGCATCCAGGCGTTTCTCGCCAATTTTAAGGATGAGCCTATAGGGCATATTTTGAGCCACCGCCTGTTGCGTTCAATGAAGAAAGCCGTGTACACGCCCGACAATGTCGGTCATTTTGGGTTGGCTTGCGATACTTATACGCATTTCACATCGCCCATTCGACGCTACCCCGATCTGATTCTTCACCGCACTTTGCGCGATGCGATCAACGATGCGATTACGCCCGGGCAGATGGCGCGCCGCGCACGCCTCTTGCCCGATATTGGCGATTTGGCGACGCAACGCGAGATCGCCGCGCAACAAGCCGAGTGGGATGCTATTCGGCTTATGCAAATTCTCTATTTGAAAGATAAGATGGGCGAGTGTTTCGATGCCGTTATTGTCGATGTGCGTTCTATCGGGTTTTTTGTTCAACTCAATGATGTGCTCATTGAGGGTCTGGTTCACGTAAAATATCTCTATGATGATTATTATATTTACCACGAGTTGCAAGGCGCGCTCATTGGTGAATCCACGGGAACGATTTTCCGACTCGGCGATTCGGTTCAGGTACAACTCGCCCAACTCGACCGGCAACGCCTGCGGATAGATTTCCACCTTTTGTCACATACGCAAAATGTCCGCCCCAAAAGACGCGGGCGAAGATAAACGCAATTTTGAACCTTTTGGGCGTTCAAACATTAAAATAGGGGTTGGCTTTAGACATAAAATACACGCGGGTATATATCATGTTTTTCCGAGCAAGTTTCGTCGCGGTTTTCCTTGTCGCGCTCCAAACTGCCTGGGGTGCCAATACGAAGGATCTCCTCGAAGCGGATCGATTGAGCAAACATCTCAAGGCGAGGGGCGATCAGAAAGAGCATATTGCCAAACGCGTTTCAGCACTTCGCGATGTCGTGATTGAATATCAAACCGAACGCGCGCGCCGTACCAATGAAGCCCTTTTGTGGCAGGGCTATGTTCCCAAACTCAAAGATCTGAGAAGTCTGCGGCAGAGTGCTAATGACAGTGCGAGTGCCGTGTTTGATGCGCTTAAAACTGCGCTCGATAGCAAGCAAATTGAACGTCTGGATAAACTCATTGGCAAAGGCGATGTTTTTGCCATTCCCATTGCGCAACATCCCTATTATCACGTTCAAAACTCCCCGCTTTTTCCCGAGTTTTCGGGAAAAAAAGAGGTCTATAAACTCACCCTGCCATCAAAGCCGGATCCAGATAATACCTGGACATATCCGCAATTGCTCAAGATATGGACTGTGCGCAGCTTTGTTCCCTCGGTGCGTCCTATAGACAATCTGTCGCAGGCACCGAGTATTGCCGCGCACCCCGATTTGCAATTCCGAGAGTTGAACGTTTCCGAACGCTATCGCGTCGTGCGTTCCCCGCTGCTCATCTCTGCTACGCTTTACGTCCCGGATCTCGTGCGTTCAGAGTTTGACATGTTGCAAACCCACTACGGTCCCGATAGCCTTTCTGCCCAGACATGGGATGCGTATGCCAGCCAAAACCGACTCGATGACGATATTCAAATTCGCTTAAAATTCAATACCATTTACGACAAGGCGTATCTCGATCTGAGTCGCTGGACAATTTACCTCGAAGACAGCGAAGAGATCGGGTATGAACCCGACAAAATTGAAGAACGGGCATTTTATCCGCTCGAAGCACTCCAGGTTTCTGTACCGGGCAGAGAAATGGAAGTTACGGATGTATTTGGTACGTATATTTCTCCCACTTATACGCCCGGTGAAAAGGTGCGCTATTTTGCAGAGCCGCCCATGAATATTACTTATGTGGGCAATGAAAAATTGCTTATACTTTATTTTTCTGCGCATACGGTTATGAAAACACCAGTTGTTTCAGATCAGACAAAGTACATCAAACTCATCGTGCAGTCTCACGAAACCGATTTTGGCCGCAGCGAACTGATGTGGGAGTTCAAAAAACCCAAATCAAAAATTCGCCCACATAGGGATTAAAGATCATGCGTTACACATTCTTATGTTTGCTTACATTGCTCATCGGCTGTACAACAGCGCAGCAACCGCAAATTAGCTTGCGGTCTGTACCAAAGAAAACACCCCCGCATCCCCAGGCAGTTACGCACTTTTTACGAGCGCGATTTGCAGAAGCCGCAGGCCAACGCGATCAGGCTATTTCCGAACTGCGAGCTGCTGTGCAGTACGATTCGACCTCTGCGACGCTTTACAACGCACTGGCTCGCAATCTCAATGCTGTTCGGCGGTTTCAAGATGCGGTCGAACCCGCACGGCGAGCCATTCAAATTGATCCCAAAAATGTGCAGACCCGCTGGCTCTATTATCACGCTCTCAGCCGGGGCTTGCGCGATACTACCACAGCTATTGACCAGTTAAATACTATTGTGCAACTCGCGCCGCGAGACCTGAGTGCTTATAATCAACTTCTCCAAATTTACAATGCCCGGGGGCAGCGCAGTAAAATCATAACGGTGCTCGACAGTATTGTCGCTATTCCAGGACAGGGCGCGCAGGAAAAGCTCTTTGCCGCTGAGAACTACCACCGGCTGCGCGCGTTTGACAAAGCAGCGCAAATTTATCGCGATATCCTCGAAGATGATCCCAATAATGACGATCTCCTTTTTCAACTGGGCATAACACAGCTCTCTCGGGGCGATACACTATCTGCCGAACAAAATTTTCGGCGGATAGTCGCGCAGCGAGATTATAACGTTACCAAGCAGACTGTTCCAGTCTGGGTTCAATTGGTACATATTTATACTCACAAATACTATCTAAATCGCCTTCTTGAAGAAATGCCACCAGATACCCACCTGGTCAATCGGTTAGGCAATGTGCTTCTCAGAATGGTGCGGGGCCGTCACGATCACGGCGAGAAAATGCTATTTGCCGATATGGCCGAACGCGTTCTCAATCACCAGTTGCAAACCGATCCCGAAAATCAGACCCTGCTGGGCACCAAAGCCGGTCTGTTGCTCGATGTCAATCGTACGGCAGATGCGCGCAAAACTTATCGCCACGCCAACTTGCAGGGTGAAAAGACCGAATATCATCTCGGTATAGCCCGTTCTTACAGAGTTGAAGAAAACTGGGCAAGCGCGCAACAGATTTTGGAAAAACTCCATCGAGACACGCGCTCTGAAAGCGAGTATTACGATCAAATCGCGTTTGATCTCGCCCGCGTTTATCTGCGGCAGGATGAGATTGCCAGTGCGCGCAATATCTATCAACAGGCTGTTGACGTGAGGCCAGAACACACGGGTTTTCGCTACGAACTGGCGCGCACATATCTTTTTGATCGCAACTGGGAAAAAGCCATTCCCCTGCTGGAGCCACTTATCGCGGATACGGAAGACAATCCCGAATTTCTCGAGCATGTGCTCTTTGATCTGGGGCGCAGTCTTGAACGGGCGGGACAGTTCGATCGCGCTGTCGCCATATTTCAACGTCTTTTGGCACTGGACCAGGATCACGCAGAGGCCAGCAATTATTTGGGGTATATGCTCGCCGAGCGCGGTGAACGCCTCACTGAAGCGAAAAAGTTAATTGAACGCGCCCTGAAAAATGACCCTGAGAATGGTGCTTATCTCGATAGCCTCGGCTGGGTCTATTATCAGCTCAAACAGTATGAAAATGCCGCGCGCTGGCTGGACCGCGCACTCACCGTAGAGGAAGAAACCCTTCGCCAAACCAATCCCAATTCCCCGATCTTAGATGGTCTGCGCGAAAATCTCGCGGTCATCCACGAGCACGCGGGAGACACAGCGCACAAAATGGGCGATTTCTCCCGCGCAAGCCACCATTATGAACGCGCTATAGAATTTGATCCCGATAACCAGACTCTGCGGGAAAAATTCAAAAATCTTTCCAAAGACGCCAGTTATTCCGAATAGACGAATGGACGAATAGACGAATAGACGAAGCGGTGTACAACTGGCCGCTTCTCAGGCCAGTTCATCCCACCCTACCGCCCCAAAGGCTCCATGCACAATCGTAGATGCCTACTTATTCTCCTCTTTCTGATCGCCGGCTGTATCGCCAATCGCCCCGCTCTTTTGCCGCCTGTTACTTCTTCAACCGAATTTTTCCATCTCATCGCTACCCGCTACGACAGTTTGCACAATCAGGAGGTTCGCGCCAGCGTTGATCTCACTGTTGATGGGGTGCGCGAACGCAGGGCTTCTGCGCTTGTGCGCTACCGATTTCCTTCGGATCTCAAACTCGTCGTTGGCGGTTTCGGCACTGTGGTCATGGCCGCGCGTGCCCAAAACGATACGCTACACGTTCACCTGCCCCGCGAGAATCGCTATCTCGTGGGCAATCCCGAAGATGTGCTCTACGTACTCACGGATGTTGATTTGTCCTATTATGCGTACGATCGCGCCATTCTCGGTTTGCCCAATCTCTCTCCCATAGATGCCTCCCGCGTGGTGCGTTTTGAACCCGGGGAAGAACATATTTTTTTGGAGTTGCAATACGATCTTTATTTGCGTCGTCTCTGGATTGAGGCGCGTACGGGTTTTTTGCGCGAGGAGAGGGTTTATAACGGCGATGGACAACTCGTATCGGCACGCATGCTGTCTGATTATCGCATGGATGGCGGCTTTGCACTGCCCCGTCGTATCGAGATTCGGCAGGGTGAGGATGTGATGCTCATACAGATCAAATCGCGCGTCGTCAATGCGGGCTTGTCCGACGAGGATTTTGTTTTGCCCGTGCCCAAAGATGCCACGCGTCACGATATTCAACGGTGAATACTGCGACGCGAATGATAAAAGAGCACTGGTTCGTTAGAATCAGTGCTCTTTTTTATTGCCTGAATACCGGGACGGCACAGGGGCCGTCCCCTACGATGATATTGTGGTTTGTTGTAGGGACAACCCCCTGTGGTTGTCCTGATATGCGCCTGTTACTCGTCCAATGTGCTAAGACGGATGGTGGGACCGAAAAAGAGGGCGTTGGCGAGGAGTTTTTGAGTGCCGTACCAATAGGCGCGGAAGGTGGGGTTGTCGAGCATGAGTATGACGCGGCCATAGCCCTGTTTGGCGACGAGAGTGGATGCGGATTCGGCGATGTAATTGTGGTTCTGTTCAGAGATATAACCTGCGAGCAAGGGCTGTTTGGCATATTGCAAAGGGGTGGCATAGGGGTTTACTGGTTTGATAAAGAGTGTGCCGCGCCGAAAGACTGGCAGGCTGTCATCGCGATACCCATAGGCGAGGGGATGGGTGCGATCCAGGTGAACCCGAAAGATAGCACCGCCAATGATTTGCGCTCCCCGATCGCTGGGTGCATTGATATAAGCTTTGCGTTCCCTGTAATTTTCTCGATTTCGCCCGACGAATTGGGCACTGGCGAGTTTGGTATTGATGGCCCAGCGAACCGCACTGTTGAGTGCTATGAGTGTATTGCCCTGACGCAGCCACTGTTTTAAGGCGTTGACACTTGTAGAGTCGAGGTCGCTATACGACCCGCCTGCTGCGATTACTGTATTATAGCGATTGAGGTCTATATCGCGCACATGGCTGGCGTCTATGAGGCTGATCGCCATATTGTAGCGCTGGTCTAACAAATGCCACACTTCACCGGCGTTATAGACATCGGTGCCTTTGCCAATTAAAAGGGCTATTTGAGGTGTTTCGAGGGGGACAAACCCCGGGCTGCCCAGGTCAATACCGCTGTCGGTCTGTCCGGTGGAGACGGCAAATACGTTGAGAGCATCTTCGCGTGCGATTGTTTGCATGAGGTTTCGAATCGTCTGCGGATCGTTTTTTTGTATGCCCATGGGGATGAGTATGGTGCCGTAGTCAAATAAGCGCTCATTCTCCGAGTCTGAGGAAATACGCATGCTAAGCTGTCGCGAGGCCACTTTGGCTTTTATACCGGCTTTTTGCAGGCGGTAGAGTGCGCGAGGTGCATAATGTCCGTTCCACTCAAAAAGGTACGCATAAGTATTGATCTCCGGATTGGAGACAGACAGACGGCCTCGAGGAAATTTGGACGGTGGCAAGAGGTCGCCGATAAATTCCTGGGATGACGACTTGATCTCGACCAGGGGCATGTTAAAAGATAGGGGTAATGTCCAGGCTGAGACATCGTAAAATAAGCTGTCGCGAAAGGTGGTGCGGCGCTCAAATAGGCTGGTGAGCAGACGGTATTGCGGTTGCGCGGTGGGAATGATATAGGCCGAGCCGGGCTGGAAGGTCTGACCGCCGACGCGCAGGGGACGCGCGAGGTCGTAGATCTGTATGTGGTGCTGCTGGAGGATGTCGAGAAAATGATGGGTGCGCGCCATGTCATCCGGATCGCCAACAACATAAGCTTTGATGGCGGCACTTGCGGCGTCCTGGGATGCAGAGATGTAAAAATCGCGCTGATGCGATAGCAGTTCGGTGCGCAGTTCCTGGGCTGCCTGGAGTGCTGATAGGGCAGTTCTCACCTGGTTGCGTATGGCAAAGGGAAATGAGATGGGTCCGTGAATGCTTTCTTGCATCAGTCCGCGTGCGCTGGCTTGCTCAAAGAGAAGGCCCACGCCGCCGTTGAGATCGGGATAGGTCGATCCTTTGCCGATGTAAAAATCGTCGAATGACTCCCGTGTGTAATATAGTGTGCCGATTTTATCGAGCGCGCTGACGTTGCGTTTGGCGATTGCAGCGGTGAGTTCATAAGTGCGTGCTGGCGTGAGGGGATTGTTGCGCGAGGGTATGCCCGGTTGAAAAAAGTAAGTGGAATTGGTGTTCATTTCATGGTGGTCGGTGAGCATATTGGGTTTCCAGGCGTGGAATGTCTCGATTCGCCCCCGGCTTTCGGGATGCTGGATAAATACCCAGTCGCGGTTGAGGTCAAACCAGTAGTGGTTGGTGCGTCCGCTCGGCCAGATTTCTCGATGTTCCCGGTGCTCGGGATCGGCAACGAGTTGTTTGCTGCGGTACATGTTTGCCCAGTGTGCAAAGCGACTAAAGCCGTCGGGATTGGATACGGGATCGAGCAAAATGACGGCGTTGGCGAGGAGGTTGTCTATGGCGGGACCTTGCGCCGCCGCCAGATGATATGCAATTAATGGTGCGGCGTTGCCGCCGCTGGGTTCATTGCCGTGGATGCTATATCCCATGTACACGACCACGGGCATTGTGTTGATGTTGAGCGCGGGCGACTGGTCCGGATTTGTGAGTTGCCGGTGTTGTATCTGGATGGTTTCGAGGTTCTGGTGATTTTGTGGGGATGTGATGGTGAGTAATAATAGGGGGCGTTGCTGGTGTGTTTGGGCATATTGCGTGAGGACTATGCGGTCAGAGCGTTCGGCCAATGTGTGCATGTAGTTTACGATGAGGTCGTGCCGCAGGTGCCAATCGCCAATCTGAAATCCGAAAAAGGCTTCGGGTGTGGGGATGTTGGGGTCGTAGGTCGTGCTTTCGGGCAGGTAATAGCTGATGTCAACGCGAGAATGAGCCGGTGTGCCCAGGCCGATCAATGCGATGAAGACGATTAGTAGGCGTGTCATTGAGTGCCTCGTTTTGGGGTGAGATCTGAGTTTGTGTGTCTTTGTCATTGCGGCCTGGTGTTGTAGGGGACGGCCCCCGTGCCGTCCCGTGTTTCGTCATCGCGGCCCCGTATAGAATCACTACGGGGCAGGCTATGAAGTTGAGCCGCGATCCAGGAGGTTTTTGCTGACTGATGATAGCTATGCTATAACAATCAAATAAATTATTACAAAAAGTCAAATGAGAAGGGTTGTTGAAAAAACAAATAAATTGGCATAAAAAAATAAATTGCATTAAAAATTAAAATATTTTATATTTTAATGAAACTTTTTGTCTAAAATGGTGTATAAAGTGAAAAAAAGGATTAATATGCGTAAAATTATTGAGAAATGCCCAGCCTGCCAGAATGATGTGATTGTCA
>JAPPIE010000101.1:19828-21380 GCA_028874765.1 Gemmatimonadota bacterium
AATATGCGTAAAATTATTGAGAAATGCCCAGCCTGCCAGAATGATGTGATTGTCACCCGCATTCGCTGTACGCGATGTGAATGTGAGGTTATTGGAGAGTTTCAGCCCACAATTTTTAACCGTCTATCGCCCGAAAATCTGGCTTTTGTCGAGACATTTGTCCGATTGCGCGGCAATGTCAAAGAGATGACGCGCGAACTCCGCGTGCCCTATAGCACGATTCGCAACCATCTCGACGATGTGATTGCAGAACTCGGTTTTGCAACGGGAACACATCCCGAGGTGGAAGATTTGTCCGCTGCGTCTCAGCAAGAGGTTCTCGACCGTCTCGAATCCGGCGAGATTACGGTGGAGGATGCAGCGGAAGAACTTAGAAGGATGAATAGAAAATAAAGAAAGGAGTATATTGTGAAAGAAGAACGCATGAAGGTTCTCGAGATGATTCAAGATGGAAAAATAACGGCAGAAGATGCCGTGAAATTACTCGATGCGCTCGGGGATACTGCAGAAGAACCGCGAGGTGAAGGTCGCCAGCGCAGACGCAATGGAAGTCGTCAGCGCCAGCGGCGACGACGACGCAGTGGCGGTGCGGATATTCAGGTTGAGGTGCAAGAACGCATTCGCGAAGCACAAGAGACCCTGCGCGAGGCGATGCCCAGAGCCAGACGCGCGGTGCGCGAGGCGATGCCCAATGTCAATCGCATCGTGCGCGAAGCTACGCGCTCAATGCCCGATGTGGGTGAGATTGTTCAGGAAGCGATGCAAACAGCGTCTGAAGCCGTTTCACAATGGGTGGAAGATAGCGATAGAAAGCATCCCGAAAAAGCGGTTCGACAATTTGTTGAGACAACATCGATCCAGGTCTCTGATCGCCTATCTGTGCGGACGCCAAGAGGCCATATTACCTCAAAAATTTGGGATCGCGATGAGGTTCAGGTTGACGCAAAAATCTCGGTTTGGGGAACTGATGAAGAAGCGGTGAAGGCTTTTGCCGAGCAGATTGATGTTCAAATACGGCGGGAATCCGATGCTGTGCAGATACGACCCAATGTGCCCAAACGCGAAAAAGGCGATTCGATTCGATCTGTGCGGATCGACTTTGAGTTGCGTCATCCCGAAAAAGTTGATCTCGATGTGCGAGCCAGTCGCGGTAATATCACGCTTCCCCAAATTGATGGCACTGCAACCCTCAACAATAACCGTGGCAAGACGGTTTTTGAAGGTGCGTCGGGCAATATAAGGGTCAAACAGAACCGTGGCGATATCGCGGTGCAACATGCTGGTGGCGATTTTATTGCAAACAATAACCGCGGTTCAATTAACGTCGGTCAGGTTGGGGGACGTGTGGATGTAAAAAATAATCGCGGTGCAACGCGCCTGAAAAATATTGCCGGTGCAACTACTGTACAGGCCAACCGGGGAGCTGTCGAAATTGAAAATCCCGAGGCGGGTGTCATTATACAAAGCCGCGGCAGCAATATTGCGGTGCGTCCACGCAAACCCATTGGCGATGACTACGCGATTCAAAATAGAGATGGCGCGGTTGATCTCA
>JAPPIE010000336.1 GCA_028874765.1 Gemmatimonadota bacterium
TAAACTGACACCCTTCGACAAATACGTCAAAAAAATCTGGCTTTGTCTCCAGTTCCACATGTTCAATTCGCTTTACCAGGCGCTCTAACTCGTCGCGTCGTTTCCGCGAGAGCAATACTTCTCTTGCGCCCAATATCGCGGCATTTCCCACTTTCTCAATGCGCTCTTGTGGCACGGGGGCGAGAAAACCGATGTCAATCGCATTTTGCACATTGACGTAGTTGGCAAATCCGCCAGATAGATAGAGCCGATGGATCTGGTCGGGGGCAATGCCAAATTCGCGCATGACAAGTAACTGCCCACAGTAATTTGCAGCCTTGGCCTGAGCCAGATTGCTCGCATCTTCGCGCGATAGCGCAATGCCGTGTTCGGGCACTACCATCATTTCATATTGCTTGCGGTCGGCAAATACGCCCTTTTCTGTCATCATATCATGCCGCCGAAGCTCGGCCAACAAGTCAATAAGACCAGAGCCGCACAATCCCTGGGGTGCGCCGCCGCCAATTACGCGGTAATTGAACTGACCATTTTCCCACACCATCGATTCAATCGCCCCATCTTGTCCGGGCATGCCACAGGCGATACCGCCGCCTTCAAATGCCGGTCCCGCCGGACAAGAGGCTGCTACCAACCGGTCTCGATTGCCCACCACGACCTCGGTATTGGTGCCCACATCGACGAGCATGAATATCTCGTCTTGGTCACCCATTTCCACGGCCAGCATGTCCGCTGCGACATCGCCGCCCACATGGCTTGCAATAAGGGGCATGCCATATACCCGCGCTTTGGGATTTGCCCGAATGCCCAACCGCCTGCTGCTTTCATAAAGGGCGGTTGTTTCTCGCTCTCCGGCCAGATATTCGTGTTCTATTTGAGATTTATAGGGCTTTTGTCCAATACTCTGTACATCGAGCCTGAAAAACATATCCCGCATGGTGGCGTTGCCAGCGACGACAATTTTGTAAATTTCTTGCCGCTCAAAACCCAATTTTTCACATAGTACGAGAATTTCGTGGTTGATCGCATTTACCAGTGCCTTCCACAGTTCATTTGGATATTCACCGTCATAGGAAATACGATACATTATATCGCTGCCGCCAAATCGCTGGGGATTTTCATAAGATGCAATCGCAATACTCTCGCCAGATTCCAAATCTATGAGATCCATCACAATTGTCGTGGTGCCTACATCAATTGCCAGCCCATAGATGTGTCCCCGAAAGCGATCGATGTCTTCTCCGTCGTAGAACACCCGATCTCCACGGCGCGTTACTATGGGATCGAGGTCGATTTCTTTTTTCTGGCTCAAGGTCAAAATTTGAGGCGCGCGGCGCAGGGGCGCAAACTCAACTTCCTCATCTAAATCTACGACTTCGGCCTGACAGGCCAATCGGTAGTTGTCTTTTAAGAAGGCTTCAGCTTCGGTTTTGGGGCACAGGCTTTCTTCTCCCTTTGTAATTTCTACCACGCATTCGTGGCATATCCCCGACCGAAAACACGAGGTTGGAACCAGAACAGATAGGTCGTCGGCATAATCAAATATCGTCTTTCGCGCTTCGAGTTGCTGTACCTGACCGGTGTGTGTAATTGTTCCCGTTCCCTTTTTTCGGCGACGGTTTTTTTGTGTTTTGAGCGCGGTCTTCATTTCAGCATAGGCGTTTGGCTCTGTTTCCCAGGCGGTGCGATAGTCGAGGTTGTCATTGCTGGCACATTGAAAAAGCGCCCGGTTGGGCGCTGGTTTACGCTGAAATTTACATCCAAATTTGGCGGTGCATTCGTTGTCTTTATTTTTATAGGGACAACGCATCTGCGCCTGTTCGTCGGCATGCTGGACAATATCTGCAAAAATTTCAGACATGCGGTCCAGCCGCTTTTGATAGGCTTCTCGATCTATTTTTTTACGCTCACTCATTCTCCGCCTCCCACTCCTGCAACAATTGTACAGCCAGTTCCACACAGTCCAGGGCGTTTTCACCGTATCCATCCGCACCCATGTCGTCGGCAAATTCCTGTGTGACAGGAGCGCCGCCAACCATAATTTTTACATCGTCTCGCAGATCTTCGTCGATAAATGCCTCAATTGTCTTACCCATATTCGGCATTGTCGTGGTCAACAGTGCCGACATGCCGAGCAAATTGGCTTCGTGTTCTTCCACGGCATCCATAAATTCGTCTTCGGATGTATCTACGCCGAGGTCGTGGACGACAAACCCGGCACCGCGCAACATCATGATACACAAATTTTTGCCAATATCGTGCAAATCGCCCTTCACCG
>JAPPIE010000181.1 GCA_028874765.1 Gemmatimonadota bacterium
TAAACTGACACCCTTCGACAAATACGTCAAAAAAATCTGGCTTTGTCTCCAGTTCTACATGTTCAATTCGTTTTACCAGGCGTTCTAACCCGTCGCGTCGTTTCCGCGAGAGCAATACTTCTCTCGCGCCCAATATCGCGGCATTTCCCACCTTTTCAATGCGTTCTTGGGGCACGGGTGCGAGAAAACCGATGTCAATTGCATTTTGCACATTCACGTAATTGGCAAAACCACCGGATAGATAAAGCCGATGGATCTGATCGGGGGCAATGCCAAATTCGCGCATGACGAGTAACTGCCCACAATAATTTGCGGCCTTGGCCTGAGCCAGATTGCTCGCATCTTCGCGCGATAGCGCAATGCCGTGTTCGGGCACTACCATCATTTCATATTGCTTGCGGTCGGCAAATACGCCCTTTTCTGTCATCATATCATGCCGCCGAAGCTCGGCCAACAAGTCAATAAGACCAGAGCCGCACAATCCCTGGGGTGCGCCGCCGCCAATTACGCGGTAATTGAACTGACCATTTTCCCACACCATCGATTCAATCGCCCCATCTTGTCCGGGCATGCCACAGGCGATACCGCCGCCTTCAAATGCCGGTCCCGCCGGACAAGAGGCTGCTACCAACCGGTCTCGATTGCCCACCACGACCTCGGTATTGGTGCCCACATCGACGAGCATGAATATCTCGTCTTGGTCACCCATTTCCACGGCCAGCATGTCCGCTGCGACATCGCCGCCCACATGGCTTGCAATAAGGGGCATGCCATATACCCGCGCTTTGGGATTTGCGCGAATGCCCAACCGCCTGCTGCTTTCATAAAGGGCGGTTGTTTTTCGCTCTCCGGTCAGATATTCGTGTTCTATTTGAGATTTATAGGGTTTTTGCCCGATACTCTGCACATCGAGCCTGAAAAATATATCCCGCATGGTGGCATTGCCAGCGACGACAATTTCGTAAATTTCTTGCCGCTCAAAATCCAGTTTTTCACATAGCACGAGAATTTCGTGGTTGATCGCATTTACCAGTGCTTTCCACAGTTCATTTGGATATTCGCCATCATAGGAAATGCGATACATGATGTCGCTACCGCCAAAGCACTGGGGATTTTCATAAGATGCAATCGCAATACTTTCGCCAGATTCCAGATCTATGAGATCCATCACAATTGTCGTGGTGCCCACATCAATTGCCAGTCCGTAGATGTGGCCACGGAACCGATCGATGTCTTCTCCGTCGCAAAATATTCGGTCCCCCTTGCGCGTTACCAGAGGATCGAGATCAATTTCTTTTTTCTGGCTCAAGGTCAAAATTTGAGGCGCGCGGCGCAGGGGTACAAATTCGACTTCGGCATCCAGATCTACGACTTCGGCCTGACAGGCCAATCGGTAATTGTCTTTTAAGAAGGTTTCAGCCTCTGTTTTTGGGCATAGAGCTTCTTCGCCTTTTGCAATTTCTACCACGCATTCATGGCATATTCCCGACCGGAAACACGACGTTGGAACCTGAACGGCCAGGTCGTCGGCATAATCAAATATCGTCTTCCTCGCTTCGAGTTGTTGCACCTTGCCCATGTGTGTAATTGTGCCCGTTCCCTTTTTTCGGCGACGGTTTTTTTGTTTTTTGAGTGTGGTCTTCATCTCACGATAGGCATCTGGCTCTGTTTCCCAGGCGGTGCGATAGTCGAGGTTATCGTTGCTGGCACATTGAAAAAGCGCCCGATTGGGCGCTGGTTTACGCTGGAATTTACATCCAAATTTGGCTGTGCATTCGTTGTCTTTATTTTTGTAGGGACAGCGCATCTGCGCCTGTTCGTCGGCATGCTGGACAATATCTGAAAAAATTTCAGACATGCGATCCAGCCGCTTTTGATAGGCTTCTCGATCTATTTTTTCACGCTCACTCATTCTCCTCCTCCCACTCCTTCAACAATTGTACAGCCAGTTCCACGCAGTCCAGGGCGTTTTCGCCGTATCCATCCGCACCCATGTCGTCGGCAAATTCCTGTGTCACAGGGGCACCGCCTACCATGATTTTCACATCGTCTCGCAAGTCTTCGTCGATAAATGCCTCAATTGTCTTGCCCATATTCGGCATTGTCGTGGTCAAAAGCGCCGACATGCCGAGTAAATTGGCTTCGTGTTCTTCGACGGCATCCATAAATTCGTCTTCGGATGTATCCACGCCGAGGTCATGGACGATAAACCCGGCGCCTCGCAACATCATGATACACAAATTTTTGCCAATATCGTGCAAATCGCCCTTCACCG
>JAPPIE010000011.1 GCA_028874765.1 Gemmatimonadota bacterium
TGGTGGCGTAGCCTTTGTCTTTGAGGAGTTTGGCGATGGTGATTTCGCTGGGGTTCAAGCCTACGCCCTGGCCGGGAAAGAGGACCCAACGTCCATCAAAAGAGCCAAAGCCAATGCGCGGGGGATAACAGCCTGTGAGCATGGCGCCTCGAGAGGGCGAACACACGGGAGATGCCATGTAGAAGTCGGTGAATTTTATGCCTTCTGCAGCCATTTTGTCGAGTGCTGGCGTTTTGTTGATTTTTGAGCCGTAACTGCCGAGATCGCCGTAGCCGAGGTCGTCGCAGTTGATCAAGATGATGTTGGGTTGCATGCGTCTCCTTTCGCGGTGTTCAAAGAATTGGGCGGCGTAAATGGTATTTCTATACTATACTTTGTTATATCATTTGGTGCAAGTTCTGAAAAGAGGTGGTGTATGAAAGACAAGCAACTGAAGCTAAAAGTGATTTGTACCGAATTGCCCGGTACGCGTTTTGAAGATCCATTACGTGGATAAAAGAGGAGATATAAATGGCTGTTGAACCGAAGGAGTTGAAGTTTATTGCGACTGAGGAAAAGGGTGAGGTGTCGGCTTTGTACGCGCGACCGCGCGGAGCAAAGGCATTGTTGGTTTTGGGTCACGGGTCGGGTACGAATATGCGGCATCTCTTTATGCAGGAACTGAGCGATGCGTTGAACGATGTGGGGATTGCGACTTTGCGCTTTAATTATCCGTATTCCGAGAGGGGCGGTGGTGGCATGGATGGGGAGAAGGTGCGGTTGGCTACTGTGCGTGCGGCCATAGCAATGGGGATGAAGCAGGCGCGTGGGTTGCCCGTTTTTGCCGGCGGGCATTCGATGAGCGGGCGGATGGTTTCGATGGCTTGTGCCGAAGAACCTGTTGACGGGTTGAAGGGTATTGTGTTTTTCGCTTTTCCGCTTTATTCGAGTAAGCCTAATACAGAGCGCGCCGAGCATTTGAAGGATGTGCGCGTGCCGATGCTGTTTTTATCGGGCCAGCGGGATAGGATGGCGAATTTAGAACTGTTGCAGCCGGTGGTGGATAATCTGAAGGGGGCGACGCTTCACGTGGTGGATACCGCGGATCACGGATTTAAAATTTTGAAGCGGCGAAATACCGATGAACCCGTGATGGAAGAATTGGCGCGGATCGCAGGGGAATGGATGTCGGAGTAGAGGCGGGATGGTCAGTACCGGATGGGTAGATGTGTCTGTCTTCGGGTGGGATATCAGTGGGATTTATTACTGAGGTATTATGTATTGCGGGCTTGACACATCTTTGTATTTTTATGATCATGGCTTTACGATAAAATATTCACTTCATTTTAGAAAGGAAACAAAATGGCAGCAGAAAAACACACGCCTGTGGGGTATGATGATACGCCGATGTTGCCCAATCAACCGTGGCGCGTTCACGATAAGAATCGGCCAGCACCGCGCGTGGTGACGCCGGGTGCAGGTGCAGGTGATGCGCCATCGGATGCCGTGGTGCTGTTTGATGGTACGGATTTGTCCAGTTGGCAGAGTCTCGATGGTGGAGATCCGACATGGACGGTGGAGGATGGGTATGTAGAGGTGAATCCCCGTACAGGGAATATCCGGACGAAAGATGAGTTTGGAAGCGCACAGTTACACATAGAGTTTGCCTGTCCGTCAGAAGTGCGCGGCAGCAGCCAGGGGCGGGGAAATAGCGGTGTGTTTTTGATCGGGAAATACGAGGTGCAGGTGCTGGATGGATATGACAATCCGACGTATTCCGATGGTACTACGGGCGCGATTTACAGTCAGTTTTCGCCGCTGGTGAATGCGACGCGCCCACCGGGTGAGTGGCAGGCTTATGATATTGTTTTTGAAACACCGGAATACGATGGCGATACGCTGGTGAAGCCCGCTTATTTGACGGTGTTTTTGAATGGTGTCGTGTTGCACAACCGCAAAGAGGCTATGGGACCGACCGGACACAGAAATGTGTCGAATTACGACACGCCGCACGGGCCTACCGGGCCGTTGATGCTGCAAGATCACGGCGATCCCGTGCGCTATCGGAATATCTGGATCCGTCCATTGACTGATTATGATGAGGGTTAGAGAGAATCTATTATTGGTGTAATAAATGAAAGAGCCGATCCGAAAATGGATCGGCTCTTTTCGGTTGACATCACATGGTTTCACCTGTTTTTTTAACACGAAAAATAAAGAGATACTCGGCTTTTTTCAGGAGCGATAAATATTATGGGTGAATTGCTTCGCGTTGAACATCTCCGGGCTGAG
>JAPPIE010000333.1:0-6346 GCA_028874765.1 Gemmatimonadota bacterium
GTGGGCAAAACCACCACCGCAGTCAACCTATCTGCGTGTCTGGCTACTGCAGAAAAGAAAACCCTGCTGCTCGACATAGACCCACAGGCCAACGCGTCCAGCGGATGTGGCATTGAGGTAGATGAACAAACGCCCTGTGTGTACGAAGTGCTTCTCGAAGACTTGCCCTTAATGGAAGTCATCCACGAAAGCGACTTGCCCTTTCTCAGCATTGCGCCCTCTCACATTCGTCTCACTGGCGCCGAAGTGGAAATGGTCTCCGTCACATCGCGCGAACAACGCCTCAAAAATGCCCTTTTGCAAGCGCGCGAAACCTATGACTTCATCATCATCGACTGCCCCCCTGCACTGGGATTGCTCACACTCAACGCGCTGACGGCAGCCGACTCTGTACTCATTCCCATACAATGCGAATTCTACGCGCTCGAGGGCCTGAGCAAATTGCTCAACACCCTGCACCTCGTGCAACAACATCTCAATCCCCACCTCACTATTGAAGGCGTACTACTCACAATGTACGACGGACGTCTCAATCTGGCGCGGCAGGTTGCCGAAGAAACCAAATCGCATTTTGGCGACCGCGTCTATAATACGATTATCAGCCGCAACGTCAAACTCGGCGAAGCGCCCAGTTTTGGCAAACCAATCATCCTCTACGATATTATATCTACCGGCGCGCAGAATTACATGAACTTAGCCGGGGAGGTCATCAATGGCTAAACGCAATGCCCTCGGCAAGGGATTGGGTGCCCTGATTCCCGGTGCCGATGAAACCTCTGCCGAAAAAATCACATCGGAAACTGCTCCATCGCCCACAGGACAGACCCAACGGCAAATCATCGAAATACCCATTGAGGATATTGAACCCAACCCCCACCAGCCGCGCACGGAATTCGATCCCAAAGCCGTGAGCGAATTGGCGCAATCAATCCGCGAAAAAGGCATCATACAACCCATTTCCGTGCGTAGCTTTGGATCGGGCTATCAACTGATCGCTGGTGAACGCCGTTTTCGCGCCGCACGCCAGGCCGAACTCGCGGTCGTACCTGCAATTGTTATGGACGTGGGAACAGACCAGGAAATGGTGGAACTCTCGCTAATTGAAAACATCCAGCGAGAAAATCTCAACCCCATAGAAGAAGCCAAAGCCTATCGCATGCTCATAGACGAGTGTTTTCTCACACAAGAGGAGGTTGCCGAGCATGTGGGCAAAGACCGCTCCACCATTGCCAACACCTTGCGCCTCCTCGCATTGGCACCCGAAGTACTCGACGCACTGCAAGCCGGACAAATATCCGCAGGGCACGCCCGCACACTGCTGGGCCTTGACAACGCGGATCAACAAATTGCCTTATGCCAGCAGATTATTGCACAAGGACTATCGGTTCGCCGCACAGAAGCCCTCGTCAAAGCACTCAAAGAAGGCACCACAGAAAAAAAATCCACGCCGCCCAAAGATCCCAACCTGCTATTTCTCGAAGAAGACCTCCAGCGTTATTTTGGCACAGCAGTCAATATCAACCGCAGAGGCTCTCGGGGCAAAATCGAAATCGAATTTTACAGCAATGACGACCTCGAGCGCGTGCTGGAATTGTTGCGAAGCAGAGAATTTTAACTCTTGTAAGGATATCCCCTGATGAAACATCTATTGTACATCCTCTCCAGTCTCTTCATTGGCTGTTCTGCCATTCCCGAAACACCACAATCGGTAGATATTGTCGTTGATGATTTTGGTCTTTATGACCAGAACGGCGAATTCCACACCCTCCATGAACACTCAGACGCATCTGCCATCGTCTTATTCGTCCAGGGCAATGGTTGCCCTATTGTGCGCAATGCGGTACATAGCCTCAATGCAATACGCGATGAATACGCGCCCAAAGGCGTGCAATTTTTAATGCTCAATGCCAATTTGCAAGACGACCGCGAAAACGTACGCGAAGAAGCCGTCGCCTTCTCCATCGACTATCCCATCCTCATTGACGAAACACAACTCGTCGCCGAATCACTCGACCTGCACCGCACGGCTGAGGCACTTGTCATCGATCCCAAAACATGGCACATTCTCTACCGGGGACCCATCGACGATCGTCTGAATTACGAAGCGCAAAAACCCAGTGCATCCAACCATTATCTCGCCGATGCACTCCTCGCCCACCTCAAAGCCGAGGAAGTCGCCGTCAAAGCCGTTGCATCACCCGGTTGCCTGATTGCCCTGCCGGGCAAAGACCGCGCACAACACAAACAGATCTCTTACACCAGAGAAATCGCTCCCATTCTGCAAAACAAATGCGTGCCCTGTCACCAAACCGGCGGCATAGCACCCTTTGACATGACCGATTACAAAGAAGTCGCTGGCTGGTCTCCAATGATGCGCGAAGTCGTGCGCACCCGACGCATGCCCCCCTGGCATGCAGACCCACACATAGGCACATTCAACAACGACATGTCTCTCACACAACAAGAAGAACAAACCCTTGTCCACTGGATCGAAGCTGGATCGCCCCGCGGCGATGGGCCAGATCCCCTATCCGACAACCCGACACACGCCACAACCTGGGCTTATGGTGAACCCGACCTCGTCATCGCACTGGAACGGCAGGAAATCCCCGCAACCGGCATTGTCGATTATCGCTATCTCAAAATTACCGTACCCATAGACCGCGATGTGCAATTGCGGGGCACCGAATTTCTGCCGGGAAATCGCGCCGCCATGCACCACGCACTGGCGCACCTGATCTATCCCAAAGGGCACAAAATGAAAACCGTCAAAAAGAACCGCTGGTTAGACGGCATCTTTGCCTCTTATGTACCGGGCATGGACGGTGTCATGCTGCCCAAAGGCACGGCAAAACTACTCCCCAAAGGGAGCAAAATCCAGTTTCAACTCCACTACACGACCACTGGACGACCCGAAGTGGATGAAAGCAAACTGGGACTGTATTTCACCGACGCACAAAACCTGCGCGAACACCGCGTAGTCGGTCCCGCCAACACCCAAATTAAAATCCCACCGCATGCGAGTGCCTATCGCGATTCATCCATAAAAATCTTTGAACAAGACGTCACCCTCTACACCTTCTTCCCCCACATGCACTTCCGGGGCGCGGGCTTCCGCTATGTGGCACATTATCCCGATGGAACCCGCGAAACCCTGCTCTCTGTGCCAAATTACACATTCAACTGGCAGCGGTTCTACGCCCTCTCAACTCCCAAACACCTGCCCGCTGGAACGCGCATAGTCAGCCATGCCGTCTTTGACAACTCGGCAAAAAACAAACTCAATCCCGACCCATCTGCAACGGTTCGCTGGGGTGAGCAGAGTTTTGACGAAATGCTAATTGGATACATGGGCATTGTCGATGGCAAGGTTGAACAAATCGCCCAATTCTCGGCATTGAACGAGTAATCATCACCTATACGGCTATGGCTCAATCGCATAACACTCAACCGCTGTATTCGCAGGCGTGCGAACAGACCACGATGCCATGGCGACCTCCGGCACGTTCCGAAATGTATTGTGTACCAGCATAATCGAAGGCATACTCCCGATTGTTCCGATCACCCAGAGATTTTTCCGGTTCAGCTCTATAATCTCTCCAAACAGCCGAATTTGTTCGGCCTCGTCCGGCGTCTCCTCAATCTGCCAGAACAGTTCAATGCAGCGCCGCATATCTCCCGTGGGTGTCTCCCCCCGTTTTCCATTGGTCAAAAGCCAATGCGTGAACCCAATCGCGTGGCTCGATCCCACATTATAGGGGACAAACAGGCGCGGCTCCAAAAGTGGATTCTGAACCTCACCTCCCGCAGTAGCCGCATCGTGTATCAACGCCTTTCTTCGCTCGTAATAAAGCTGTCGGGCTTCCTCTTTGATCTCCGTCTTCACCCCCACCGCCGTCCAATAATTCGCCACCAATTCCAGCACCCGGTTGTTGATCGACATCGTTTCAATTGCCACCCTGATCGGCTCGCCATCCGGACGCAGTCGCATGCCGGACGGGTTTTTCTCCACCAATCCCATCTCGTCCAAAAGCGCGTTGGCCCTATCTGGCTCATATTCGATATATGCTTTTTCAAATGCCTCTGAATAATGCACCGACGTTTGCAAAGGCGCCGGTTGCCTCGGCTGACCGATACCAAACCCACCGACCTCGTTAATCGCCTCTCGATCAATCGCGTGTGACAGCGCGATGCGGAACCGACGATCCCATATAATTTCGCGCATCACCGGATCCTTGTGGTTCAAATTCAGCGCAACGCTCTCTCCGCCGGTCCCCCCGGTAATCCAGTGCAGCACCCGGTACCCTCCGCGCGACTGATTCTCCATGAATAAGGAATAATTGTCGATCAAAATGTGCCGCCCCTGCATCCCGATCTCCCCATTAATCGCTTTGAGATTGATCGTCTCGCGGTCGTAAATCTCAAAGGTCATACGATCAATATAGGGAAGCTGGTTCCCCTCTGGATCCACCTTCCAATAATAGGGATTTCGCTCGAACACAGAAGGACGAGCCGGTGGCGGTGCCACGACCACCCACGGCCACAGCCTGGGAATATCCGGGTTCCGCCAGTCCCGCTTGTCTTGAAAAAGCTGGTGCCAGAAATCAAAACCGTGCTCCCGGGCCATCGCTTCCAATTTCTCCAGCGGCACATATCGCGGATGAAACTGCGCCATATAATGCGCCGGATACCGCAACATTTCGTATCCGCGTCCCCACGCCAGCAATTTCAGGAAAAGACCATTGGGTCGCTTGAAGCGAAAACGCACGGTGTACGCATCGACTTTTTCTATCGCCATCACCTCGCCTCCCCGCTGAAAATCCCGCGCCACCACCGGTGTCAATTCCTCGTTACGCAACACATTTTCATGCCAAAAGAAAATATCCTCTACCGTAAAGGGATGTCCATCTGACCAGCGCACCCCCTTTCGCAACCAGAACGTGTACGTCCGTCCCCCATCGGCTATCTCCCAGTGCGTTGCCAGATTGGGAAGAATTTTTTGCCCCATCGGATCCCATCTCACCAACCCTTCATAGGCGAATCGCGCCTCCACAATACCTATATCTCTCGGTCCCGTTGCAAACCGTGTCCAGGTACCTCCATAAGGCCCATTCTGATGGGGCGGCACGATCACCAATGGATTTTCCGGCAGCCGTTCCTCAACCGGCGGCAACTCACCCACCACCCTCTTTTGAAGCATAGGAGCTTCCCGAAACTGCCGTCCCCTTCTTTCCGGCCATTCCATAACCTGGTGTACGGCTTTTGCGGTCTTCGGATGTCGGTCTGGCACCACAACCTGTATAGCTCCCTCTGTGGGACTTTGCACCAGCCTGCCCATAATCGCCTCAAACTCGGACGCCTGTTGCATAGACTCCGCATCTCGGGGCATCAGGTACCAGGTCACATACCCCAGTAACTCCACCAGGGCGACCAGCCCCAAAAAGACCACGACCACGCCCATTCCTATATGCAGAATATTCCGGATCATCGCTCATCTTCTCGCGGACAAAACAGCACATCGAATGATACGTATTGCACAAGCTATAGGGCAAAACAAACAGTGATTGCCTATCATGTGAAGATTGTGCATAATAGCAAAGTACACGACCCCAAATACATACCCTTTGAACTGCACAAATACCATGCGCGCTGTACGCAAACTAAAACCCGGTCCTGGTCATATCGCCTTATGCAACATACCAGAACCGGATATCGAACACCCCGACGACATCAAAATCGCCGTTCAGCGCGGCGGACTCTGCGGCACCGATCTCCACATCCGCCACGGCGGCTATGGCATTCGCCCACCTGTCACGCTTTGCCATGAACTCTCAGGTAAGGTTGTCAAAGTCGGCGCCAATGTCACCCGCATCAAAACAGGCGACCGCGTCACGGTCCTTCCCACAGCGAATGGCGCGTGTGGGCACTGTCGCTATTGTCGAGCCAGCGAATTTTTCTTCTGCCCCCAGCGCAAATCCGTTGGCAGCATGCGCGACGGCGGATTTGCCGAATACTGCGTCATCCCCCAAAACCTCGCCTTTCCGCTTCCCGAATCCGTCTCCTATGACACCGCCGCGCTTGTTGAACCCCTCGCCTGCTGCATCAAAGCCGTTCTTTTTAACACAAAAATTGTACCCGGCGACCTGGTACTCGTTTCTGGTCCCGGTCCCATTGGCCTGATGTGTGCCGACCTCGCCAGACTCGCAGGCGGACGCGTTATTGTCTGCGGAACAGACCGCGACGCCCATCGCCTCGCTATGGCTAAAGGCGCAGAACACACCGTGGATGTCACGCGCGAAAATATATCTGAATTTGTCCGATCGCTCAACCGTGAAGGCGCCGACAT
>JAPPIE010000333.1:6446-21193 GCA_028874765.1 Gemmatimonadota bacterium
CGCGCGAAAATATATCTGAATTTGTCCGATCGCTCAACCGTGAAGGCGCCGACATCGTCATCGAATGTGCCGGTGCTGCCGCCGCCATCGATCAATGTCTCGACGCCGTGCGTCCCCTCGGCACATTCACACAGGTGGCTCTAATCGAACACCCCGTTGAAGTGAACTGGGGCAAAATCATCTACAAACAGCTTTCCGTGAACAGTTCTATTGCCCAGAACTGGCCCAGTTGGCAGCGCGCCCTCGAAATGGTCACCTCCAAAACCATAGATCCCTCGGCATACATATCTCACAGGCTGCCACTCGAGAATTGGGAACAGGCATTTGATGGCGCAGAGCGACAAGAGGGATTAAAATACGTCCTGTGTCCTTAACCCACCGGCACAGTCACCAGGATGTGTTCAATCCAATCGTCGCTGTCATTGATCAACTGGTGATAGGTATAAGGCGGTAAATGCACGGCATCGCCCGGCTCCACGGGATAAATCTCGTCATCGATCTTCATCTTGCCATGACCGCGCGTAAAATAATAAATCTGTTCTTTGTCATCGTGCATGTGGTAATCGCCCGCCTTGCGGCTCTGCATCATATGCAGGGTAAATCCCGACGCCGCCAACATCGGTGCTTCTTCCTCGCTCAAACCAGCACTCCCCTTCTGCCTGAAAATCGACCAGATCAACGCCGTTTCATGGCCCACTGTGGGCGTGGCATCTTGCCAATTGCGAATCACCATCTGTCTTTCCTCCATTTTAAGTGTTGATATTCAACGCCGCATCGATCTCTGCCTGATAGTCATACAACTCGCCGCTTTCGATCTCTGCTGCCGTCACAGTGCGACCTGCGCGAGCAGACTCGCAAATCGCATAAATCGCCGCCACATCCTTCATCCCCTCAATACCATCGACCTCAATCTGCTCATCATTCAGAACAGCACAGGCGAGTTCGTGTTGTTCATAAGCGATCAGTTTCCAATCCACTGCCTGATCTCCCACGCTGTTTTTGGTGGGGAAAAAATGATCTAAAAGAGGATGCAATTCAAAATCGTCAACAGCACTCAGAATCGCATTCTGATCTCTCACCTCGCCACCTGCCGGCTGCCATATCGCCCGACTCCCGCGGCTGCCATAGCTCTGCAAGCACCCTTTATCGCCCAAAATCAACTGACTGCGACAGGCGCCGTGCCCTCCAATGCCCACAATAAAACTCACCATCACACCGCTATCCATCTTCATCATCGCCATCGCCGTATCTTCTGCCGTAGCGGGCACTTCATCTGGCATCGCGCGAAACCGCTGCTGATAAAATTCATACCGATCGCCAATGGACTGTTGTTTTTTTCGAACCGGCTCTACCAGACGCGCATCGCCATATACCTCGACCACATCGCCGAGTTGATATCGAATCAGATCCGTATAGTGTACTCCCATATCGATCAACGGCCCCCCGCGGTCTTTCAAATGTCGCCAGGGCGTGATAAAAATTTCATTGCCACCTCGCAGGGCGTGAAAAGTCGCCATATAAGGCGTTCCGATTCGTCCAGTCTCCAACAAATGGCGCGTTAACCGCGCCGAAGGATCGCGCCGATAATTTTCAGCAACCGACAGTTTGCGTCCGTTGCGCTCCGCCGCCTCATTCATAGCATGGCACGCTTTTACAGAAATGGCCATAGGTTTTTCAACCAGCACGTGCAATCCCAAGTCCAGCGCCTCACACACCACCGTGTGATGCACCGACGGATCTGTTACCACATCGACAGCCATCAAATCGGGAATCGCTTGCGCCATCTCTTCTATGGATGTAAATACAGGAGGTTTAAAACCGAGCAACTGCTCGGTCTCTCTCGCGGCCAATTCCGCGTTATCCCGATTGAGATCGCACAAAGCGCACAATTCGATATTGTTAAACGGCGTCTTCGCGAGTTCGCGCAACCCATACAAATGGCGCGTCCCCATACCGCCACAACCGATCAAGGCGAGTTTGAGTTTGTCCATGTTATCTCCTTTGAATCGAGTAAAAAGGCAGGTGCAAGGTGCAAAGTCTGAAGAGCAAAGTCAAATACTCCCTCAGCCCGTCTGCCTTAAACGATTTGTAAAATTTCTATCTTCTAAAAAATGCCCTCTTGCATTTTGAAACAAAATTGGGTAACTCTATCACTAATTACACGCTATTCAACCCGCAATCGCGGAGTGCATTATGGTTATCGCAAAAAATATTGTCAAAACCTTCAAATTGTCGCGGCAGCAAAAACGCGAAATGGGAGATGGTTTTCAGGGCAACACCATCGACGCAGTGTGCGACATCAGCTTTACCTGTCAGCCCGGTCGCGTCTTCGCGCTATTGGGGCCCAATGGCGCTGGAAAAACCACCGCATTGCGCATGATTGCCACCATGCTCAAACCCACTTCGGGTAGCATATCTGTCGCGAAATACGACACTGTAACACAAAGTCAAGCCGTGCGCGAAAACCTCGGCTTTCTCACCGGCAACACGGGCTTGTACGATCGCCTGACCCCCAATGAAATGGTGCGCTACTTTGCCGACCTGCACGGCATGAACAGCGCCGATTACAACACGCGGCGCGACCACCTCTTTGCCCTCCTCGACATGGAAGCCTTTGCAAATCGCCGCATTGGCAAACTCTCCACGGGCATGAAACAAAAAGTCTCCATCGTACGCACGATCATACACGACCCCGATGTCATTGTATTCGACGAGCCCACCGACGGTCTCGACGTCGTCACCTCGCGCAATATCGTACACCTCATCCGCGATTGTCGAAACGCGGGAAAAACCGTCATCTTTTCCACACACCGCATGGGGGAAGTCAGCCTGCTCAGTGACGACCTCGCCATCATTCACAAAGGCCAATTGCAATTTAACGGCACATTGGAAGACTTTCAAAACCAGATGCAAACCCCCACGCTGGAAGACGAATTTATCCGCATCGTTGAACAGGCATAGATTTGCTATAAGAGGTTCCCATGAAAACAATCCTCACCATCTTCAAAAAAGAATTTAAGGACATCACGCGCGACCGGCGTTCGATGATGATGATGTTCATCATACCAATGCTATTATTCCCACTGTTATTCACTATTGCAGCCGTTTTTACTACTCGTCAGGCCCAAAAAGTCAGAACCAAAACACTTGTAGTTGCCCTGATCACCAATGGCAATGCAGAGGCATTCCGCGAAATCCTGCTCAAGCGCGACGACCTGAAAATTCGAGAAGACATAGCAGAAGACATAATCCCTCAGCTCATCCGCTCCGACAGCATAGATGCCGCCATTCGCGTTGAGGAGCAATTCGATGCCCAAATCGCCGACTTACAACGCGGCCAAATCCATCTCTATTTCAAATCCTCCAGAGATATGGACGCATCCCGCAATCGCCTGACAAGTCTGATTCGAGACTACGAAAACCAGATCGTCAATGACCGATTCCAACGGCTTGCCCTCGACCGCATGATCGTGGACCCCGTACAGGTCAGACGCCACGACATTGCTTCTCAACGGGAAAGAATCGGAAAAAGCGTAGGTGGTTTTTTGCCTTATATTTTTGTCATAATGTGTTTTATGGGGTGTATGTATCCAGCCCTTGATCTGGGCGCTGGCGAAAAAGAACGCGCCACCCTCGAAACACTGCTCGTCGCCCCCGTCAGCAAAATTCAGATCTTGCTGGGCAAATGTGGCGTGATTGTCCTATCGGGATTTGCGTCAATCGCCAACAGTTTTATCGGTTTTTTTATAGCTGTTATGTTACAACGAGAAATTGTCGCAAGAATCCTCGACGCGCTACAGGGCATGTTCGAAATATCATCTATTCTCCTGGTCCTTTCTCTGTGCCTGCCCTTAACCATCTTTTTTGCCGCCGCCTTAATGTCCGTCTCCATCTTTGCCAAATCTTTCAAAGAAGCGCAGAGCATTGTGGCACCCCTCAACATCATAGTTATTATTCCCGTATTTATCGGCCTCTTGCCCGGCATCGAACTCAATGCCATCACCTCGCTCATACCGGTCTTAAATGTCTCCCTTGCATCCAAAGAAATTTTCGCGGGAACCATCAAACTACCCCTATTATTCGAAGTCTATGCATCGCTCATCGCCCTTGCAGCCCTCAGCCTCTACGGCTGCGCCAGATGGTTTGAACGCGAAAGCACGATCTTTCGGGAGACTTAAATGGAACATTTCATGGGAGTCGCCATCTTTACGCTTATTCTAATTTTCGTCATAGGCTATGCAATTTACGCACTTGTAAAAGGCAGTCGCAAAGGTGCAGGCGGATCGGCTACCACAATGCTCGGCGCAACAGACCTCATGCTCAACGAGGACAAAAAACGCGCGGCACAGGAAATCGTACAACAACGCGCTGGAGAAATCCGCCATATTTCAGAGGATGATAAAGGTGAGGTTTCAAAGGATGAGACTACTTAAAGAACCTGAAAGATTACTCTGCTGAATACCATGTAGAATCAAATTTCTAAGGTCGCACGTAGAAGGGAAATCCCTTCCCCGACCTTAATCGCGGCAGGGATGCCGCTCCTACAGCATCTTTTTTTCCTCATCATTCAAATGACCTAAATAGTTACAAAAAAGAACCAAAAAAACAAAAGCCGATGTTTATGTGTCGGCTTTTATTTTTGCCCACCGCTGTATATCTATTATATTGTTCAGAAACTTACCTGTCCAAAACCTCCTACTTCTACGAGATCACCTATGCGCCTATCTACATATCTTCTATCTGTGCTCTTGTGTTTATCGCCACTCGTCTTTGCCCAGGGGAAAAAGCCGCTGGATCACGACGTATATGACGTATGGAATCGCACGCACGCCAGCAATATTTCTGACAACGGACAATGGGCTTTTCTCTCCATCGGCCCGGATGAAAAAGACACCGAACTCCGCATCACAAGCCTTGCAGATGACCGCTCATACGCGATACCGCGTGGAGAATCCATTCGATTCACCAAAGACTCGCACTATATCGTCACCCTCATCAAAGCCTTCAAAGACTCGGTAAAACAGGCAAAACGCGACAAGAAAAAACCCGAAGAATCGCCCAAAGACTCACTTGGTATCATCACCCTTCCCACGGGAGACATCTTTAAAGCTGCGCGCGTCAAATCCTTCAAACTACCAAAAGAAAACGGCGGATGGGTCGCCTATTTGCTGGAAAAAGAAATCGCAAAAAAAGACACTACTGCGAACAAAAAGAAAAAACCATCCGAACCTGAAGAAAAAAAAGAAGAGCAAAAACCCGAAAAACAGCCCGAACAAAAGCCTGAAACTAAAGAAGCCCAAAAGGAAGAACCAAAAGACTCCAAAAAGAAAAAGCGCAGAAAAGCCGAAGGCACCACACTCGTTCTCCGCAACCTTCAAACCAGTGCTGAAACGAGATATAACCACATAGTCTCCTACGCCTTCACAGAAAGCGGTTCGTATCTCATTTTTGCCGCAGCCAACAAAGACAGCACAGCCGACGGCATCTACGCCATTCGCACCAGCACGGGCGACACCACAGCCATACTCACGGGCGCAGGTGATTACAAAAAAATCACCACTGACGAATCCAGTCTCCATCTCGCATTTATTGCCAACCGCGACAGCTTTAACGCAGAACAACAGGAATACGCCCTCTATTACTGGCCCATTGGCTCGCGCAATAAGGCAAAAAAAATCGCCCAATCTGAGACAAAGGGCATACCACCGAACTGGTGGGTCAGCGAACACGCCAACCTCTCCTTTTCCAAAAATGGCAAGCGCCTCTTTTTTGGGACCGCACCCAGACCAGAAGTGGAAGCAGAGGACGACACGCCCGACGACGAAAAAGTCGCAGTCGATATCTGGAACTGGAAAGACCCCTATCTCCAACCCATGCAACTCAAAGATGCCAAAGAGGAACGCGAACGCACTTATCGCGCTGTCTTTCATCTCAACAATGGCAAAATCGTTCAACTCGCCACAGAAACCATCCCCAATATTCGCCTGGGAAGCGAGGGCAATGCCGACGTCGCGATAGGCTATTCGATTCTCCCCTATCGACAACTCATCTCATGGGACTCGCCAGCTTATTACGACAGCTATTTGATCGACATAAAAACCGGTGAGGCAACGCGCGCACTCACCAAAATGCAGACGCGCCCCACCCTCTCGCCCGAATCCAAATACATCTACTGGTGGGATCGCGTCCAGAAAAACTGGTACGTTCAGCATGTCAAAAACTTGATCCGCGTCAACGTCAGCAAAAATATCCCCCATCCCGTTCACAACGAATTACACGACTGGCCGTATCCACCCAGCGCACATGGCAATGCCGGATGGACAAAAGGCGACAAAGAATTTCTCGTTTACGACCGCTACGACATCTGGCTCACCGATCCCAATGGGCGCAAAACACCCATCAACATCACCGAAGGAGTTGGGCGCGAGACCGAAACGCGCTTTCGATATGTACGCCTGGACCCCGAAGAACGGGCACGCGATCCAAAAGCCGATTTGCTCTTATCGGGTTTCAATCTCAAAACCAAAGCCATGGGCTACTATCGAGACCGCCTTGAAAGTACTGACAAACCCGCAGAACTCATCGCGCGCGACAAACGGTTTTCCAATCTCCAAAAAGCCAAAGACACCGACGTACTCCTCTTCAGACAATCCTCTTTTGAAGAATATCCCGACCTCTGGGCTTCTGGTCTCAATTTTCAGAATGCGCGAAAAATAAGCGAAGTCAATCCGCAACAAAAAGACTACCTGTGGGGCACTGCCGAACTCGTCGAATGGGTCTCGCTCGATGGCAAACCCCTGCAGGGTATCCTCTACAAACCCGAAAATTTCGATTCCACCCAGAAATATCCCATGCTGGTCTATTTCTATGAAAAAATGTCCCACCAACTACACGCCCACCGGGCACCAAGAGCCTCTGGTGCCTCCATAAATTTCCCATTTTACGTCAGCCGCGGATATCTGATCTTTATCCCGGACATCCCCTACAAAGTCGGCTTCCCCGGAGAAAGTGCTGTCAACGCCGTTGTCTCTGGCGTGACGCACCTCATAAATCGGGGATTCGTCAATCCCGACCGAATCGGCGTACAGGGCCACAGTTGGGGCGGCTATCAAATCGCCTATATGATCACCCGAACCAATATATTTCGGGCAGCCGAAGCCGGCGCACCCGTCTCAAATATGATCAGTGCGTACGGCGGCATTCGCTGGGCTTCGGGACTGAGCCGCATGATGCAATACGAAAAAAGCCAGAGTCGCATCGGCGGTTCGCTCTGGGAAGCACCCACGCGATTTATCGAAAACTCCCCCATCTTCTGGGCAGACAAAATTCAAACGCCATTGCTCATCTTGCACAACGACGACGACGGCGCAGTACCCTGGTATCAGGGCATCGAACTCTTCGTTGCCCTGCGCCGCCTGGGCAAACCCGCATGGATGGTCAATTACAACGGAGAAGCCCACGGCATTCGCAAACACCACAACCGCAAAGATTGGAGCATCCGCCTGCAACAATTCTTTGACCACTACCTCAAAGACGTCCCCGCCCCTGTGTGGATAAGCGCGGGCATTCCCGCGGTGCAAAAAGGCAAGACACTCGGATTAGAATTAGAAGAGGAATAATCATGAGCCTGGAATTACAAAACCGAGTCGCACTCATAACCGGTGCAGCGCGGGGCATTGGAGCGGCCATAGCACAACACCTATCGGATGCGGGTGCAAAAATCGCCATTGCCGACCTGGATGGCGAAGGCGCAAAAGAAACCGCAAAAACGCTCAAAACGCCCGCAATAGGTCTATCGGCCGATGCATCCGATGAAACCGCCATGCACGCGGCAACGGACCGGGTTGTTACAGAACTCGGCGCACTCGATATCCTCGTCAACAACGCGGGCATTGGAGGACCCGATACAAACGCGGCCAGAGCATCGCTGGAAATCCCCCTGACGGAATTATCCGTTGACAACTGGGACGCGCATCTACACACCAATCTCCGAACCGCCTTTGTCTCATCCAGAGCTGCCATTCCACATCTCAGCCGCGGATCCAGCATCATCAACATCGCCTCTATCGCCGCGCTGATGCCCAGCGTTTCCATGCCGGCTTATGGCGCGGCCAAAGCCGGAGTCATTCATTTAACCAGAACCTTAGCCAGCCAACTCGCGGGGCGTGGAATCAGAGTCAACGCAATATGTCCCGGATACCTCTGGACGCGCGCCTGGGAAATGATCGCATCTCAAATTAAAAACAACAACCCGGCATATAAGGAATATACCGCAAGAGAAATTTTCGAAGATGTAATCCGCAACAGCGTCCCCCTGGGAGCCGAACAAACCCCCGAAGATGTGGGCCACATGGTCGTCTTTTTGGCGAGTGACAAAGGGAAAAATATCACCGGACAAGCACTGACCATTGATGGTGGTGCTACGTTAGGGGGACGAAAACAGCGGTCAGATTCTCCGTGAAAAACAACTGAATCATCCACACTTACAAGGAGTTGAAAACATGAATCTCGAAGAACTCTATACCCAAATTGACACGGCCAACCGCATGGCCGATGCTGCCACGGCATTTTTGGCATCTCTGCGTCCCGATCAGGCGGCGACTGCGCAACTGGGCTTTGGAGATGAAAACGCACGACAGGACTGGCACTACATCCCGCGCGACCGATTGGGCCTCGCGCTCAAAGACATGGAAGCCCACCAGCGCGACAAAGCATTTGCCCTGCTCGATACCGGACTGAGTGAACAGGCGCGCACCAAAGCCAGAACAATCATCAACCTGGAACCCATCCTCGCCGAAGTGGAAGGTCCCAGACGGCGGTTTCCCCGCGATCCCGATCTCTACAACCTCGTCATCTTTGGCACGCCCGGCAGTGACACAACATGGAGCTGGCGTTTTGAAGGCCATCACGTCTCGGTCAATTACACCATTGTCAGCGGCACGCTCGTCGCGCCTACGCCCGTCTTCTTCGGCTCCAATCCCGCACAAGTTCGGCACGGCGAACACGAGGGATTGCGCGCCCTAAAAGATGAGGAAGACCTCGCTCGCGACTTACTCGCCTCTCTGGACGGCGACCAAAAAAGAGTGGCAATCATCAGTGACGAAGCCCCTGCTGACATCCTCACCCGCAATGTCCCCCAGGTAAATGATGAAGTCCAGATTGAGGGTCTGCAACTCAAGGACATGACCGCATCGCAACGCGAAGTCGTCACCGCACTCATCGATGTATATATCACCCGCTTGCCCAACAGAATTGCAGAAGCCCAGCGTGCAAACCTCACCTCACTCGACACAGCCGCATTCGCCTGGGCTGGCGGTGTGAATCGCGGCGAAGGCCATTACTATCGCGTACTCGGCTCCACCTTCCTCGCAGAATACGACTGCACTCAAGACGAGGCCAATCATATCCACGCAGTCTGGCGCGACCTGACCAATGACTTTGGCAGCGATATTCTCAAGCAACACTATCGGGACAGTCATTGAGAGCATCAGTAGTCGGGAGACCTTTATGCAAGCAGTTGTGCTGTTAGCCGGCAAGGGAACGCGGATGGCGATGGATTATGAGGGACCGAAGCACTTATTGCCGGTAGCGGGAAAGCCCGTGGTGGAACACGCGCTGGATCGATTGCCGAACGAGATACGCGAACTTGTATTCATTGTAGGAGGACCGCACGAAGAGGCGATTCGCCAGCACTTTTCAGACGGCATATATGGGGGGCGGCGCATTGTATTTCTCGTCCAGGAAGATCCATTGGGAATCGCCCATGCTTTTCGGGTCGCCGCACCTGCAATCACCGGGCGGTGGCTGGGAATGGTAGGCGATGATATTTTTGGGCCGTGCAGCCTTCAAAAACTCGTCCAACAGCGGGACCTATCTCTCATTGGCTCGCGAGTGGCGCAGCCTCAACATTTTGGGGTTCTGGTAACAGATGACAACGGATACCTCCTTCGGTCAGTCGAAAAGCCCCAGACGTTTATTTCAGATTTGGTTTGGAACGGCGCGATGGTCATGGACAGAGATTTCTTTGACGCGGAAATCGCGCCATCCGCACGCGGCGAATACGAAACGCCCGATGTATGGATGAATCTGATTGCATCTGGTCGAAAAATCAAAGTGATCGAAGCTGATTTTTGGCTGCCAATTAACGATAAGCAACAACTTGAGGAAGCCGAAAAATTACTCAGCAGTCAAGAATCAGACAATCTGGGGAAATAGCATGGCCAATGAGCCGAACAAAATCATCTATTCGATGGTGCGCGTGAGCAAATACATCGACAAAAAACCCATCATTGAAGACATCTCTCTTTCCTACTTCTACGGTGCGAAAATCGGCGTACTCGGTCTGAATGGCGCAGGTAAAAGCACGCTGTTGCGTATCCTTGCTGGTGTAGATGAAAAATTCAATGGCGAAACCCACCTCGCACCTGGCCACACCATAGGGTATTTGGAACAAGAGCCCCAACTTGAATCGGGCAAAACCGTGCGCGAAATTGTCGAACAGGGCGTACAGGAGCACGTTGACCTCATGAACGAATACAATGCGCTCAGTGCCAAATTTGCCGAACCCATGTCAGACGAGGAAATGAATCGTGTAATCGAACAGCAAGGCGAACTTCAAGAAAAGATCGACGCAGAGAATTTATGGGACCTCGATGCGCGCATCGAACAGGCGATGGATGCCCTGCGTTGTCCACCGGGAGAGGTGCTTGTCGATCACCTCTCGGGCGGCGAATGCCGCCGAGTGGCACTTTGCCGATTGCTCCTTTCCAAACCCGATATTCTCTTGCTCGACGAACCGACCAACCACCTCGACGCCGAAACCGTTGGCTGGCTCGAACAGCATTTGCAGCGTTATGCGGGCACCGTCATTGCCGTCACACACGACCGCTATTTCCTCGACAATGTCGCCGGATGGATACTCGAACTCGACCGCGGCAAAGGCATACCTTACAAAGGCAACTACTCTGCGTGGCTCGACCAAAAGGAAAAACGGCTGGCGAGCGAAGCAAACCGGGAAAGCCAGCGTCTAAAAACCCTTGCGCGCGAGCGCGAATGGATCAACATGAACCCACGCGGGCGACACGCCAAATCCAGAGCGAGGATTACCGCATATAATCAGTTGCTCGATCAAAGTGTAGAGAAAGAACGCGACCTCGAAATTTATATTCCGCCCGGTCCGCGTCTCGGCAATATTGTCATCGAAGCCCGGGAAGTTTCCAAAGGATATGGCGATACACTCCTCTTTGAAAACCTCTCCTTTTCCCTGCCACCCGGCGGCATTGTCGGCGTTATTGGACCCAATGGCGCGGGAAAAACCACCCTCTTTCGCCTCATCACCGGCGAAGAACAGCCCGATGCGGGAACATTTCGCATAGGCGACACGGTTAGCCTTGCCTATGTCGAACAAACCCGCGATGTCCTCGCCCCCAATCACAATGTGTGGCAGGCCGTCTCGGATGGCGAAGATCTTATCACCCTGGGTAACCGGGAAATCAATTCGCGTGCCTATCTCGCACGCTTCAACTTTACTGGAGCCGACCAGCAAAAACCCGTTGGGCAACTCTCGGGCGGCGAGCGCAACCGCGTTCACCTTGCGCGCATCCTCAAAGAAGGTGCCAATGTCATATTGCTGGACGAACCGACAAATGACCTCGACGTAAACACAATGCGCGCCATGGAAGACGCCCTTGAAAATTTTGGCGGATGCGCCGTAGTCATTTCACACGACCGCTGGTTTCTCGACCGCATTGCCACCCACATCCTCGCCTTTGAAGGAAATAGCGAAGTCATCTACTTTGACGGAAATTATTCGCAGTATGAAGCAGACCGCAAACGCCGCCTCGGCACCGACGCCGACCAACCCCATCGGATTAAATATCGACAATTTACGCGATAGAAGGGACACCCACCATGCAACGTATATACAAAACCACGCCCCAGGGCGAACTCGCCATTCACATCTTTGAACCCGATACTAATGACCAAACAGCCGCCATCGTATTCTTCTTTGGCGGTGGCTGGACAGGTGGCAGTCCGCAACAATTTTTTCCACACTGCCAGTATCTCTCAGAACGCGGAATGCTCGCTGCATCGGCTGAATACCGCATCAGAAGCAAACACAACACCTCGCCTTATGAATGTGTAGAAGACGGCAAATCAGCAGTTCGCTGGCTGAGGGCGCATGCCGATGAACTCAACATCGACCCCAACCGCATTGCCTCGGGTGGCGGATCGGCTGGCGGTCACGTCGGTGCGTGTACCGGCACTGTTCCCGGACAGGATGCGCCCGATGAAGACATGGCGGTATCTTCCCGACCCAATGCCATGGTACTCTTTAACCCCGTCGTCGATGTTATTGCTCTGGGACGCCTCGCCGAACGTTTCCCCGGAGACCCGCGGGCAATTTCGCCTCTTCAACACGTCTGTTCCAACCTGCCACCCACTATAATTTTTCACGGCACGGATGACACAACCGTCCCTTTTGAACAGGCCCAACGCTTCACAAAAGCCATGCACAAAGCGGGCAACACCTGTGAACTCTGCGCGTACGAAGGCAAAGGACACGGCTTTTTCAATCACGGCCGAGACGATGGGTCAGCCTACGAACGAACCGTCGCGCAAATGGACAACTTTCTCGTGCAATTGGGATATCTGGATCCAAAATGACCTGCGACTACGACATCATTGTGATAGGTACTGGCCCCGGCGGAGAAGGCGCCGCGATGAAATCCGCCAAGGAAGGCAAGCGCGTTGCCGTCATCGACAATTTCAAAAACGTGGGCGGCAACAGCACACACAGAGGCACAATACCGAGCAAAGCACTGCGCCACTATGTCCAGCAACTCATCGATACCAATGCACATAGCACAACGAATTTTCCCGAACTGCTCGACCGGGCCGCCGACCTCATCAGAGATCAGGTTGACCTTCGCACGGGCTATTACGAACGCAATGATGTCGATATTATCCTGGGTCGTGCATCTTTTGTCGATGAACACACCGTCGAAGTCGCATTGCTCAACGGAGGGGCTGAGCGCCACACCGCCCGGGGATTTATTATCGCTACGGGGTCTCGCCCCTATCACCCACTCGACATCGACTTTTCCCATCCCCGGATTCGCGACAGCGATTCCCTCCTGGACCTCAAAGAAACGCCGCGCATTATCACGATTTATGGTGCGGGAGTAGTCGGCTGCGAATACGCATCCATATTTCGCGGCCTAAATATAAAAGTCAATCTCATCAACAGCCGAAGCCAATTGCTCTCCTATCTCGACGACGAAATCATCGACGCCCTCAGTTATCATCTCAGCCAAAACGGAGTGCGTATTCGCCACAACGAAGAATACGACCGCGTTGAAGCCAACGACAAAGAAGCGCGCGTATTCCTGAAATCCAACAAACAAATTGTCAGCGATATTCTCCTCTGGGCGGAAGGCCGCACCGGAAACTCAGACCACATGGGACTGGAAAATATCGGAATCGAAACAGATGAACGCGGTTCCATTCTCATCAACGACGCGTACCAAACACTCGCCCAACCCCATATTTACGCTGTTGGCGATGTCGTTGGATTTCCCAGTCTGGCGAGTGCGGCTTACGATCAGGGGCGGTTTGCCGCCACCCATCTCATCTTTGGCGAATGCGAACAACACCTCGTGGAAGACATTCCCACGGGGATTTACACCATTCCCGAAATCAGTTCTATCGGATTTACCGAAAAAGAACTGACAGCCCAAAAAGTTCCCTACGAAGTGGGCCACGCCTACTTTCGCCATATCGCGCGGGCACAGGTCACGGGAAGGCTCACCGGCATGCTCAAAATGATCTTTCATCGCGAAACCTTTGAAATTTTGGGCATCCACTGTTTTGGCTCTCAGGCATCTGAAATCATTCACATTGGGCAAGCCATTATGGCACAAGAAGGTGAAGCCAATACACTCATGTACTTCATCAACACCACCTTCAACTATCCCACAATGGCCGAAGCCTATCGCGTTGCCGCGCTCAATGGAATTAACAGAGTAAAATAAAAGTGCGTATTCGCACAACTTGTCCTATATTTACGCCAACATTTAATTGCCCTCGCAGGGCGCACTCGTAACCTTTTTTTTGGAGACTCTCATGGCCGACCAGTTGCCACTCGATCAGATTCAGGTTGATCAACAAAACCTCTATCGAGAAGAATCCATCACCGATTTGCGCGTCGCCACAATTCGGCGCCTGATCCCCATCAACACCGATGGCACAGACGACACAAGTCGTCCCACCCAATACATCGGCTCCACACAAATCATATCTCAAATGGGGCCTCTGCCAATCTCTGCCCCTATTGAAGCCGCCTCGCTTCAAGAAGCAATAGAAAAATTTCCCCAGGCCATCAAACACGCCGTTGATCAAATGGTCGAAGAAGCCAAAGAATACCGCCGCCAGGAATCTTCTCGGATCGTCGTCCCCGGCACAATGCCCGGCGGTTTGCCCGGACAGGGGGGTGTTCCAGGTGGTGGCAATCCACCAGGTGGTGGCATCATTTCGAGTTGATCCAATAGACATATAAAACAAAAGCCGCGAGTGCATATTTTCGCGGCTTTAAGGATAAACGCGATGATCGAAAAAACCATTGAAGTTGCAACTTCAGACGGTATAATGCCCACCTGTGTCTTTCATCCAGAAAGCGAAGGACCGCATCCCGCTGTCATCTTCTACTTTGACATATTTGGCATTCGCGACGAAATAAAAAACATGTG
>JAPPIE010000042.1 GCA_028874765.1 Gemmatimonadota bacterium
ATTATCTATTATTCGGGGCACGCCGATGAAAATGGCCTTCGGTTGGGTGAATCGCTTTTTTCTTATGCACGCCTGCGCAATGCGATGGATAGGATGGAAGCCGAGGTGCATATTGCTATTTTGGATGCCTGTGCTTCTGGTGCGATTACGCGATTGAAGGGTGGACGACGTCAGAAAGCGTTTATGGTGGATGCGTCGTCGGATATGCGGGGGTATGCGTTTTTGACGTCGAGTTCCGCAGATGAAGCAGCGCAGGAGTCAGATGCGATTGGGGCGTCGTTTTTTTCGCATTATCTGGTGTCGGGATTGCGCGGTGCAGCAGATGTGACCGGGGATGGGCGCGTCACGTTGAATGAAGCCTATCACTTTGCGTTTCAAAATACGTTGGAGGGCACAGAACGCACACAGGGCGGGGCGCAGCATCCGGCTTATGATATTAAGATGACGGGTACGGGCGATGTGGTGATGACAGATGTGCGGCAAACGTCGGCGGGACTGATTTTGGCAGAGGCGCTTCAGGGGCGTTTTTTTATTCGAAATGCCAATCGACAGTTGATTGCAGAGTTGTTTAAGCCCGCTGGGCGGCGCGTTGAGTTGGGTTTGGAACCCGGCACGTATCGCGTTCACATGGCCCGTGAGGTCCAATCGGCTACTACTTCGGTCGAATTGGCGATGGGACAACGCGCGATACTTGACGAAGATCATTTTGAAATTATTGCGCGAGAACTCACCACAATGCGGGGTGGGATTAAATATAGCGTAAAACGGTCTCGGGTCGAATTGCGCGGGGGGTATTGGAATCCAATCGGAAGATCTACGACAAGTACAAATGGGTTGGTACGGCAAAGTGTAGGGAGCGGATTGGTGCAGCAAAATGTAGAGAATCTGATGGGGTCTGTCGCTTATATCTATCAACTCAAAGAAAATCTGGCATTGATGGTTCGATGGGCTGGTTTGATTGCAGAGATCGAACAAAATGTGGGTGTTATAGGCACATCCCAGAGCGTTGTCATTGTTATGCCTCTGCTTTTTGGGGCAAGGTACTGCTGGTCTTTGGCGCCATCCCCTTTTCGCCCATATCTCGTCGCAAGCGCGGGATCCTATTTTTTGCAAGATGTTTGGCAAGATGATCAAGGTATTTGGCAAGATGAGCGAGAAGATGATGAAGAAGACGATGAAGAGGACGATAGAGAATATACAGGACAATTGGTGCAAGAGGTAAGGGGGCACGCCACTATCGGAACGTATGTGGGGGGCGGTGTTGATTTTGCTATTGGCAGGTATTTGATGCTCGGCGCAAGTGCTGGCTATCATCTGATTGCAAATTTTGCAGAGCCAATAAGAGGTCGCAAAAATTTCAGTGGTCCGGAATTGAGCATCAGTTTGAGTTTGCTGTGGGGAAAAGATGTGGGTAAGGCCAAGAGTATCCGCAGATGAATATGTGGATAAGGAGGAAATCATGTGGAAACGAACGCTATCTACCCTATTCCTGGTTGCACTGTTGATTTACCCGCTGTCTCTGTCTGCACAGAACAACTTTTCTCTGTCGCTGGATGTGGATGGCTCTGTGGGCGACCAAGCGGTCACGTCTTTGAATGTGTCTGCAAATGAAGTGATTGCCATTCAAATTTTTGGTAGAGGAATTCAGAATGTGAATGGTATTACCACGCGTTTTGAATACGACGCGAGTCAGGTTGCTTACGAAGGATTCGATGCGGGAATTGTTTTGCCCGGTGCCCAGGTGCTTTCAGAGCAAGGTACCAATCCTACCTTTGTGGGGATTGGCATTGCGTCTCTTGGAGGTCAAGCCACTGTCAACAGTGGTTTGTTAGGCACTATTCGTTTTCGTACGACAGCCGCGTTTTCAAGTGCTGAGATTCGTCTGGTGCGTGGTGAACTTGTCCGGGGTGGGCAAATTGAGACTGAAGTCCTGAATATACGCATTGCCCTGCAAGTTTCTAATGCGCTTTCTTCGGACTTTGACGGCGATGGGATGGTCAATCTTGCCGATTTTTTGCTCTTTGTATCCAGGTTTGGATCACGTCAAGGTGATGGGACGTACGAAACGAAGTACGATCTGGATAGCAATAGTGCGATTGGAATTTCCGATTTTCTGATTTTTGTGAGCGACTTTGGCAAACGAGTATCATCACCCGTATCTCCTCCAGTGCCCCCGCCTATTGATTCAGTGACGATGCCAGGGGTCCGCCTCCTCCAATTGACGCAGAATTATTACGATGTGGAATACCTGGC
>JAPPIE010000189.1 GCA_028874765.1 Gemmatimonadota bacterium
AGTGGCGGCCAGATCCATCAGATCGCTGCCGAGGGCTTAAAGATCAAGCGGTCACGCCATGGAGATTTGACGCGCACCGTGACAGCGAATTACGAGGGTAATCGCGAAGATGATTTCACGTATTTGCAGATCGATGTGAATCAAGTGCCTACGGGAATTTATCAATTGACCGTATTGGCAAGGGACAAGCGGACGGATCAGACGGATAGAAAATACGTTTATTTCCGTATTGTCGAATGAACAAGGGATACCAATTGTCAGATTATGTACTGACTGGCTTCTAATCCTCCGGCAAAAGCGCGCGATTTTTTAAGCAACTTCTATGCATTGCCATCTTCTACCAGGTAAAAAACCACGTCCTTTGGGCGTGGTTTTTTGGTTTATACTATTAATGTTTTCACCAGGGATCAAAACCGCGATTGTTTGCTCTCCATACTGGTATGCACATCGATCAATACGGTTTTGCCATCGGCGTTTAATCGCTGTGCTTCTTGTAATGCGGGGCGCATTTCGCCCACTTTTTTCACGGTGATGCCCACGGCGCCCATGCCTTCGGCAATTTGGGCGTAGTTGCCCTGCATGTTGGAAACGCCATAGCGTTCGCGTGCCGTGGGAAATCCGCCGGGATATGTCGCCATGCCCCCGTTGTTCAGAAGGACGGTTGTGATGGGAATGCCTGCGCGAGCAGATGTTTCGATGTCCAGGCCGGACATGCCGAAGGCGCCATCTCCCATCATATTGAGGCAGAATTTGTCGGGGTGGGCGAGTTTGGCGCCGATCATTAGCGGGATGCCGAAACCCAGGTGGGTTGTTTTGCCCCAGCCGATGTAACTGTGGGGTGTGGTTGCGGTGTAAAATGGCACGATTGAGTCGCGGGGCGCGCCAGCGTCGTGTGTGACGATGCTGTTTTCGCGGTCGAGTGTGTTGTTGATTTCGTTGATGACGCGATAGGGGTTGAGGGGTTCTTCATTTGAGGTCAGCAGGGGGGTCCAGGTGTCGAGCCATTGTTTTTTGGCATGTGCGATTTCAGCGGCGACGCGGTCGGAATTTCTGGGTTCGTCAATTTGCGCTTTTACTTCGTCGATGATCGCTTGCAGGGCGAGTTTGACGTCGCCGATTAGTCCGATATCTACGGCTTCGTCTTTGTTGATGTCATCTGGGTTATCGGTGTTTTGGATGAGTACTTTGCAGGGGGGGACGGATTGGGCATAAGAGGTGCGGGTTAAACTGGATCCGAGCGCGAGCAGTACGTCGCAATTTTTGAGCCAGTGGTGTACGGGTCCCGTGGTTGCGCCGCTGCCAGCGCCGAGGGCGAGTGGATGGCGTTCGTCAAAGGCCGATTTGCCGGGCATGGTGCAGAATACGGGTATGCCAGTTAGATCGGCCAGTTCTTTTAATTCTTCTGTCGCACCGGCAAATACGACCCCGTGTCCCGCCCAGATTACGGGGTTTTTTACGGCGAGGAGTGCTGTGACGGCATCTTTGATGTCTCCGGACGAGGGCATTTGTTGCGCGCGTTTTGGCGAGTGATAATTTTGTGCGTCGGCGGGTATTTCCTCTGCGCAGACGTCGGAGGTCATTTCGACTACGACTGGACCAGAAATACCATTGCGAAGGGCGTGGAATGCGCGGCGCATTACGGTGCCGACATCTTCTGGGCGATAGATCGCTTCAACGCGTTTGACCCATCCGCGATAGGTGTGGGTTGCGGAAAAATTGGGACGAACCGCGATTTGACTGAGTCTTACGCCGCCTGGGAGGACCAGGATTGGGATGTTGTCGGCATAAGCCTGGGCAATGCCACCCATTGCGTTTTCTGCACCGGCTTGTGCCTGTATTGCTACGACGCCAAATCGCTGTCGGTTGCTGGTGCGGCTAAAGCCGTCTGCGGCCATGACTGCTCCGCGTTCGTGGCGAAATGCGATTGGGCGAATGCTTTCTTTGGCTGCGGCTTCAATCAGGGGATTGCTGGGATAACAGGAGATCCATTCGACGCCTTCTTGTTTCAAAATGCGAGCGATGTATTCAATGCCGTTCATGAAGATTCCTTGTTAAGAAGCTATTCTTTCAACGTTTCATTAAAAAAGTCAATCGTGCGTTGCCAGGCGAGCTTTGCAGCGGCTTCGTCATAACGCGGCGTTGTGTCGTTGTGAAAGCCGTGGTTGGCGTTTTCGTATATATGAGCTGTGTAATTCACGCCTGCTTCTTTGAGTGCGGCTTCATAAGCGGGCCAGCCCTGGTTGATGCGTCTGT
>JAPPIE010000265.1 GCA_028874765.1 Gemmatimonadota bacterium
GTTCGGCACAGGCTATGGCAATTTCCGCATGGGTAGGGGTGTAGGTCGCTATGCTGACGATATCGAGTGTTTCGTTGGCGATCATTGCACGCCAGTTCTCATAAGTTATAGCACCTGTGCGCGCTTCATAGCGCTCGCGCCGTCCCTGGTCGCGGCTTGATCCGGCCACGAGATCGATACGCGGATGGTTCTGATACGCAAAAGTATGCGTGCCGTCCATACTGTCCACGCGCTGGCCCAATACATCTCCTGAGACTTGATCTGCTCCGCCGATCATTCCCAGACCGATTACCGCGGCTCGGTATGTTTTAGAAGACATTAGTACTCCTGTTTTGCAATCCAATTTATAACGGCCTGTATCATGGCGGGTGTTGCGTCATCGCTGAATACGTGATCTGCACCGTTCAGTGTCACCAGTTCTTTTGGTTCGTTGGCTTGCTCGAATATTGTCTGGGAGTCTTCAATGGGTACTACATCGTCCTCTGTGCCGTGTACGAGCAAATAGGGGACCGAGATTTGAGACGCGCGATCTATGACGGTGTCAATCGCGGTCAGGTCGTCCATATACGCGCTGGATAGCGGACAATCCGGGTCGTCCCACATGTTGCCTTCATCGGGGGTGACATCTCCAAATTCGCGCTGTGCAAATCCCTTTGTATCTACCATGCCCGCCAGTGAGATGAGATACTGAATGCGCGCATCTGTGCTCGCCCGCAATACGCCTACGGCGCCTCCCATGCTGTGTCCGGCATAACAGATTGTATATCCATTTAGGGCATCCAGAACTGAACCCAGATCATCTACTTCTTTTGTTATGGTTGCGTCCTCAAATTGACCTTCTGAGTTTCCATTGCCGGCAAAAGAGAAACGCAGGACGTTGATTCCTTGGGCTTCCAATGCATGTGCCAGCGCGACCAGAAATGGCCTGTCTTTGTTGCCGGTTACGCCATGGCCCAGGACTACGATGTGTTTGCTTTCGGGATTTCCACTGTGAAAAGCATAGTCGAGTTTTTCACCGTTTTTATTTCGGATTTCTCCAAACATGATTTTCTCCTGCTATCTTTACTCAGGTGCTTCGTCAAATTCGAGTTTTACGACCATCACGGTGTTGATCAGTTCATTTACTGGCAAGTTCTGCAACCGCAAATAGGGTTTGTGCTCTATGTGATTGGTCGGTACCAGGTCCACGGTAAAATCTACGGTTTCACCTGTATTTAGTAATGTGGCACTCTTTGGCGCAATTGCAATGGGGTCGAGTTTTACGCCGCTTGTTCGCGGATCGTTTACCAGATGTACGTAGATCACATTGTCCCGGCGCGTCAATAATATATCGCGGTTGCGCGTTAAGTGCGACGCGGGTTCTACGTCTTTGACCGCTTCTTCTACCGCGCGATACCATTTTCCTATGCGTTTCAAGATGCGTTCGGATGCGTCTGGAATTGTGCCGTCGGGTTTGGGGCCTACGTTGAGCAAGTAGTTTGCGTCGCGCGCGAGATACCGATCGATGCTCCGTATCAAATGGCGGTCTGTATAATAATCCTCATCTATTCGATAGCCCCAGCTTTCGATTCCGACGGACTGACACGCTTCGGTCAGCCGATCAAATGACTGCTGCGTATCTATGCCTTGCACATGATCGCGCTCGGGCGTGCCAAAATCACCGGGGTCAAATCCCCGATTGTTGATTACTGCCGCGGGTTGTAGCGACCGAATCATCGCGTTGATGGAAGGGTCGAAGTGTTCATCTACATTCATATCCCACCAGAATGCGTGTAGTTTTCCGTAATGGGTACACAATTCCCATACCTGCGCCTTCAAAAATTCCAGGTATTTCACCAGGTCGGGATCATCTCCTGGCTTGGGTTGGAGCAGTTCGTGATGTCGTCCCTGATTGGGATAATTGGGGTGGTGCCAGTCGGCAATTGAATAATAAAAGCCCAGGGGGAAGTTGCGTTTGTGACACGCATCGGCGAGCATTGCCATCGGGTCTTTGCCGTAAGGCGTATTCATGGTGTTGAATGCCGTATGCGCTGTGTCCCACAAGCAGAATCCATCGTGGTGTTTGGTTGTCGCGATGATGTATTGCATCCCGGCTTCTTCTGCGAGATCTAACCACGCGTCGGGATTGAAGTTTGTGGGATTCCACTGCTCGGCTAATTTCACGTATTCATTTGCGGGCATGCGTCCGCGCCACTGGTGTTGTTCGTGCCATCCGGGGATTGCGTAAATTCCCCAGTGGACGAACAT
>JAPPIE010000399.1 GCA_028874765.1 Gemmatimonadota bacterium
CTGAACCTGTTGTGTTTGGGTGAAATGGTGATTGTTGATCAAATAATACTCAAGATTGACGTACTCCCAAATCTAAAGCATTGGGATTGTAGAATCTTGTTGCTTCAGCAGGGATTGTGGGATCAACAGTAGTTGCTTGCTTCCCCGAAGTTCGGCAAGTCTTACGCTACCTCCGCCAGAGGTGGACGCCCCCACCTGTGAATGTTTATCGCCGCGTTGAGGTCTCTGTCTATCTCAAGACCACACGCGCAACAATGGAATGTTCTCTCTCGCAATTCGAGGTCCTCTTTGACTGTGCCACAAGCAGAGCATGTCTTTGACGACGGCAGCCATTGGTCAATTTGTTTGACAACTTTGCCAGTCTTTTTGGCCACATACTTGAGAATGTTCAAAAAGTCTGAGAAGCCCAAATCGCTAATCTTTCGTCCCCACAACGCTTTCATGGCGTCGATATTCAGCGTTTCAAAAAACATTACGTCATATTCTTTACACAGTTGATAGGCAAGTTGCCAGTGATAGTCTCTGCGCTGATTAGCAACGCGCCTATGCACTCTGGCATGATTTACTCTTGCCCTGTGACGATTGTTGCTACCTTTCTTCTTACGAGAAAGATTGCGATTAGCCTTTTTGACTTTCCTCGAATTACGATTGAAGAACAATGGCGATTGTGTCCTTGTGCTGTCTGAGGCTGTTAGATATGTTTGCAAGCCAAAGTCAAAACCTGCGGTTTTACCGTTCTTGATCATGAATGACTTGATACCCTCAGCCTTTGCAACAACACATAGCCACAAATCGCCTACGCGGTCACGTTTGATTGTGACCGTCTTAACACTATCTACGTCGAAGTCTCTACTCTTATGGTATCTGAATATACGCCTGCCAATACGCACCTTGTTACGCTCGAGGAATTTGTATCCTGCTTGCTTCAGCGTATAGGACTGATACCGAAAGCGAGACCTGAATGTGGGCGGACGCTTGTTGTCTCTGGCAAAGAATTTCTGATAGCCAAAGTCTATGCGCTCAACCACATTTTGCAATGCCTGTGACGGCAACAAACGCCAATGAGCAAAGCGTGTTGTTCTTTTCAGCTTTGCCAAATGGTTAATCATTGTGAACTTACTGGGATATTTGCCAAAACGCCGATAGTATCGCTTGTGCAAGGCAATGAAATGATTATACACCTCAGCAAAAGAATCTATATCCCTATGGATATACATATTGCGATCACAGAGACTATACATTTTGTATTTGTATGTTAAGTATTCCATAATGTAAATATACATAAAAACAGTGATTTATGCAAGTTTTATGTAGTCAGTGAACGGATGATTTTGGTCGATGAAGTGCTGGCGCACTTGTACACCGCTCCACCGCCCACATTGCCTTGAGCAATGTGCCACCATGCTAAAGCACCGCACCATAAATTCGGAAGCCCTTGCAAAACAACGCTCGCTAACTCGCGTCTGCTCCCCAACGCTAAAGTTCTCTGCGAGTGGGTCTTACGGGCTGTAAGATAACAGGTCTGTCAATCTACCGATCCATTCAGCCAGCGCACCAGAGCCTTATCGGGATCGGCCACTTCATCCAAAGAGGTGTAATAATAATCTTCCCAGCCGTGTTCTGGCAAACCCGTAAACAGCATAAGGTTAAGCGCATAGTCTTCTGAATCGGTACAGCGGCGAAAATCGTCTCGAAAGAGAAAAGTCTTTTTTTCCAAAGCAATGGCAATCCCAAGCTCAACCATCACACCTTCATCGGGCGGTGTCCCATTGACAATGGCAAATATCGCGTCTGATTCTTTGACATCGCGCACATCTGCCTGCCCGATTTGATACGCCCATCCGGGCTGTGCCTTGTCAATCTGATTATTGCGTCCAAACGGTTCCCACACTTCTGCGCCGAGAGACTCGAGCGCCTGAACAAACTCGGGCAAAAGTTTCTGTTTCTGTTGAGACGAAAAACCGTAGGGACTGGCGAGATAAATAATTCTGGACATGGGATTCTCCTTACACTGAATTGTGATCTATAACCAAGATATAGAAATGAGTTTTCCGATTGTCAAGAAGCATTATATTGTGGAACAGCATATAACGACTTAGCGGTTCATCGGGTGTGGGGACAATTTTTAATTTTTAATTTTTAATTTTTAATTCATTAAATGGGATTCTTACCTGAAAAGGGTAATGCGCAGTTCAACTTTATTGTGGGGACATTAAATGGTGGCATCTTCGCATTTGGCACAGCA
>JAPPIE010000423.1 GCA_028874765.1 Gemmatimonadota bacterium
CTTCGGCGTACACAACATCGCCAAACGCGCCCTCGCGAAATCGCTGCCGACAGTAAATCACTGCCGGATAATAGTAACTCGTTTCACCGAGCATATAGATATTACCCGTTTCCCGCACAGCTCCGGCAATAGCGCGAAGTTCATTGAGTGCGATGCCCGGAGGCACGGCTGAATAGACGTGTTTCCCCGCGCGAAGTGCTTGCGCTACCTGCGGCCCGTGCAGCCAATTCTGGGTAAAAAGCGCGATAGCATCAACATCGGTATCACACAAATCATCGAGAGACGGCGAAGTCTGCACAATCCCGTGTTTTTCCGCATTACTCTGGCGTTTTTCAGCATCCAGATCACACAGAACAACCTGATCCACATCTGGATGTGCATTGAACAGGGGGATAAAACCCTGTGCAAATGCCCCCACGCCAACTATGCCGAGACGAATGCCCATGGGTTTTATCTCACGAGATGAACTTTGACACAGCCGGACTTTTTATCAGCGGCGGTGTGAAAAGCTTCGGCGATATCGGCAAAGGGATAGCGGTGGGTGACGAGTTTCGTAGCCTGCACGCGCCCAGAAGTAATGAGATCAATAGCGACATCAAAATCAGTACGCATGCCACTAAAACCGTAGCAATTGGAACCAGTGATATTGACTTCGGACCAGACAATTTGGCGCAAGTCAACTTCGAGGGGCTTGAAATAACCGGCCACGAGAACGATCATAGCATGGCGGCGCGATATCGCGATGGAATCATCGAAATTCTGCGCGGTACCCACAGTTTCGATAACGGCGTCATACCCCAGGCCATCGGTGAGATCGTTAACCACATCCTTCACATCGGTCGTTGTGATATCGACGATGTGATCCGCACCCAGGTCACGCGCGAGGTCGGCCTGCTGCGGATATTTGGCGGTGATAAGCGTTTCGCGCACTCCAATAGCTTTGGCAACTGCCAGGCAAAGTTGACCAATTGTTCCCCCACCGATCACGGCAACCCGATCCTGGTAAGACGCTTTTGCCTGTGCGAGTGCACGATGCGCCACAGCGAGGGGTTCTACAAGCGCACCCTGTTCAAAAGTCATGTCGGGCAATTTGAAGACACTATTTACATGCGCGGTTGTGTATTCGGCAAAACCACCGTGCGATTCGCCCGAGAACCACTTGCGATTGGCGCAGTGATTGTAGCGGCCCGTAACGCAGTAGTGACAGGTACCACAATGCGAAAAACATTCGGCAGTAACGAGATCCCCTACCTCGATACCCGTAACACCCTCGCCAACTTCGGCAACCGTGCCACACAACTCGTGCCCCGCGGCGCGTTCGAGCGAGGGTTTCCACTCGCCAAAATAATTGTGCAGATCGCTACCGCAGATACCAGAACTTCTCGTTTGCAGAGTAATATAACCCGGTGCCGGGGGTGTGTATTCGACATCTTCCCATTCGATTTCGCGGATACCTTTGTAAAGTGCTGCTTTCATTTCTATCTCCTGTAGAGGTTGGACTTACTGCCGGTCAGCAGTGATACCGGGCCAGTCATCTGTGCGAAAAGGCGATGCCGGCAAATCTGCGCCATTGTACAAATTGCAAATTGGATTATCTGCCCATGCGTATCGGACAGCAACGGGTTGCTGCACATCTTTGCTCCAGACCAGCACATCGTCGCCATCAATCTTTGCCTCTGCCCAAACGAATTTGCGATCTTGACCGGCAATCGCAAAACCCTTGAGCATGTCGCCCTTTGCCTTTAAGCCGCTGTATGTGTGATCAAAGCTCAGACGAATTTTGTCTTCTTCAACCGCCATAGACCGATAAATGGGACCAGAATGCTGTTGATCCATACCATAGACCATAGCTTCTGCACCCAGAGCCAGACGCAAGCCAACATCCTGTTTATTTTTCGGGTGAATATCGTCTGCCTCTCCAATATCAATCGCCACAGCCATACCCGTATTTGGCAATGAAAGTGCCATCAATTGCGCCTCGCGCAATTCAGCCCAGGCACTATCTTCGGGATATTCCTTTATTGGTCTAAAATTGGCAAGCTGTACAAAGAAAAATGGAAATGCGCCCTGTCCCCAACTCGACCGCCAGTTCTGAATCATCGCCGGAAACAACGCGCGATATTGATATGCCCGGCCAGCATTTGATTCCCCCTGATACCAGATCGCACCTCGAATACCATAAGAAACGAGAGGTGCGATCATCCCATTGTAGAGCACAGACGGGCGATGGGGATGGTTC
>JAPPIE010000261.1 GCA_028874765.1 Gemmatimonadota bacterium
GCATCTCATCCTGCAACCACGCCACAAACCCAATCACACAATCGCCCTGCACAGCCACAAGCGTCTGCTTCATATCTATGGAAGCACGCCCACTCGAAAACCTCACAACACATTGTGGCCCAACTGCTTCCACCAGTTCATTAAGTGCATTTCTATCAGAAATCTGCGCTGGACGCACAGTTAAATTGGGTAACATCAGTCCTGGACCGGGTCATTCTGTTCGCAAATGTAATCGAAAACAACAACCGCGACCTGGATGCAAACCGCTGTCACCGCGTTCCAGTCGTGCCACTGTGCGGCAAGATCCTTGTATTCGGAAAGTTCTGTGTCCTCTAAGTCGTAGGGCAAGGGATTTGAGAGTTGCACCTGTAATTGTTGCAATGTGGACTCCCCGTTGCTCTGGCGGTACAATCTATCGAAAGGTCGCAGGGCCTCTGCTACGTCCTGGTCGTCCATTTGGTGTGCGAGTGCGACAAAGTCGAGATAGTCGCGTGTCGCGTTGCGTTTGAGAATCAGCACGCCTTTGATGCGGAGTATTTCCGCTCGAGTTGGGATGGTCAACATCGCACCTTGATGTTGGAGCGTCGTCGTTTCCAGTGGCTCGCCGCGGATCAGTTGGCGCACACCCGTCTCAATTCCGTCAAGGCTGCCGAGTATTTGGACCGGGCGCGTCACGCGGGCAGTCTGCCATCCGGACACAGACTCTAATTGAGCGAGAATCTCATCGAATCGACGGCGCAGATCAAGCAATACATGATCTGCGTCCTGAGAAAGACGATGCTCGGCATGGATGGCTGCCGCAGTCCCCCCCACCAACACAGCTTCAGGCAGGATCTGCTGGAGGCGACACGCCGACGACAGCACGCGATCCCACTCAGGGAGTATCGCGGTGTTTTTTGACATAATTCATCCAAAAGTGATGACGCTGAGCATACGGGTCAGCAACGCAATGGGCACAAACGCGCTCAATTTTATCGAGCAAAGCGCGGTCTTCAAGAGCCGCACGACGCAACTCGGCCCAATCATCCCAGCGACCACGACGAATCACATCGTCTATCGCGGCGAGTGTAAAGCGTTGATGATTCAAATGACGGTGCTGCACATCTTACTCCCCTTGCCTGATTTACCTCTCCAACAACTCAATTTCATACCCATCGGGATCATCGACAAACGCCATTTTGCGCCCTGTGGGGAATGTCTCGCGCCAATCGCCGGGCCAGATCTCGAGTCCGTTTTTTTCCAACTCATCGCAAAAGGCAATCAAATCGGGCACGCCGATCGCGAAGTGCATCAAATCTTCGGGCACATTCAACTCGTAATCATCGGAATACGTCAATTCCAGCGTATGCTCGTTGCCCGGCAATTCCAGATGGCAAATCTGATTGCCCGCGGGCGACTTATCCGAGCGGCTTTTTAGCACAAAACCAAAGTGATCGCAATAATACTGGATCGACTTGTCCAAATCGCTCACGCGAATGCGCGTATGAAGAAATACAGCCATGGAAAACTCCTTTCAAAAATGAAAAAGTGCGATTTACTACTTCAATGACCACCAAAGATACACATGAATGAGACAAAGACAAGAAAAAGGCGAGGGACTGGAGGCTTGGAGCAAAAAAAAACAGGTCGCGCACAAAGCGGAACCTGATTGACAAAACAGGGAGAGAAAAGTTAGACCATAGAATACATCGATGGTGATGGGGATTTGACCCTTTGCCCGGATTCTATACCCAGAGCGCGTTGCACCCGCCGTATAGCGAGGCGGTAGTGGCTTTGTACTGCACTTTTTGAGATCTCTAAAAGCAGCGCGATCTCTGTAAACGTCTTGCCCTGTGAGCGCAGCAACAAAACCTCGTACTTCCTCCCCGTCAGCACCGTCTCGATAACGTCCTTAACCTGTGCCAAACGCACGGGGTCTGCCTCACCGGGCACTAAATGGCTGATATGACATGGCGCGCCGTTTTCCTGTAAATTATCGGAAAGGCGAGCGATATCTTCTGGCGAAAAACAAATCTCGCGCACCGTGTTATAATGTATTCTTTCGCGCTTCATAGCATTTTGTAAAAATGATAAACCCCATAAAATCTCGGAAAACAGGACGCCGTAATTTAGCGGATTCACCCTCACTTGGCAAGAAAAAATACCCTATTGCAAGCCAGAAGTTACACTTTTACTAAAGTTACGCGATGTGTGACTTCAAAATGTTACGAGTCCGTCAAAATCCAGCGGGTCTC
>JAPPIE010000322.1 GCA_028874765.1 Gemmatimonadota bacterium
AGTGGCGGCCAGATCCATCAGATCGCTGCCGAGGGCTTAAAGATCAAGCGGTCACATCATGGCGATTTGACGCGGACCGTGACAGCGAATTACGAAGGCAATCGAGAAGATGATTTCACTTACTTACAGATCGATGTGAACCAGGTGCCTGAAGGGATCTATCAATTAACCGTATTGGCGAGGGACAAGCGGACGGATCAGACTGATAGAAAATACGTCTATTTCCGTATTGTCGAATGATAGATTTGGACGATGTGACGCGATTGAGTGAAAAACTCAAGTAACGACCAAAACAGATCAGGTCCACGCCATCTTCTACCAGGTAAACAACCACGTCCTTTAGACGTGGTTGTTTGGTTTATACTGCTAATGTTTTCACCAGGGATCAAAACCGCGATTGTTTGCTCTCCATACTGGTATGGACATCGATCAACACGGTTTTGCCATCGGCATTTAGTCGCTGTGCTTCTTGTAGTGCAGGGCGCATTTCGCCCACTTTTTTGACGGTGATGCCCACGGCGCCCATGCCTTCGGCTATTTGGGCGTAGTTGCCCTGCATATTGGAGACGCCGTAGCGTTCGCGGGCCACGGGAAAGCCGCCGGGATAGGTCGCCATGCCTCCGTTGTTCAGAATTACGGTTGTAATGGGGATGCCCGCGCGAGCAGATGTTTCGATGTCCAGGCCGGACATGCCGAAGGCGCCATCTCCCATCATATTGAGGCAGAATTTGTCGGGGTGGGCGAGTTTGGCGCCGATCATTAGCGGGATGCCGAAACCCAGGTGGGTTGTTTTGCCCCAGCCGATGTAACTGTGGGGTGTGGTTGCGGTGTAAAATGGCACGATTGAGTCGCGGGGCGCGCCAGCGTCGTGTGTGACGATGCTGTTTTCGCGGTCGAGTGTGTTGTTGATTTCGTTGATGACGCGATAGGGGTTGAGGGGTTCTTCATTTGAGGTCAGCAGGGGGGTCCAGGTGTCGAGCCATTGTTTTTTGGCATGTGCGATTTCAGCGGCGACGCGGTCGGAATTTCTGGGTTCGTCAATTTGCGCTTTTACTTCGTCGATGATCGCTTGCAGGGCGAGTTTGACGTCGCCGATTAGTCCGATATCTACGGCTTCGTCTTTGTTGATGTCATCTGGGTTATCGGTGTTTTGGATGAGTACTTTGCAGGGGGGGACGGATTGGGCATAAGAGGTGCGGGTTAAACTGGATCCGAGCGCGAGCAGTACGTCGCAATTTTTGAGCCAGTGGTGTACGGGTCCCGTGGTTGCGCCGCTGCCAGCGCCGAGGGCGAGTGGATGGCGTTCGTCAAAGGCCGATTTGCCGGGCATGGTGCAGAATACGGGTATGCCAGTTAGATCGGCCAGTTCTTTTAATTCTTCTGTCGCACCGGCAAATACGACCCCGTGTCCCGCCCAGATTACGGGGTTTTTTACGGCGAGGAGTGCTGTGACGGCATCTTTGATGTCTCCGGACGAGGGCATTTGTTGCGCGCGTTTTGGCGAGTGATAATTTTGTGCGTCGGCGGGTATTTCCTCTGCGCAGACGTCGGAGGTCATTTCGACTACGACTGGACCAGAAATACCATTGCGAAGGGCGTGGAATGCGCGGCGCATTACGGTGCCGACATCTTCTGGGCGATAGATCGCTTCAACGCGTTTGACCCATCCGCGATAGGTGTGGGTTGCGGAAAAATTGGGACGAACCGCGATTTGACTGAGTCTTACGCCGCCTGGGAGGACCAGGATTGGGATGTTGTCGGCATAAGCCTGGGCAATGCCACCCATTGCGTTTTCTGCACCGGCTTGTGCCTGTATTGCTACGACGCCAAATCGCTGTCGGTTGCTGGTGCGGCTAAAGCCGTCTGCGGCCATGACAGCCCCGCGCTCGTGGCGAAATGCGATTGGGCGAATGCTTTCTTTGGCTGCGGCCTCAATTAACGGATTGCTGGGATAACAGGAGATCCATTCGACGCCTTCTTGTTTTAAAATGCGAGCGATATATTCAATGCCGTTCATGAAAGTTCCTTGGGGAAAAGCTATTCTTTTAATGTTTCATTGAAAAAGTCAATTGTGCGTTGCCAGGCGAGCTTTGCCGCGGCTTCGTCATAGCGCGGCGTTGTGTCGTTGTGAAATCCGTGGTTGGCGTTTTCGTATATATGAGCCGTGTAATTCACACCTGCTTCTTTGAGTGCGGCTTCATAAGCGGGCCAGCCCTGGTTGATGCGTCTGT
>JAPPIE010000371.1 GCA_028874765.1 Gemmatimonadota bacterium
CACCGGAAGACCCCTTAATCTATAAGACCAATGACTTTTGCCACGATGCAGTAGTTTGAGTTTAAATTCTTTTTTGCCAATACCATGTGCCTCGTACCAATGAATTTCGGCAAGCCTTATACTGTTGTCAAGTAAGCGTACGCGTGCCACCCCTTTAAGTTTGCGCCACCTGCCTGGGCCATATTGTTTTCGCAATCGCGCCCGGTCACGCACGCCCGTACCTCTGGCAATGGGTTTGATCTGCGTAATTTCTCCAAGAATCTCAAAGTCCACAACTAAGCGTTCCCCTAACTTTGTACATGCCGTTTCCGCACTGTCTCATGCCCGGGAAAAATATCATAATCATAGGTAATCGCGCCCTAACTTTGACCGGAGGGGCGATGCCTAATCCGCGCAATCCGCGTAATCTGCTTCATCCGCGATCCTGACAGTTTCCACCTCACCAACATAATATACCCACATTCCGAAAGAGTAGCCTTGCCTTTTTCAAATCCCGTCTTATTTTGGTAAAACTTTAAGCGCAGGATTTTGGGTAGTCTTGAAAAAAGGGTTGGGTTTGAAGAGTACTATTATATCAAAAGTGACGCGGCGATCCCTGATAATCGGTCTGGTCATGGCGGCGTGGGTCAATTTTTGGCCCGTGTACGCGAGTCTGGTGCTGCATTCTACACGCGCTGACCACGCGCATTTGTCCGTGGCTCTGCTCATTCCGTATTTGTTTTTGCTGGTGGGCAATCTGTTTCTGGGACAGCGCAGTTTGTCGCCATCTGAGTTGCTGGTCGTGTGTTGCATAGGTATAGTGGCTGCGTGTATGCAGGGTGAGTGGTTGTCGAACTATTTTCTCGAAGCACTCACTATGCCGCACTATTTTGCGTCGGCAGAGAACCGGTGGGGCGAGTTGCTGTTGCCGCATTTGCCGGGGTGGGCTGTGGTAAATGATCGCACTGCTGTGACGCATTTTTACGAGGGATTACCGCCTGGGGAAGGGTTTCCGTGGCGTTTGTGGATTGCCCCGCTGTTCTGGTGGGGCACTTTTTTGGGTGCTATAATAGGTGTTAATCTCTGCTTGAGTGTGATTTTGCGAAAGCAGTGGATGGCGCACGAGCGACTATCTTTTCCCGTGGCGCGCGCGCTTTTGGAACTGACGGGTGTGTCTGGGACGCACGGCACGCTTTCATCTCTGGTGCGGTCGCGTTTTTTTCTGGTGGGATTTGCGATCACCTTTCTGCTTATTTGCTGGTTTATGCTTACCTGGTTTTATGTGGCTGTGCCGCCGCCGCCCATTTTGAGTGGCAATTTTGCGGCTAAAGTGTTGCCTCTTGCGCGGGGTTTTCCGCCTTTTCAGTTGCGGTTTAGTATTTTGACACTGGTGTTTGGCTATTTCACGAATCTGGAAGTGCTGTTTTCAATCTGGTTTTTTCACTTGCTGGCTATTGTGCAGGCCGGGGTGTTCAATCGCATTGGTCTGGAAGTGGGGAGTGTGGATCCGTGGGGGTCTTTTCACGCGGCGGTGGGATGGCAGAGTTTTGGGGGGATGATTGTCTTTGTCGGCTGGGGTCTGTGGATTGCGCGGTCGCATTTGCGGGATGTTTTTCGCAAAGCGTTCTGGGGCGATGAGCGCGTGGATGATACAGGGGAATTGATGTCGTATCGAACCTCTGTGTGGATGATGCTGGGCTGTTCTGTATATCTTTTGTTGTGGTTGAAAAGCGCGGGTATGGCCTGGGGACCCATTCTGGCATTTTATTTTGCAACGCTGGTCTTGTATTTGGGGTTGGCGCGGATTATGGTGGAGAGCGGGCTTATATTTTTGCGCGGGCCGATCACGGCGCAGGCTTTTACCTGGCATTTGTTCGGCGTTTTGGGCATGGGGCCGGGCAGTGCGGTGATTTTGACGCTGACCAATGCGTTTGCCTGCGATGCCAAGACGTTTGCGATGACGCCTATGGCGCATGTGCCCAGGTTGGGGATGGCGATAAATCGCAGGTTGCGCAAAGTGCTCGCGCCGGGCGTGATGTTGGGGGCGTTGATTGGGGCTGTGACGGCGGTGGGGTTTATTTTGTATTACGGCTATTTCGTGATGGGGAGTTACAACTTTGGGACTGTGAGTTTTCGGGGTATTGGGGCGCTGAATCTGGCGGGGTTTAACCAACTCGCTGTGGGGCGCATTCAAGCCGGGACAATGGGTACGAGTTGGGATCGCATCGGTTTTTTGGGGGTTGGTGCCGCATTTACGGGATTGTTGTTTTTTTTGCGGTATCGGTTTCCGGGGTTTCCGCTTCATCCGATTGGGTTTACGATTTCAGCTTCTGCACCGCTTCGCAATACGACACTGACGATTTTTATGGTTTGGGCTTTGAAGACGATTGTGTTGCGGCTTGGCGGATTGGAGCGCTATCGCAAGTTGACACCGCTTTTTCTGGGGATGATGGTTGCTTATATGGCGGGTACAGCAATCGGCGTTGTTGTGGATTGGATCTGGTTCCGCGGACAGGGGCATATGATCCATGTCGCGTGGTGAGTGGGCCTACTTTGCTCTTATCTGTCGGTATAAATTTGGGATTGTCTCCCGGTGGTCGCCCTGGATATAATAGCTTTCGCCGCCGTCGCGCACGGTGCGAACGAGGATGGTTTTGAAGGGGCGGTAGTAGTAGCGGGGGTCGGTTTTGGGAGCTTCGGTGTCGAGGTCGTCGCCGAGGGGGATGAGGTCGAAGACTGCTGTGGTAAATTTGGCGATGCTGCGGCTTTCCTGGCGGGCGACATTGCGGGCCATGGCGAGGGCTTTGAGATAGACTTCGGGGCCCATGATGGCCGTGCCGATGTTGAGGAGGACGCCGCCTTCGAGGTGGGAGATGGATTCTGTGAAAATTAAGAAGTCGGTGTAGGTGCTTGCGCCAATTGCGGCACCGTCGCAGTTGGGGTGTTCGTGGACGATGTCATAACCGATGCTGACGTGTGTGGTGATGGGGATGTTGCGTCGGACAGCAGCGGCATAAATGCTGATGTCTTTGTGTGGGTAATTGCTTTCGAGGATGTCGCGTCCGACCGCTTCGCCCAGTCCAATGCCTTTTTGCGCCGCTGTTTGGGCAATGAGGTTGAGGTCGCCGGTTTCGGTCCACAGTCCAAATTCTCCGGTGCGGATATATCTGCCCACGCTTTCGGTGGTTGCGCCGATGCGGGCAAATTCGTAGTCGTGTATGGCACAGGCGCCATTGCCCGCAATATGGGTGATGAGGCCGCGTTCCATCAGGTCGATGAGATAGCGCGCGGCACCGGCGCGAATGACGTGTGCACCGATCATGAATATGACTGCGCGATTGTTTTGTCTGGCGCGTACTATTCGATCAGCGACAATGGGTAGGTTGGGGTTGTCGAAAGGTGGGATCGGCGCGTTGAGGGCGGGGATTTGATCGACTGTGAGGTCGTGTTCCCGCTGGTTGAGCGGGCGGAGTTTGAGTTTGGAGCGGTCGAAGGTTTTGTAGGGCATGTTAGGGATTTTTAGATGTATTGGTATTCTTTCATCGCGGGATGCAAAAACTCAAAATCATGGACGCCATCATCGGTTTTCCATCTGCCCACGGAATCGGGGCGTACGATTACTTTGCCCAATGGAAATCCGAGGAATGATTCTACCCGCGCAAATGTCTCATCCTGATTTGTGATCGCATCCTCAAATCGCACGGTGATGCTGTGTTTGGGTACGGGCGTGGATTTCATGATTTCATATTGATACAGCCAGGAGATTGCCCGCCGTTCGCGTATGTCATCTGTGTGCGGATATTGAATATCGAAGTCGCGCAGATCATCTGTTTTGTGCCCACTCAAAATACAATCGCGCGGGTCGCGCACCCAGTGAATGTATTTTGCATCGGGAAACATGCGCACGATCCACGGATAGACCAGTGTGGTTTCGGGTAATTTCCATCCGTAGTTCTCATACCGGCTTCTGGGGGGCAGCACGTCTTGTAAATAGGTTTCGACGAGGTGGATAAATTCGGGATCGATGTCCATGGTGTGCAGGTCATCAAAATCCCACGATAGATCGCCATTCCATTTCACGTATTTTGCCATTACGCGGCATGCATCGTACAGTGCCTGGGGAGGCATTTTATCGCCCGATGCATTGATCAAGCGCCCCATGTACATACCGCTGGCATAGAGCGTGTGCGAGATTAACCGCGTGCCCGAATGCCCACGTCCGATAACTGTGATTAACGACAATGTTTTTCCTCCTTATAATTTTTTTTCAAACTCATTTTTGATGCGAATTTTGTCGGCTGCATTTCCAAAGCCCAGGCTGAACCATCCTTCGTAGCCCATGGCGTTTAAGCGTTTGAAGAGCGCGTCAAAATCGATTGTGCCTTCTCCCGGTACCAGGTGTATTTCATAATCGCCATTGTTATCATTGATGCGTACCTGGCCGATGTTATCTACGCCAAAGGTATCGAGAAATCCACCCCAGCCTTCGGGTACGAGATGTCCGTGCGCGACGTTGAAAGCCCATTTGAAGTGATCGGATTGAATGGCGTCAAAAAACCATTGCGTCTCCTCGATATTGTGTGGCAGATAGTGAATTTCGGCGTGTTCGGGTTCCAGGTTGTGGTTTTCAAAATAGATCGCTACGTCGGTTTTTTCCGCCCGATGTACCAGGCGTTTCATGCGTTCCAGGACAGCATCCCGGCGCGAATCTATATCGCCAAAATGATAGCCTCCATGGCCGACGATCCAGCCGCATCCCAACCGAACCGCGAGGTCAAAATTGGCGTTCACATAGTCATCGACTGCTTCGGATAAGATTGGGACGTATTCGGCATTGTTAATGGCGGAAGAGGGATGTACGCCGATCTGCACTGCGTGTTTCTCGCACAAATCTCGAATGCGTTTTACGCGCGCATTGTCAAAAGAAGTTAGATTATTTGGGGGCATGTCGGCTTGAAAGTCGATATAGCGAAGTTCATTTTCTGCACCCCATACAATACCCTCTTCAAGGGGTGTATTTCTGTCCATGTTGTATCCAAATCGCCCGCTCATTATTGTCTCCATAAAGTTGATTGTGACCTATGGATGGATGTCAATTGGCGTTCCATCTTTTACAGAAGTCCAAATTTCATCCATGGCTTCGTTTGATACGGCAATGCATCCATCTGTCCAGTCGCGTCCCAAAAACCAGTATCTATTCCACAGGGAAGCCGATTTACCCGTTGGGTATCCGTGAACCATGATGGCTCCTCCTGGGTTTACACCAAGGGAATCTGCGCGTTGTTTGTCGGCTTTGTTTGGATAGGATATGTGTATAGATAGATAGTATTTGCTGTTGGGGTTGCGCCAGTCCAATATGTAGCGGCCTTCTGGCGTCCGTGAGTCGCCTTCTCTTACTTTATGACCCTCAGGTGATTTGCCCAGTGCAATTGGATATTGTTTGAGCACACTGTCGCCCCGGCACAATTGCAACATGCGCTTTTTTTTGTACACGACTACGCGATCTACATTGGGTATTTGCTCGCCCAAAATGGGTGTCAAAAGAAGGAAAATGATAAATACCCCTATCAGTGCGGTGAATGGTTTCCGATTTAAAAAAATCATTATCCAATCAATGCCTGGTACACCAGTGTCTTAAATTCAGCGCGAATGCGATAGTAATTTGCGGGCATAAATTGCGTGAGCAATAGCCCGACGAGTTCTTCTTCATAATCGATCCAGAACGCAGTTGTTGCCGCACCACCCCAGCGAAATGTGCCCACACTGCCGGGACCGCCAGCGGCAGCGTCGAGCAAAATCGCGCCTCCCAATCCAAAACCTTCACCCGATAGATTTGCCAGTCCGAGGGAGATGGGCATCAGTTCGTCGGGCAAGTGGTTCATTGTCATCAGTTCGACGGTTTTGCGTCCCAATAGCCGCACGCCTTGAAACGCGCCCCCATTGAGCATCAGGTGGCAGAAGCGAATATAATCAGAGGCTGTGGAGACCAGTCCGCCGCCACCGGAAAAGAATTTTTGCGGACTGGAAAATTTGCTGGTCGCCGGGTCGTCAATTACGCGAATCCCACCTTCTTGTGTCGGGCCGTAATTTGTTGCAAACCGATGTCCCTGTCCCTCGCGCACCCAAAATTCCGTGTCTTCCATGCCGAGGGGATCTAAAATTCGCTCTCTGAAAAATGCATTGAGGGGCATGCCGGAGATGACTTCGACAAGATGACCGAGTACATCGGTCGATACGCTGTAGCGCCAGGCTGTACCCGGTTGATTCGCCAGGGGTAGCGTTGCCAGTGTTTGCACCATTTCTTTTGTGGAATGGTCTGGTCGATTAATTTTTGCCTGGTTGTACATTTGTTCGACGGGCGAGTTGCCCAAAAAGCCATAGGTCATCCCCGATGTGTGGGTCATCAAATGGCGAATCGTGATTTCTCGCTCCAGGTCTTCTGGGGGAACGTCTGTACCGGCGAAGACTTGTACATTTTTTAATTCTGGAATAAAATCCGATACGGGGTCATCCAGTTGAAAAAGCCCCTCTTCAAAGAGCATCATGGCCGCGACAGTTGTGATGGGTTTGGTCATGGAATAAATTCGAAAGATCGTATCGCGTGTTGTGGGTACTTTTGTGTCTTGCGTTCCGAAACAAGAAAAATGCGCGATTTTGCCCTGCCGACAAACCATCGTTATGATGCTGACGAGTTTGCCTTCGTCGATATAGCGCTGCATCACGCGATTGATGCGGTGCAAGCGCGTAGCCGATAGTCCCACATCTTCTGGTGCAACGGTGGGAAGCCCTGGATCACTGTTCAAAATTCGCTCCTTTTGATTAAAGTATGTTTCTCTCAATTCGCTGTCCCGTTCAGTCCATCCACCAGGTCTGACGGTATAGATGCCACGTGAATCTGGGGCTGTCCGCTCAGGTCGGATGTGAACACCAGCCACCGCATATCCGGAGAGGCGTAGGCGTGCGGATGCGCTTTTTTGACGAGGATTGAGGTGCGGGCATCGCATACGACCGCATTTTTTCCCGTCTGAATGGATCCCAGTATGAGCTTGCCGGACCCCTGCCAGTCATCGGCAAAAAAGTACTGGCCGCACGGAGATGTCCCCAGGTGATTAAACCGGTATCCGCGCGAGACGCTCCGGGGCGGTGCCCCGGCTTTTACGCCCAGCAGATTGCCCTTTTCGGGGGTGTAGTCGCCTTCTGCAAAATACCATTCTTCGGGGCTGTGTAGCCCACGGGCGTTTGGGGCTCGAACCGTGAGCAAGATCTCGTTCGTTCCCGCAATCCACGCCTCGTGTCCCACGATGCTGGGCGTATAAGGTTCCCCTACCTGCAACCGCGTCACCTTTCCGCTCGGGATATCCAGGAGAAATTCCGTGGCACCCTGTTCTCCGAAAATCACCGCCCTGGTACCGTCGGGTAGCACCTTGCATCCCCGGTTGTGCTGGACCATAATTTGCTTGCCCCAGGTGGGCTCGAACTGGGTGTGGGGGTTGCAAATATCCGGATCGGTGTGGATGAGATCCCGCGTGCCGGTTTTCAAATCCAGCAGTTCGATCCCGAACATCTGGGGTTCCAGGCTGAGGGTGACGCCATAGGCATAGTAGCGCTCGTCGGGAGACACCGTGTCCATCCCCCGGTGCTGAAAATCTTCGGGAAATTCGAAAATTACCTCCCATTTGCCCGTGGCGAGATCCACCCGCCGCAGTTCCAGGCATTTTCCCTCCCGAACATGGCGGTAGTAAAAGATCCCGGTATGGCTCATCCCCGGTGCCCGCAGTCCCTGCCCCACAACCTCACGCTTCCAGGTCCCGAATTCGCAGGTCACATATTCGGTATGGTTCGGGCCGGATTTCGGGTTTTGCCGTTCGTACACAAAAACCCGGGAATCCGCCGAACAGTAGGGTTGTTCGCAGTAAATATTGGATTTTTCGAGTGGGTCGTCGGTGATCTGATAGACGACAGCGCCGCTTGCATCTTCCTCAAGTATCCTGGCCATCGCTGGTCTCCTTTTCTATCGCCCTCCTGGTTCCGGTGGCCAATGTCCTGTTATGGTTCAATCAGATTGTCGTTAATATAGTCCCAGTTGAAATCAAATCCCAGTCCTGGTAGCTGGGGGAGGATGACATTGCCGTCATCATCCAGGGGATCTACAATGGAGTTCAAATAGGGTGGTGGGGTTTCGTAGTCGAAGTCGGGGCGCAAGAGGCCGCGTTCATAGTATTCACAGGTTGCTTCTGTTGTTGCGCCCAGGATTTGACAGTTTGCCCATCCGCCATAGTGCATTTCACACTGAATGCCGAAGGCCTGTGCCACATTCACCATTTTGTAGCATCCCGTGATGCCGCCATAGTTTTGGTCGATGCGCAGCATGTCAGATGCCCCCTGGAGCACCCATTCGGCACGTGTGAAGACGCCGCCGGGAATGTGTTCTGGCGAGAGTATGGCGATGTCCAGTTCGCGGGTCAATCGTCGATATGCTTCTGTCCGCGTTTCTACCATGGGGTGTTCGAGCCAGTAATAGTTCAGTTTTTCCAGTTCTCGGCCAACCCAAAGCGATTGTTCCAGGGTATAGACGCCGAAGGGGTCGAGCATTAAGACCATGTCGTCGCCGACAGCTTCGCGCACGGCTTTGCATACTTCTATGTCTTCTTTGGGGAATCCGGGTACCTGTGGGGCAGGTTCCCAGGTGTGTGGGTTCCAGCAGATGTACGCGTGAACTTTGTATGCTTTGTATCCCTGTTTTTTGCATTCGAGCGCATGTTCGGCATAATCTTCTGGTTTGCCGATGTTGGGATAGGTGCTGGCATAAGCTTTGACTTTGTCGCGAGCACCACCCAGAATTTTGTGTACGGGCAGGTCAACCATTCTGCCGAACAGGTCCCAAAGGGCGCAATCGACTGCGCCCATGACATGCTCGGGCAATGAATGACTGAAGGTGACCAACTGGTCCATCCAGTTCCAGATGGTTTCACGCGCAAGAGGATCTTCGCCGATCAACATGCGCTTGATTGGACCTTCGAGATATCGCCGGTCACCGCCAACCATATATCCTTCGAGACCTTCATCAGTTACGATTTTGAAGATCGAGCTTGCCGACTCTTTTTGTTCTTCTCCCCAGATGCCGTAGCCCCACTTACTCGGTCGAGACCTGCCGCCTGGCGTGCGGAATGTAATCACTTCGATGTCTGTAATTTTCATGGGGTCCTCAATTCAAAAGACGGAAAGGAATACAGATTACTCACGATGTTTCAATTTAGTTTCTTATACTGAAAAATCAAGGTTGACGTAATCCCTCCCTGTTCATTTTCGAAACACAAAAAGGCTTACAAGAATTCTTGCAAGCCTTTTTTAAATTTATGGTGGGCGATTCTGGATTCGAACCAGTGACCTCCCGCTTGTAAGGCAGACGTTATTGTAATATTTACAATAACTTACAAAAGTGTAAAATCAAAAGTAACATTGGAGAATGGATATCAATGGAGGTCTACAGGTAGCAACAGGTACGATTTCTGGTCGAATAGTGGGCAGATTTATCTTCGTTACGTGTGTTCGGTCATTCTAAGATACGCGTATTTCAATAGGCGTTGTGATACCAAGCTGGGTAGCAACTGGAATGTAAATATCAACACTTTCAGGGGGAGTATGTATCGATACAACCAAAGAATACCGACAGCTTTTTTCCCATCCTCCTAGATGGTCTCTATCCCTCCACCATCCACCAATAGGCCATACCGCGATAAGATTCGACGTAGCCAATTCTACAGCAGGTCCTCTCCAAATATCAGAATGAATCGAACCCACATCACGGTTTTGCGAGCCAATCACCCATTTATCGGTTGGTCCTGAAGTGCCCGGACGATCTTTGCCTTCCCTTGCTTGGGCATTGATGCGTTGTCCGAATTCATCTCTGGATTCAGCAGGTCCTTTGACACTGAATCGCAGTCCATGTGAAGGATATCGATAGCGGTCTTGCCAACCCACTTCCCCAGGTCCAGGCTCAATAAAGTAGGAAAGAGTCACACGCATTTCTACGTCTTTTTCTTGCAATTCTTCAAGTGCTTCAAGCGGCCACGGAAGCGCATAAAGATGCATCTCCCGAGTTTTTGGGCTTCCGCTTTTCCCTCTCTCAAAAGGTTGGATCTCTGCTTGTGATATCAGAGTTAGAGTATTCGCTGCACAGTAAAGTGCCTTATTCAGATCCGGAACTCCATATCCGCATATTCTCAGCAAGTTCCCGTAAGCAATCTTGCTCTCATCACTTAGAAACTGGCCCTTCATCGTATCCGTCCACGATGCGCTGTGGACCATCAGTGCTCGTACAGTTTCCGGCCAGGCATCTGGATATTCTTTCTGGATTCTGGCCGCCATCCAAGCACCCTGAGCAGTCGCAGCACTGGTTGCAAGAAAAGATTCAAACTGATTCATCTGAGGGTCCGAAGATGTCGATAGAAGGGACAGATCTTCAGCAGAATAAATAGACTGATGAGGTCCCTCGGCGACATTCCCGCCCTCAAGCAGTATTTCCGGTTTAACAGGCCATCTCTTTTGCCAATCGAGAGAGGTTGTACTAAACGGCGATAGTCCACCCAATGGCGCGACTGGACTGTAGCCCTGCAGCGTCGGGTCTGTAATCGTCACCTTTTCGGTATGGGCACCAACGGTAAGAGCATTCCAAGCCTGACCAGGATCATGAATTTCATTGGTCTGATTTGAGTCTGGATACCGTTTCCATTCATCCGGGTCTTGGATGTTTCCTGCACTCACAACGGCCAATTGCTTGGAGCCATCATCGCTGCCAGAAGTCACACTATCAAGTGTTGCTGACCAAGATGACGGCCTTCCTCTGTCCCTGGAATCCGTGGAAGTTATGGCCAGACATGTGATACGTTTACGCCCAGGAGCTTGGATTTCCGCCCGACTGATTCCCTGTGCAGTCATATGCCCCCAAAGTTCTCTTTCATTTCGATCAGGAGGCGGTGGCAGAATTTTGGCCGACTCTAAAATATGGGAGATCTGTAGCGATTCGCCTGATTGCAGAATCTCAAGGAGATCTCCATAGGTAACGACACCAGCCATCAAAGTTCCATGGCCGTCATGATCGTGTGTACCCCAATTTGGATCTACGGTATGAAGATCGGGGTCCGCCAATACAGGGTGGATCAGAGAGTGACCGTTGTTTATTCCAGTGTCCAAAATGCAAACAGCAACATCCGTGTGTTCGTCGAATTCCGTTCTGCTCAGGATATTTCGAACTGCATCAGTCTGTAGGGCGTTTTCCATTATAATATAAAATGTCGCCACTTCTTTTCCACTTCTGAGTTCGGCGACATGATCCGAAAATTCGACAATCCCCTCCAATTGCGTGCGGTTTGCTCTGATGAGTTTTACAGTACGTTCTGGAAATTTGAGCAACCCTTCAGCTTGTTCAATACCCTGCTTTTGAAGCGATGAATCAAACACACTGATTGTTTCATCATCATCGCTACTCAGCCAAACTTCAATCCATGCAGGATCTTCATTGGGAAGCAATCCAGAGTCATCTTGCCAGAATGATTCAAGCACGGACTTGCGAATATCTGCAATGCTTTCAACCAATTTCTGATTTTTGGGCTTGCCCGTCGCTGTCTCTTCAGAGGCATACTGAGTAATTTTCCTGAGAAAGTATCCTCTCTTCGAGTGAGGAATATAAACAGTCGCATAAATTACTTCCTCTTCATTTTCGACTTTCCTGCGAACGTTTAGAAGCCGAATGCCCAGAGAACGATTTTCAAGACTTTTAAGCATGAGATCGCACCCGGGATCACTCATGAAATCGAGATACGCCCCTTGACGTGCTACGTGAATAGCTGCTTGCCTGTCCTCCACTTCCTCCCAGGCTGCATCAAGTTTGGTTTGAAGAAAGGTGCTATGATCTACACGACTGCGTGGACGTGTTCTGAATTTCCCACTTCCGCCCCCTGGCCGGGTAAACCCCACGGTCTGAGTAGGATTGTCAATGAAGATGTGTCTGTAGTTCATACCACGTATCCCTTATTCTCGCCAATGAGTCGCTTTACGCTCAGCCAACATCTGTATCAGCAGTGGCTCATTCACTCTCTTTTTGTCACTCAAAATGGCGAACTTGATAGCATCGCGGCAAGAATAGTCAATTTCAGCATGGCTCAGTCCGGCACTCTCTTTCACGATTTGCGTCCAGGGAAGGCGGGTAGGTAGAAAGGAACCCAGCACATTTCGTATAAGACGTTTTCGGGCATCATCAGGCGGATTATCATAATACAGCACATCGTCGAATCGTCTAAAGAGGGCCCTGTCAAGATTCCGAGGGCTATTGGTGGCGGCTATGATCAGACTGTCTGAAGAGTCATTTTCGATAAATTGAAGAAATGCATTCAGGACGCGACGCATCTCTCCTACATCGTTTTCTAAACTTCGTTCACCTCCGATGGCATCAAATTCATCAAAAAGAAAAACGCCCTTTTCCTTCTCTATAAATTCAAAGATCTGCCGCAATTTCGCACTCGTTTCTCCCATGAATTTGGTGACGAGCTTATCAACCTGCACAGTATGCAGAATCAAGCCTGACTCATGTGCAAGAACCTGAGCACTCATTGTCTTGCCTGTTCCAGGGGGCCCTATTAGAAGAATTTTCCGCCTATTTGATAGACCATGAGTTTTAAGCTTATTCTGCTGTCTATACTCAAAGATGATTCGATCTATACGCTTTCCCAGAGACTCCAACAATACCAATGAGGACAGAGAAACAGATGGTTTCTCTGAAATAACAAGGCCACTTAAATCCTGTGGAAATTTGATAGTTCTGAAAGAACCGCGTTCTTGCTTTGCCTTGTCGACCAATTTACGTATATCGTGTGCCAGAGCACCATGCCCTAGTCTCGCTTCGTGCGCAGCTACTTGAAGAGCAATGGTCACGAAATGCTCAGAGTCATCAATGATATATGATCGAATCAATGATTTTATTTGCTCTGCTGTTGCCATAAAGTGTCACCTCCTGCATCAAAATACTGCACATTAGTATACTGTGCAACAAATTTTGAATGCTTTTGAGATGATAAGCACACTCTAAATCGCTGTCAACTCAGTCTTTTAAGCTGTTTTGTCGTAACAATTTCATTTTGTAGTTAAGAGAATGAAGGCTTGCCTGAAAAATTCTGCGAGACATTTAGCGGGTTCATATAAACTGCCTTTGGAGTTTTTCTACTATCGAAACAATCACGCCGAGACGATCCCAATTAGGCAAGACGTCGGGCGTTTCGTTTACTATCCTTCTTTGCAATGCACAGCCCTGCAGAACCTTGCCAGAGCAACTCCCCTTTGTGTACATCTACAACCTGAATCAAATCCTTGAGTTCAGAGGGTTCAGGAGCATTCTCTAGGGCAATTTTGAATTCCCTGACTGCGTAACCAACTCTGATCAATTCTCGCCATCTGTGCCAGTATTTCTTCCATGACCTTTCGTCGTCTTCAGTCAAGTATCCTGTGTTGATCAGGAAACGCCTGACCTGAGATCGAAGCTTCACCTCAGAATCCACACGCCACAGTCACAACAGGCGGTAATTTTCCCTCACGTTTTGTAACTGATAGGACTCAAATCTATCATCAGGTTCCTAGTGATTTTCTGTAGTTCTCCTTCTGTAAAATTGTGTTCCAGTAGATAATCTACCAATTCGGCTTGGCGTGGTTGTCCGAATGCCAGACGATAGACTGTCAGGGTCCGCAGTATGTGTTCCAACCACCCCTGATCCTTGCTGAACGGATACATAGGAATAACCCGTTCAATCTTTATGTCGTCTGTCTCGGAGTGCCAGTAAGGGACCAATTCACATTTCCTTTTGGCCTTCCGTTCCTTTTGATCGGCAATCTGAAAAAGCGCTTCCCATATATCCCCTTCCAAGTTGGCTGGATCACCTGCAATTAGCTTCCTGTATTTGCTTGCCAGATGCTGCCGGATGACAAGCCCTTTGTAGCGGTTGATACGCCCCTCCCGCTGTTCCAGATCAATGGGATTTCTAGGCAAGTTCCAATGAACGACACGACGACAATACGAATGGAAATCCAATCCCTCCTGTCCGATGGATGTTGTCGCCAGCAGAAAAGGGCGGAACGGAGAATTGAAGACTTCACGCAAACTCGTGGCCCGTTCCCTTCCCTCGTCAGTTTCTATCTTCTGGCTCCCAAACTCAACAGCATAGTGACACCGCATTCTTCTGGGTTCACTTTTTTGAAAGGTTCTGAGGCTGTCCACATTGATCGTTGATGCCGTCAAGTTAATGGCACCAAGCAGTTGTTTGAGAGCGCCAGCCATCCCAACGTTCTGCCCGCTAAGCAAATGGAAATATTCATCCAGAACCGCCTGAAGACAGCCGGAGGCGCAGTAATCCGCTACCATTCGCCAGTACCGATTTCGCCGTGTTTTCATCCGAACTGCCGCGATCGGTTCTGGCTTATTGAACAGCGTGACGAAAGCATTCCCTACGTCAAACGCGTGGATCATCAAGGCTGACTCATCCTCATGGGGAAAATTCCGAGTCAGGCTGCGCAGAGCAAGAATAGCGGGGGATCCCAGCGCAAGTTCCGCCATCACTTCGGGCAAGTCCCGAGGTATGGGACCCAGACCTGCTTTGGCAGGATCGTAAAAACATGTCTGTAGAAATCTGGCATGTTTTTCTTTCAGACCTGCATCTTTACTTCCCTTCTTGAAAAAGGTCTCCCGATCCCAACCCCCATCCCCAAACCAACGATCTGCGGTTTTATAGCAGGTGCGATCTCCACGGTCCAGTAACAAGGGTGCGGCCCAATACCAGCGATCTGATTCTGCTTCCGGGGAAACGAACTTTTTCAGGTTGTAGCGCTCGATAGAATTGCTGATCCGTTGGCTGATTTCGTTTTTTAATTGCCCAAGGGTCCTGTTCTTCCGCAGGTTTTCCACGAGATTCACGGATCTGCAAAGGGACAGGCTGGGATACAACAAGGTGAAATTGCTCATGTTAGCAAGCCGTGCTCCGGCGTCCGTGGAACGCCGCGTGTACCGGATCTGTTGGATGGGATGCCTCTGGCGATTTTCCGGCGTAAAGTATATCCTTTTTCCTTTTTCCTGACTCTCAACCGTTTTCCGGCTCCCTATTGTTCGCCTTTCCACCTCGTAAGAAATCAAGGTTGCCACCATCCGGGGCACCATAATCCAAGACGAAAACAGAAGCGTCTTACTGAAGCCTTCTGCATCTACAAATGAACCTTCCAGGTCGTAGTAGGGCAGGCTGGGTGGAATCCACAACAGCTCTGCACCCCTGTCTCCAATCGCCTTCTCGGACAGCATTTTCAGTCGTGCATTTTCCGGCTCCCCATCTTTGCTTCTACCATCAATGGCCCAGCGATAGGAATTGATCTTTCCGAGGTCCAGCCACCCATTGCGAGCGTTTCTCAAATCCGCTTGGATGTTCGGGTCATTCCGGTGTTTCTTCAACACCTCCTTCATTTTGTACCTGTCCATGTAGGAAAGCGGATACAGAGCAGACTTACAATACTCCACGGGTTTACCGGGACGGTGATCGAGCCGCTCTAAGGTGCAGGCAATCTGGTCTGTAAGCCGGAAATTCTCGACATCTCCCCGACTGAAAGGTATCCGTTCTTCCTTCCAGGTATCGTGGATCAATGCATTGGGATCATCTGCGACACTATACCGTTCCGTGCGACACATGACCGTCCGAAGTACCCTCTCAACTTCCCTTCGATGCTGGGGTGTGAGATCCAGTGAGCCACTTCGCAGGTCCAGGATCTGTTTGTATAAAGCCTGCCGGTGCTGTTCATAATGGTGCAATGCCTTCCGGTTTTCCCGAAGTAGAAAACTGAGTACTTTTCCAAAATCCCTGTAATGGTCGTCACCGCGCTCCAGATCATCATATCCTGTAAATGCCTTGAACGGTGTCGCCGATAGAAGAAGAACCCTTGTCTTCTTACTGCTGAAAAATACTTTCCGAGCAATCACCGCCTGTTCTTTGTCACTTTCCTCGTCGATCAGGTCACGAAATCGCTGGAATTCGTCCAGGATGAACAGGTCGGCGTCCACATAGCGCAGACAACACCGGATCAAAATCCTGCGCATGCGGCGTGTCAGTTCCAGGCAACCTTGATGCAAACGCCCCTCATTGTGACCATCCACGATTTCAGCAAATTCTACCACGGCCTCGTAGAGACGCCGGCGCCGACGCCCGGGCAAATGATCATATACGGACCGGATGTCCTTGGGAAGGCTCTCACGTTTGAGCTCTCGGATAAACCGAGTGGGCAAATCCTTTCGGAATGTTTTCTTGCGCTCTGCCTCCAGGTCTCGACGATAGCGGTCCATGTAGTAAACCCCACCCTTCAGAAGCCAGCCCAACCCCTTTCGCCGCTTTCGCATCTTCAGGTCTAAACATAGCAATGCGTAGAGGATGGCACGCTCATCCTTTGTCCCGATGGCGTTGCGGATATTGAACGATGTTGCTGGTGTCAATGTGTTCAGTTCGAGCAACCGTTGTCGTGCCTTGTCTTTTGGAATCTGTTCCTCATCGTCCCGGGCCAGGTATGCAATTCGGGAGACCGCCGGTCTCATATAGATTTCTTGTGGAAACAGGTTCAGCTTACGCAGATTCTCCTGAGCGATGACCTGGTTTGAGCAGATGTATGTTACCTTGTAGGGACTTCGTCGCCCCTCGGATATCCGTTTTTTCAATATTCGGGCAATAAGTCCACGCGCCACAATGGTTTTTCCAAGCCCGACTTCGTCTGCCACCAGCATACACCGACGGCCTTTCTCAAAGAGACTTTCGTACACCGCTTCCGTTGTGCATACCTGGAAATCTTTGAGACCATCCAGTGCATCATCGATATAGGGTTTCAGCTTAGCCCTATGCATGTGACTTTTCCTCGTCTACGAGGATTACAGAGCGAAAGATTTCCCAGAAATGCAGAAACGGCTCTGGAATCACCGAGTTGTCCTCATTGTCTGCCTGCAAATGTCGAATGACCCCATCAATTTCAATCAATTTCCTGGGAGATCGGGACGTTGCAACCAGAAGCTGTTCGTATATAGGGATATCGAGATGCCAGCCATCGGGATCCAGGTACTCCTGGTTTTTTCCCGGTTTCTGCTCTTCCCCTATGGCGTCTTCCGTACTTGCCAGCAGGTCCTCCTTGGTGATTTCATCCGCAAGCAGGAATCGCAAGTATTGAAAGAACTTATCTTGGCTGTCGATGATCTTTTTGAAGATATTTTCCATCCGGGTTGGTGGAAGTCCCGAAATTTGTACCCGGAGGAGAAAGGCATGGCACAACTGGCCATTTTCTTCGATCCGGACATGGAGGAATCGACTCAGGTTCACCTCGCTGATATTGGCAAAACATACTTCCTCTGCTTTACCCGGTGAGATTTTGTGTGATTCAGAGCCCGTGTGGAAAGACTGCACAGTCACCGTCAGGCCTCTCTGGCCAGGCAAATTCCCCAGGTCAAAATTCACATAGAGGTCAAAATTGTTCGTATTTTTTGACGGCACAACCCGTCCCCGAATATCCGCGCTCAATAAGGCATGCTCAAAGCGGCGGATCGCAGCCTGCCTTCGGCGTTCCTCTAAATCATCTTGCCCGCCCTTGGCAGGCTCAAAGGGCACGAAGGGTCCCGAACCCTCCTGCGGGCCGACCAATTCTTTGAGCAAGGTTCTGATCCGCGTTTTCGTAGAATCGCCCTTCAGTTCTAGGAGAAACTCCACATTGCGGGACAGCGCAGCCTGTGTCGCATTGGCTGACCCGATAAACCAGGTGGCGTCTCCTCCCTTTTGGAATAAGTACAATTTCCCATGCAAGTGCTGTTCCTGCACGTCCCTGTTTCCTTCCTCTGCAATGTTCAGCCTTTCGCCATCGACAATGAGATCCGACAGGCAGTAGGCACTGCACTGCTTCAGGTATTCCACCGGCAATCGCTCCAACTCATTGCTTTCACTGAAGAGATGGAAGGCCTTATCCGTATTGTTCTGCAATATCCTGAGTGCCTTCTCATGCAGAAAAGGAGACATAGCCAGCGTCTGATCGGCTTGCTGGTGGACGACAGGGTTCTGTTCATATTCCGGAATACCGATCGGATGAAACGCATAATCCTCAAAACCCTCCGGTATCCGAAAATTAACCTGCTCCAAATCAAAAATAAACCGGTCCGATCCATCGAACGGTTCTCGGTCACACAGCCAGTGCAAGAACTCGGCCAAAGGCTGGTTCCTATCGAATTTCTGATCCGCCTTCTCGCCCTCCAGAAAAACCGCTACATCCCAGTTCCGGTCAAAGGTGAGATTGCGGCTCAATACGATGACCCGATAGCAGACCTCACCTGTCTGCTCCAAGAGGTACCGAAGCACCCAGACCTTTGGATGGAAAACCGAAAACGCATTGTCCAGGAGGACCGGAGCGAGGACATCCTCCATGTAGGTGTATAACCAGTTAAACGCCTGTGGGACGTGCAGTTGCCCCTTTTGGTGATACACCTTCACCTTGTTTGAGGTTTGTTTGATTGCTTCCAGTAGCTGAAATCGCTCCCCTTCAAGGTCACCATCCTCCAGCGTCTGTGCGTATACCAGGGCCACAGGGATGGAAAGCAGGGTCTTGAGATCGACACTGTAGGTCGCTGCTACCCCACGGTCGAGCAAATACCCTTCAGGCGGCTTTAACAGGTCGCCGTAATCTAGGCGATGGTGTCTGCAATCAAGCATCCACTGCCTCCCCTTCCCCGTCGTAAATATCCCGAACGATCTGCAGGACTTGGGGCAGCCGATATTCCAGTGTACTTAGACCAAGCCACTCTCCAACTTGCTCTCCTTGGTTCTTCGGCCTCAGTCGTGCGCGTCCTCTCTTGTTGTTCTGTTCCTGTATTCTTACCAGTTCATTACACTGATCGGTGTTCCTCGCCCCATTACGAGTTTCCTCAATCCACATCTCAACGAAATTTCGTGTATAACTAGGCAATCGACTGCCGTGTGAAGCCACCCGTTCCCACAGGAAAGACGTGTCCCAATGTGAAGGAAAATCTGAGATATCCTCACACCACTCTTCCCACAATTTTTCAAATTTATCATACAACTCCTGCTCCCCGAAATGTTCCTGGAGAAGACAATTGTACCGGATATGAGCTCCATAGAGGATACGCCAGAAGTCACGAGCATGCTCAACTGTGCGCACGAGTTCAGGATTATTCAGATTCTGTATGAATGGCAACTCGGCAAAGGTCTCAAAACGTGCATTCCGCGACAGTTTTAGAACCTGATTCAGAGCCTTTTCATCCAGCAGGATCTGACCGATCAAGCTGTCGGCCTGTGTCGCCGTGATCTGCTGTCGAAGGAACCGCGCTTCTTCATCGGTTAAGACAATATCCATCTGATCCCAGAAACTCCCATCGACTTCAGGAGCGACCACCCGGATCAGAGAACGGTCATCAGCATCGAGATCATCGCCTCTATCGCGCTCCGTTTCTTCCACGAGCGTTCTCAACGCGTAACTTGGTTTCGACAGGAGGGTACTGAATTCCGCCAGCGAAACATTAGGGGAAATCATCCCAAATGTACGCAACCCGTTCCAGTAAATGGATGACGGTTTGCGTACCACATCTCTGTACCGATCCAGACCAAACGATCCACCGATGATGCCGAGGTTCTGCCAACTGTCACCGTATCGCTCAACTAGCTGAATTCGGCATCTCTTTTCCTTCCTTTCCAGATACTCTTCTAGGGATTTACCGGAACCTCTTCGGCTATGATTCAGCTCATAGTCCTTAATCAGACACGCCGTCAGTGTGAAATATTTGGCGCGGGTCTGTATGGTAGAGATACCCGGAAACATACGGTCAGCAAATGAATTTCGAATGATTCCAATACCCAATTCATCGACCACTCCTTTCTCATGGAGCAGATCGATAACTGTCTGTACCCGTGATCGATGCTCAGATGAAAAATCAACCCATCCTAATGACGTCATAATTTTATATTCTCAGAATTGCATACATTGTGTCTTGATCAGAATTCCTGACTCTGGCTGGTCAAGCCCCATTCGTCCACCATATCAAGGCAAGATTATTCATTTGGAACAAACCCCAAGTCAAAGGTGTAAAGACATCCAAAAAAAACATATCAGATTTTTGTCCGGTGCTTGGTACGAAGGATCAGGAAAGAATACAGAAAAAGGAGTAAATCCTGCCTCAACCGATTGACTCTGTGTAGGTATCCTGCAGCCTTTCCAACTGATGCTTCAACAGGTTTGCGTCTCACTTGACCTTGGCGTATTTGGCTTTGAGCACCCTTTTTCTGTTGAGCCTCAAATAATAGGAAATGCGCTAGGTGTCTCGTGCCTTGAACCAGCTTACAGAGGCCACCAGAATCTCTCTTCACAAAGGTCAGCCATTTTCCTGTAACAATCTATGTAACAATAAAAAATGGGTTTGGGGTTTTTACGGGTATTTACCGGTATCTATGAGCACTCTCAATTCGGTCATTTTATGGATGGTTCGAGAGCCGAAATCTCCCATTTCCTTCAATTCTGATATATACATAAATATGGGTAAAATATAAGTTTTATCAAGATAGAAAAGAAAAACCCTGGGAAGTTTAACATCACTTCCCAGAGTTGTTTTTATGGTGGGCGATACTGGATTCGAACCAGTGACCTCCTGCTTGTAAGGCAGGC
>JAPPIE010000031.1 GCA_028874765.1 Gemmatimonadota bacterium
ATCACTCTCCAGATCGTAGAGTTCATCCTCGCTACACGGATTGTAGATATACTTCCACTTTTGGGTCTGCACCATCCGAATCGTACACAGCGCAGGCTCGTACCCGTGATGCTCGGCAAAAATATCCTCCCGCCAATCCGGCGGCGTTTCCCCGCGCAATAAGGGCAGCAAAGAACACCCATCGACCTTATCGGGAATATCCACACCCGCCATCTCGAGAAACGTCGGCATCATATCGACCAAACTCACAAAATCATCGCAAACACGATTGGGTTCAACAACACCCGGCCAACGGATCGCCAATGGAATCTGGTGCGTCTCGTTATACATATTCATCATCTTGTTAAACAAGCGGTGACTACCCAACATATCGCCGTGATCCGAACTGTACACAATCACCGTATTGTCCAACTGACCCGCTTCTTCCAGAGCATCTAAAACGCGCTGCACCTGATCATCAATAAACGTGCAATATCCCCAATAGGTCGCGATCACCTTCTGCCAATCGGGCCAGGTCAAATGGCTGGCATTCCACCTGAGCATCTCCTTTTGCTGAACACTCGGTTTATCGACAAACTGCTCGTCGAAATTGATCCAGCGCGCCACAGTATCGGGATCGTACATCTCATCATAGGGTTCCGGCACACAATAGGGAAAATGCGGACCAAAAAAACTGCTACAAATCATAAAGGGTTTATCACCCTCACAAAATCCCTCAATCAGATCAATCGTCCTATCCGCAGTCCAGTGCTCCTGCATATACTCGGCGGGCAACTGCGATCGACCACAAAAAGGCGCGTCACCTCCCCATTCCATGCGTTGAACCTCCTGAGCATATCCCCAATCAAAACCCGCATCGCGCACACTCTGGTTCCAATCACGCGCCCTATGCCACGGGTCAAACCCCCAAAACTCGCTATCGCCCTCCCTGGGCAAATGCCACTTGCCCACATAACCAACACCATAACCCGCGTCAGATAAAATCTGCGGATACGCGGGCTTATCCAGAATATTCAAATCAAAAGCCCGATTAAAATTGCCCATATTCGACAACTGTCCGTGATTGTGCGGAAACATCCCCGTAAGCAACGACCCGCGTGCGGGAGAGCAAAGGGCAATAGGCGTATAAGCCCGGCAAAAACGCATGCCCTCTCTGGCAATACGATCAATCGCTGGCGTCTTACACACTGTATTGCCATTAAACCCCAGCGCATCGTAGCGCTGCATATCGGTAAGCAAAAAAAGGATATTGGGTCTCTCCGCATTCATATCAACCTCCTGTATGTCTATCCCTCCGAAAACAAATCCAAAACAGCAGCGCCCCCATCCCCGTGAACACTGCCCCGGTTAAAAAAAGACTCGAATACCCCGCAACCGGAATCATATACCCACCGCCCAGAGCCATTGCCGAATAGCCCAACCCCGACATCATAGCAGTCGCACCCGACATCGCTGTACGCCAGCGTACGGGCACCAATTCCTGGTGAAAAATGGCAAAAGCCGAGCGCCGTATCGAAGCCATCGCCATAATCCCCATCAGGCAAATCCCCGCAACAATCCAATTTGAGACCAGCGCCATAAAAAAAAGAAAAATAGCCGTAACAACCGTTACCAGAACCACAGTGCGCCGAATGCCAAAACGAGCAGAAAAAAATGGAAGAGACAGCGCAGCCGGAACAGCGAGCAACTGTCCCGCGGCGAGTTGCACACTAATCAGAGAAAGACTGATACTGAGTCCCTTATCCATATAAACATTAAAAAATGTTCGCGCAGCCGCTTCGCCTGCAACGTGGAGAACAGAAATCAACGAAGTAATCACAATAGCGACCAGTGGAAGCGCAGGCGCATTGGAAACATCGCCATTATCCCCCAGTTCCCGCTTGCGTCCAACCCGAACATCCTGCGTGGCGAGCAGCGCGAAAACCGCCGGAATCAGACAGAGCACCCCAATAAACAGCGTATAGCGATAAACAACTGGCTCTGCAAGTGAAACATTGAGCACACCTGCCAAATAATCCGGAACAACACCCCCTAACATACTCCCGACAAAACCCGAAAATGGCATCAGCGCGGCTTGCACGGCAAAAACCGGGTCGCGCTCAACCGAACCGGTAATGCCCATCAAATAAGGCGTGCCATTCACAATAAACAGCGCAATACCCATCACACCCAGCGAATAAGATATTAAAATAAAATAATCGCGCGGGCTGCCGGAAGAAATCAACTCCGCCTGTGAAAGCAATCCAAAACCCACCACAGACACACAAATCCCAACAACCATCGTAAACCGACTGCCCCAGCGTCCCCCCAGCATCCCGCTGGGCAAACTGGACAGGGCAAAACAAAGTGCTCCCGTGGCATTGGCCAATCCCACAAATTCGGTATTATACCCCAGGCGCAACAAATAGAGATTGTACAAAAGGGGATAAATACCACCAAAAAGGACAAAACCAAACAGCGCATTAGCCATTAAATAAAGGCGCACATCGCGGGAAAAATGCACATTTGAAAAAGGGATCGGCATTGGTCAGTTTCTTAATTCTTAATTCTTAATTGCTTTTCCCATGCCGCGGGCAGATTGCCTTGCAGGAGTTCGCTTTTCATGCGGATATGTACAGTATCTCGATCTGCTGCATGTGCGGCCCAGAAAGTACTATCTCGCGTTGTCGCTTCTGGCAGAATCACAATTTCCGGTGCTTCAAAAATTGCGGGTGGCAAATCCGTATTGAGATCATAGCGATAGCAACGCGTTGTCGCTTGCGCGGTATAATCGCGTGTCTTAATCGTACAAATTTGACGCTCGGGCAACCAGTACTCGTTGAGATACCGCGTATTTTGCTGATAAACCTGCCAGTGATCTATGCCGCGCAATTGCAAAAGAGCGGGAAAATTGAGACGCAGATCATAGCCCACAAGCGAAAAGTCATCGCGGGCGATCCATATATCGCCGAGCAGCCCCGGCTCATTCCCGTGCCGCGGTGACACACCAATACGCGAAACGTGAAGATCGCCCACCTGCACCGTAGAAATGCGTTCATAGTGGTAGTGTTCAAGCGCGTCGGACGACAGGGGATGCGGCGCGATTTCAAAGGATTTATCATCTACAATACCCCGTGCAGGGCTTTGCGTAAGCCCCGGAGAAACACTCAACCGCCACTTGCCCCAATTGCGTATGCCCGTAATATGCTGTGCGAGGCTATCGGGGGATTGATAGTAGCCTTTGATTGTGTACTCAATACCCGCAACAATGTCCTCTGTTCTGTGGTGGATCACCTTTTGACCGCTATACGCATCAAAGGCGTAAGTATGCATATTCACATGAGATGTGTGGAGATATTCGAAGCGCGTGCTCGCAATCAGGCGGCGGATTAGCTCGGGTGCGGAGAGGTCCTGTACTGTGGTTTCCTCCCGCAGGAGTATAGGGATGGGTAAAAGTGAAAGTTTTAGTGTGGAGATCAGACCGAGCGAAAGCACGAGGGTTGTGTCCGACGGGGTATAACCGTGGTGGCGTGCCTGAATGCGGATACCCCCCGGCGCGAGTCCTTCTATCTCAATACGCCCGTGCAGGTCGGTAATATAAACGCGGGGCAATTCGCTCGCTCGGCGGATAACAACGGTGGCATAAGGCAGGCTCGCACCGGTATCGGCATCGCGGCACTGCACGTCGAGAACAGATGTCGAGTCAGTCTGGGCAGATGAGATTGAAGGCCAGAGGAAAGCAGAAAAAAAAAGAGGCAAAAAGCGGATCATTGTTTTTTGCCGCGCGCGAGAATATCCCACACGACTTCTACGCGATCATTGCGCGTACCGTAGATCTGATCGTGCAAAAATACGGTCATGTCGGAATACCCGGAAATAAATTGAATTTTATCGCCAATCTTTAGCTCACTATGCGTCAGACTGAGCAAAGCGTGTTCTGCTGCCAGGCCCGTTACGACAACATCTGTTCGGTCTTTGACCTCGGGCAATGAAGGGTGGCTACTCGTTGTCTTGCGTCCGGCATCGGCAACCGCGCGGTCGGGAGCCGCGCGACTGATAACCGTGGTCAACACGGAAAGTGCGTGTTCCAAACCGCGAACATGGAGTCCATCGCGATAATAAGTATCCATAAAAATGCCCCCGCCAGCCTGTATCTCAGTAATGCCGGGAAAATCGGGGGTAAACGCGAGCGTGCCCGTCCCCCCCGCACTGACGATACCCACGCGCAACCCCGCATCCTCGATGAGATTGCGCGTCTTTGACAATTCTCCCACAGCCTTCCTGCATGCGGCTTCTTTGGCGGCATTATCCAGAGCCATTGCGTGCCCCTCATAACCCATAATCCCCGCAAAAACCACACCGGGCGCGGCATCAGCCTCCTGTGCCAGCGCGAGAGTTGGATCACCCGGCGGCACGCCACAGCGTTTCATGCCGACATCTACCTCAACAAGCACGCGCACGTTGACGCCAACATCTGTAGCCGCGTCACTTATCGCGCGGATATGAACGGGATCGTCAACCGCCACCATAACATCTGCGCGGCGGCGCAGGTTGACCAGACGCGCGACTTTTTCTCGCCCAACAACTTGATTGGCGACGAGTATATCCGAAATGCCGGCGTCTGCCAGCACTTCGGCTTCACCGAGTTTGGCACAGGTAATGCCAATAGCACCTGCGCGCAGTTGTTTGTGGGCAATAGCGGGCGTTTTATGACCCTTCGCATGGGGCCGCCAGTGCAACCCGCTGTCTCGACATCGAGCCGCCATCTTCTGGATATTATTATCCATCTTATCCAGATCAATGAGCAGCGCGGGCGTATCGAGTACCTGTATGGATTGACCAATCGGAGAATAGGGCATGATAAACCTTTAACTTTCTCATCCGAGATGAACATTGCTACCGCCCCACTCAGAAAGCGGAGGCAAGATACCATCGTCAATAGTCTGGTCTCGCAACGCAGTCAGATGGGCGTAGGATTCGCGCAGGGCATTGATATCGTCTTCGGTACCTTCGGGCATAGACCAGTTCACACCCGAAGCAGACAGAGTCACAGGCATAGCCATCATAATATTGTCAAATCCCTCGGCATTGAGATATGCACCACAGGGCCAATCATAGGACTCACCCAGAACGCCACGCAGCATAAAAACGCTTTGCTGTGCCGGCGATTGGAACGAAGAACGCCCGCGCAGATCGATAATACGAGCACCACCCCCGCGTACGTGATCTTGAACATCAGCCCATTCATCGGCACTCATGCCAACGCCATTGACAGCCTCTCCATTGAGAATATCGGTCAGGGGCGTGCCATCAATCTGAATACCGCCGATAAACACGGCCATCTGTTCGCCGTGCCCTCCGTACGTGCGACAACCAGTGACTTTGCTCTGCAAAATGTCGAAATGTTGTGCCAGTCGGGTTTGCAAGCGCGTGCTATCGAGCGCGGCGAGAGTCGTCACGCGCCCTGGCTCAAGCCCCGAATGTACCAGCGTGGTCAACCCCGTAATGTCGGCGGGATTAAAAATAATGACGACAAACTTACAGTTGGAACAATACTGTTTGATATCGAGGCCGAGTTGTTTGGCAATTTCTGCATTGTCGCGTCGCAAGTCTTCGCGGGTCATGCCTTCTTTGCGCGGCGCGCCCCCGGAACTGATGACATAAGATGCGCCTTCAAGTGCTTCGGCAACATCGGTCGTCCACGTAACATCGGCATTGGGGAAACCGCAGTGATAGACCTCCTCGGCTGCGCCTTCAAGCCCGGGTGCAAAAGGATCGTACATAGCCACACGAGACGCCGTGCCCGAAGACAAGAGCGTTTGTGCAAGGTTAGAACCAATGGCGCCTGCCGCACCCATTACGGCAACTTTTTCATCTGTCAGGTACATCGATACTCCTCTTTCTGGTGATGGACGGAGAAAACCCCGCACTTTGGTACGGGGTTTTAGGATTTAAATTATGGGTAAACCGAGACGCAATAGATCATCTACTCTGGATTTTGATTCTGAAGCGCCTCGTACATCTGAAATGCTTCGGTTGCTTTTTTTACACATTCTGCGGCAACCTCGCCTTCCGTAACTTCTGATTTGCGCGCATAAACGCGAGACAACGCCGCCCATGCTCTGGCATTACTCGCTTGCAATTCGGTCACTTTTGAAAAAGCTTCAATAGCCTTGTCGTAAGCATCTATTTTATCTGCGAGCAGACCAAGCTGGTACCACGCATCGGCGTCAGTGGGATTTGCTTCAACACTTTTGCCAAACAGATCGAGTGCTCTATCGCCTTTGTCGAGTTGCTTATACGCGATTGCGAGGTTGAACAGCGCATCCATATTATCGGGTTGTACCTCAACCACTTTTTCGAGAATCTCAGCAGACTTTTCGTAATTTTCAGCCTGCAAATAAATGCTTGCGGCAATATTCAAAATTTTTGGATCATCGCCAGCAACAGCCAGCGCCTTTTCCGCTGATTCCGCCGCGCCTTCTTTGTCGTCCAGTCGATATTGGGCAATCGCCATTTGCTGCAAAATATTGATTTCTTCGGGATCAATCTCATGGCCCTTTTTGAAATTTTCAAGTGCTTCTTCAAATCGACCAACATTCATAAGCGCGCCGCCCAAATTGAAAAAGGACTGCGCTTTTTTGGGATTGAGTTCAATTGCTTTTTGATACATCTCAATACCCGCTTCTGAATTGCCCGAATTGAGATGCGTAATAGCCATCCCTTCATAAGCATCGGCTTCATTGGGGTTAATCGTAATGGCGAGATCGAATTGCTCCATGGCAAAATCGAATCTCTGGGCATTCATCCCCTTGACAGCCATATTGTAATACCGCGTCCAGAGCTCTTTGCGATCGGCATCGACTTTCCTTTTCCACTTTCTGTCCGTTGCCAGATTATAGTGCTCATTCATCTCTTCAAAAAGCTCTTTCTGGCCGTAAAGCCACCCCAAATAATACTGCACCTCGGAATCGTCGGGGCGTCCTTCTGCAGCGATTATATACTGTTCCATCGCCTTGTCGTATTGGCGCTGGTTGATATACAATTTGCCCGAGCGTTTGGCTACTGAAGCCTGTCCTTTGGTCACTTTTGCCTCTGCGGTCTGTACGAACAATGGGGTCGCAGCAAAGGCCAGTGCAAGGACAACAATAAATCCGCGCTTAAAAAATGTCATGGGAATCTTCCTTTCTCAAAGCAACCGGCGCGTTCCGGCAGCAGGTTAAATGACAATACACACCGCCAATATATGCAGTGTGCAAAATCCTGTCAAGTCTCTGCGCGAAGGCGCGAACTGCGCTTAAAAAATAATCAGTTCTGGACTTTGCAACCTGGGAATCGCGGGTTTTGATGCACCAAAAGAAAAAGCAACTGGCAGGCTAACGCCGCGGATGGTACCCAGGGTTCTATTATTCTCGAGATCGACAATAAAAACCTGCAAATTGCCCGTTGTAGCAAATTCATCGAATCTTTCGACACCGGCGACATACACGGTTTTACCATTGGGCATGAGGCCGATATTGGCCACAGTTTCACCGACAAAAATTTCGGCAGTTTGCCTCCAGGTTTGCGTATCAATAACCACAACACCTCCCCAGAACGCAGGCACGGTATTGCCCAGCGCATCAAAACCCAAAAAGAGGCGACTGAGAGATACGACAAGGCGCGTCCCATCGGCGGAAAGCGCGATATCGCGAACTTCAACACCCAGATCATTGGCCTGGCCGAGTGTGAGGCTATCGGCAATCGCTTTGGTGCTGGTATTGACGTTGAGCACACGGCCCGCGCGGGTGTTGTTGAGATAAAGGTTTTGTCCGTCAGGCGAGATAGCCAATCGGCTAACGGGTTGGCCCACAGAGATACTATCAATCAAAGCGGGAATACCCGTGTCAATAACAGACACGGCGTTTGCAAAAAAGCCGTGCCCAACGTAGAGGCGCGTCCCATCGGCGGAAATGGCAATACCACTGGGAGCAGGCGGAACATCAATGACGTCCAGAGATTGCCCCGCAAGCACGTCAAAAACCTCGACTGCTGCACCGGATTCTTCGGTCACATAAGCAAACTGGTGACGGGGAGAAAGCACAATGCGAAATCCGCCCCGACTTGTGAATGCTCCGCCAGGGGCGACTGGCATTTCGAGTGAAAGTTGGAATTCGGGGGTTCCATCTTCGGCAAATGCGTGAAAGGTATCGATAGCTGCCACATAAAGCCGCTTGTTGATATTGGAAAACGCGACACCTCGGGGGAGAGAGACGGCAAGCCTTCGGCTGGGGTTGAGCAAATTGGTCGAGATATCTATAACCTGGATATTATCACCGACAAAATCGCTGATATAAAGAAAACGAGACTCGGGTTCTTCAGGTGGCGTCGTCGGACTTGAAGACCCGCCAAAAGCATTGACAAAAAGTAGAAAGTCCGCAAAGTCGATTGTGCCATTGCTGTCGAGGTCGAGATTTGCATTGAAATCAGCCTGACCAGCGGACTTGCCAAAACCCTGAACAAAAGCCAGAAAGTCAGTGAAATCGACTGTACCATTGCCATCAAAATCAGCCGACTTTGTTTCTTGGGCATCGAGCAATGGGGCTGCCAAAAACAGTGTGAGAGATAACGCAATCGCGGTATATTTCATAGTATTTCCTTTTTTTAAGAATACGTATGATACATTTGACCATTGAGGTTGTCAATCTGATTTGATTACATTTTGGGACGCTTTCTATTTGCTTATAGTTCCAGGTTCCAAATAAATAGGAGATATTGTGTTACCCGTTTATCCGATGGTTTTCTGGGTTTTAGCTATCATTTCTGTAATTTTTGTCGGTATAGCCAAAGCCGGGTTTGGCGGAGGCGTTGGCATATTGGCAACGCCACTTATGGCACTCGTCATTCCCGTAGCAGAATCAGCGGCGATTTTGTTACCACTCTTAATTATCTGCGACGTATTTTCCGTTGCACATTACCGCAAGCATTTTCATCGACGCAGTGTAAAATTGCTCTTACCCGGTGCCGCAATCGGGATCGGTATAGGCGCATTATTCTTTGGGTACTTCAGCGCGAATGAGCGCGTATTGCAAATCGGTTTGGGAATTTTGAGTTTGTTTTTTGTCGTATTCCAGGCTTTGCGCGCATTGATTACAGGCGCACTCACAAAGCGACATCCACACAGTGCAGAAGGCGTTCTCATGGGCGCAGTAGCGGGCTTTACATCGACCATCGCACATGCCGGCGGTCCTCCCACAACCATCTATTTGCTCCCCCAACAATTGCCCCGCGACCTCTTTGTGGGAACAACCGTAATTCTTTTTGCTGCGATCAATCAGATGAAACTAATTCCCTATTTGGGATTGGATATTTTGCGGGCAGAACATCTCGTCGCAATTGCGATCCTATCACCATTGAGTTACGCGGGCGTGAGATTGGGTATTTTCTTCAACAAGCGTTTTACAGACCACTGGTTTAATATAGTCGTCTATTCAATTTTATTTGTCGCAGGCGTACAGTTGATTTCGGGCCAAAATCTGATTCAATTGTTAGGCATTGTGTAAACTGTAAAATTACCCTATTTTTTAGAAATAAAGGGCCGGGGACTGGTGTGATCTTTTCACGTCTCACTTCTGGAGGTTGGCCATGGCATCGCGCATCTGCTTTCTACTGACCTGTCTCGTCGTTTTTGCCGGATGTTATACGCAGCTTCGGGCACCGCGCGTTCATCAAAAACAACGCGCCGAATCCCCTGTCAAACCTTCTGATAAGTCTGTGCAACGGTTTGAATATTACTATTACAATTATTGCAATCCGTCTCCCCTGCCATTTTACGGTTCGTACAATCCATATCGCCCGCACCATCCATATCGGCGATATCCGGTGTGGAACAGACACCGCCTCATCTGGAAATATTCGAGTTGGGCAAGTGTGTACGACCCGTGGTGGCGGGGGTGGTCGCCGAGAATTTTGGTGTCTCATATTGTATATGCCCCAGCAGTAAGACCTGATATAGAACGCGAACAGGTCAACCCGCGTCCCCAGATAAGGTACACGGGCGCACGGGGCGCACCCGCCTCGGCCAGCGCAATTCGGAAGGACAACTCCACAACAGAAAGCACACCGTCAACCCAGCAGACGGGAAACTCGCGCAGCACCAAAACACAATCAGCAGAAAAATCAGAAAAAAAAGAAGAACAGTCTGAAAAGCGCGAAGAGAAACGCTCAAAACAGCGCCGCAGAGGGGGAATGAGATAATGCGAAAACATCTCTATATCCCGACATGTATGATTTGTGCCTTTGCAGTGTCTATCCAGGCACAAGAAGTCGTTCTCGATAGCTTTTCTGGCATTGGTGCCCGCGCCATGGGCATGGGCGGTGCTTATATTTCCGTATCCGATGATTTTTCTGGCCTGTTCTGGAACCCCGCGGGATTGGCCCGGGTCAAGCGCGGAACCGTAAATTGGAGCGTTTCACACGACCGTTTTCGCAACATATCGCAATTCTTTGACCGCTCTTCAACCTTTGAATTGCGCAGTACGCGCATTGCATCCCTGGGATTTGTCTATCCCGTTCCCGTGTATCGCGGGAGTCTGGTCTTTGCCGGAGGCTTTGGGCGCAATCGAAATTTTGACGGGGGATTGCAGATCGATGCGTATGATACCAGCGTCAATTTTGATAAAGCGGGATTTTCAGAAGACAAAGGTGCTCTGGGCGCGTGGACATTGGGAACTGCAATTGATCTGATGCCGCGTTTGTCGGCGGGGATCTCGTTGTTTCGCTGGGGTGGAACAAATCGCTTTATGCAGGAATTGACCCTTGAGGATGTGCAACGGGTACACGCCGACACCGTCCGCATCTTCCAGCGTTTTGAATCTGAGGAACGCTATTCTGCCTGGGGTATCCAGGGCGGCATTCTGTATTGGCATCCCACGGGTTTCCGATTTGGCATTGTGGCAACAGCGGCCACGCCTTTGCGCGTATCGGCTGAACTGGCAGATGAATTTGAAGACGCGTTTGAAGACCGCACAGATACCTATCCACGCGAATCTTTTTCAGACGCATATGAAATTCGCCAACCCCTGACTTTTGGGATGGGAATCGGATGGTCATCGGGTGGATTGACGGTGAGCGGCGACGTGCATTACGGCGATTTACAAGAAGTAACCTACGAGATTTTGCCACTCAATATTGCACCCAATGTAGATGATTTCCGGCGGCAATATCGCAGCGAGGCGCGGTTGCATTTGGGATGTGAATATGCTATTCCGCATTGGGGTATTGCGTTCAGAGGTGGATACTACCGCGACCCGGTTCGCTATGTGGGAGGTGGCAGTGTCCCAGAAATTCAAATTGAGACAGATCGCGATGCGTGGACACTCGGCTTTGGCACCGAATTGGAAAAGGCTGTAACCCTGGATTTTGCCGCAGTGATTGGCGGCTACAAAGCCAATGAAGGCAATCGCGCAGACCGCGTGCGTGCAGTGCGGGTACTCGCTTCCGCGCGTTTTTATTTTTTCACAGGACTTTAGAGAGCACAAAGGAGTTAGCATGGGGCAGTATATTTCTGAAGCACAGTGGGCAACATTTGAAACGCAGGGGTATCTTCACCTCGGCAATGTGATGGACGATGGGGAACTGGAGGCATTGCAGCATCGGATAGATGAGATCATGCTGGGCACGGCGTCCATCGACTACGATCATGTAATGATGCAACTGGATTCCGCCCCCGAGAACAATGGAAAACCCGGCCCGCAGAGCAAGGGACATAAATACGCGACACTTGGGTATCGCAAAATACAAAATTTGGAATTGGACCCCCTCTTCCTCTCATTTTTGCAAAAACCGCAGTTTCGAGAAATCTGCGAACACATATATGGCAAAAATACCCCTGTAGATTGTTTTCGGGCGATGTTTATGAACAAACCCGCGCACGACGGCACCCCGCTGGTGTGGCATCAGGACCGCTGGACCGATCTAACTCTCGATCCCCAAATCACGATATGGACGGCTCTGGATCCCACATCCGTTGAAAATGGCTGTGTGAAAATTATTCCCGGATCGCATAACAAGTTGATAAATCCCGAGCACGGGTCTGGATTTTTGGCCGACGAACACATCGAGACCATTGTATCCCAATACGAGCCAATAGATTTAATATTAGAAGCCGGCGACTCGGTTTTGCTCCACAACTGGATGCTACACAGTTCGGGCGTGAATATCACAGATATTGCGCGACGCGCATTTAGCGTGTGTTATATGCATGGTGACACGCGCTCATTGCGCGGCAGCACCTTCACCCGTGTCTTTGGCAAAGATGCAGCGGTTCCCAAAGCCGTCGCGTAATTGCGTATGTCTGACCCCATCGTTTTATTTGAATCGCACCGCAAAGGTGCAAGTTTTCGTTTTTGCGACCCGTGCGATACCATCTGCGTTTCGCATCCCGAAGACGTTGGCCCCGCACTCGACCGCATTGAACGAGCTGTCCATTCGGGACTACACGCAGCGGGATTTTTCTCTTATGAAGCCGCATCGGGTCTGGATCCCGTTTTAAAAACGCATGTACCGGGAGATTTTCCACTCATGTGGTTCGGCCTGTTTCGGCATCGAGAAAATATCCCTGCCGAAACACCGAATGGTAGAAACTACGATCTGGGCGCGTGGCGTCCCTCTATTTCGCGCTCTGCTTACGATGCCGCCCTGAATCGCATTCGAGACCTCATCATTGCCGGCGATACCTATCAGGTTAATTATTCCTTTCGTCTGCGGGCAAATTTTTCGGGCAATAGCCTTGGCTTTTACCGCGATCTTTGTCGAGCGCAACGCACGGATTATGCGGCGTATTTGGATATCGGGCGATTTCAAATCCTATCGGCTTCACCCGAATTGTTTTTTGCGTTGAAAAACGGCACACTAACCACACGTCCGATGAAAGGTACAGCACCTCGAGGAAGATGGTGGAAAGAAGACAAAGCGCGTGCAAAACAGCTTCAAAAATCCCAGAAAGACCGTGCAGAAAATGTGATGATTGTCGATCTGTTGCGCAACGATTTGGGGCGCGTATCAAAAGCTGGTAGCGTGAAAGTGCCAGCACTGTGGCAGGTCGAGCATTACGAAACACTATTGCAGATGACCTCAACCGTAACATCGCGCATGCGTCACGACCTGAGATTGCGCGAATTGGTGACCGCACTCTTTCCGTGCGGCTCTGTGACCGGCGCGCCAAAAGTGCGTACAATGGAAATTATCAAAGAAGTGGAGCAAGCTCCGCGGGGAATTTATACCGGAAGCATTGGATACCTCTCGCCGGGGGGTGACATGGCCTTTAATGTGGCGATTCGCACAGTCCGCATTGACCGCAAAACGGGCATTGCAGAATTTGGCGTCGGCAGTGGCATAACCTGCGATTCTTCAAGTGATGGCGAGTATGAAGAATGTTTGACCAAAGCGCGCCTGCTCGCCGATCAACAACCCGCTTTTGACTTATTTGAAACCCTGCGATACGATGGCAAAAACGGGTTCTTTTTGCTAAATCGTCATATAGGTCGGATAGAATCGTCCGCGCGGTATTTTGGATTTGCTTTTGATCGGTCAAGCGTCCTATCCGCGCTCAAAAATGCTGTATCGAATCTGGGCAAATCACCACACCGTGTACGCCTTGTCTTATCGCGCAATGGTTGTGTACAGGTCGAAACTGCACCACTGAAAAACACATCGCAAAATCGCGCACTTTCCGCCTGTATCTCACCGCTTCCAGTTGACAGCCGCGATCCCCTATTATTCCACAAAACAACGCGCCGCGAACCCTATACCTCTCGATTGGACATGTATCCCATGTGTGAAGAAATCATTCTCATCAACGAACGCGGCGAAGCAACAGAATGCAGCATTGGCAATCTCGTCGCCAAATTGGATGGTTTATATGTAACGCCTCCCATCTCCTGCGGCCTGCTGGGAGGAACTTTTCGAGCTAAATTAATGTCTCGGGGAAAACTCACAGAACGGGTGCTAAAGGTGAACGATCTGAAACGCGCGGAGGCACTCTACATGATCAATTCTGTGAGAAAATGGACAAGACTTAAACTTGTAGATTAGGAGACTCTTATGTATCGTATCGGACAACCCGAAAGCAAGCGCGTGGAAACCCTTCTGGATAGCGGTGAAATTTTTCGCTATGGAAAGGCTGGCGAATGCGATCAGTTTGAAGCAGATTGGGGAAAGCGATTGGGCGGTGTGCAGGTGCGAATGACCACAAGCGGCACGGCATCGATTTATTGCGCCCTCATTGGCCTGAAAGTTGGGCCGGGCGATTCGGTCATTGTGCCATCGTGTACCTATATGGCGACCGCCCTTGCCGTTGTTGCCGCAGGAGCCATGCCCATTATAGCCGAAGTAGATGAATCGATCACCCTCTCGCCCGAAGATGTCGAGCGAAAAATTGCCCCGCATACAAAAGCCATCATTCCCGTGCATATGTGGGGATTGCCCTGTAATATGGACGCACTAATGACCATAGCGGAAAAACGCGGGATAAAAGTATTAGAAGATGCGTGCCAGGCCGTGGGAGGTGGATACAAAGGGCGCGAACTCGGTTCTATCGGGCATGCCGGGGCATTCAGCTTTAACTATTTCAAAAACATGACCAGCGGCGAAGGCGGCGCGTTTGTCTCTGCCGATGAATCGGTGTTTCGGCGCGGATCAGTGGCTGCAGATTGCTGCTCTTATTACTGGAATCCCGACGAACACCGTCCAGATGAACAATTTGCCGGATTGAATTTCAGAGCCACGGAAATCTCGGGCGCCATTCTCAACGCACAACTCGAGCGCATCGACGAAATGCTGGACCGCATGCGCGGACACAAACGAACCCTGACAAAAGTGGGCGAAGACGCGGGCCTGACATCCATTACAAACAACTGCCCGGATTGCGAATGCGGGACCCATGTCGGTTTTATTTTCGATTCTGAAAAAAATGCGCGCGCCTTTGCCAAACGGATATCGGAATTGAAAGGCCGCGCTTTTTTACCCATCGATACCGGACGACATGTTTACACGCGATGGGATCCCATTATGCGAAAGCAAGGCGCACACCATCCCGCGCTCGACCCATTTAATCTGCCGCAAAATAAGGCATTAAATATCGAATATTCAATGGATATGTGTCCTGACTCACTGGATATATTGAGCCGCGCAGTACTCATTGGCATGCACCCGGACAATGACCGAGAAAAAATAGATGAACTTGCAGACGCTATTCGAACATCTGCACAGGTCGTAAATTCATCCCAACCACAGCCTACCACAAAATAATCCGCGAAATCCGCGAAATCCATGTAATCCGCGATCAAAAAGGAGATTTTGGCATGAAAATACAATGGATGTTAATTCTGATTTTGACTCTGAGTAACAGTGTATTGGCTGCACCGAGTAAACCCGCACCTCGCAAACCCAAAGAAGGTCAAAATGAAGTCGCGATCCGTCACCACAAAGAAGGCTTGCGCCACCGGGATGCGGCCTGGGTCTATGAAGAAAAAATGTCGAGCACAGAAGGCGAAGAGCGAGAAACGTATGCGCGGTTTATCCAGGACCTGTACAATCGCGCACTGGGAGAATTTGCGAAAGCGACCGAGCAGGACTCGACGTATTACCAGGCATTTAGCAGTTTGGGATATGTCAAGCGCAAAACCGGAGATATGGACGGAGCAATGGCAGCGTACAATCGCGCTTTGACATTAAATCCAAACTACGCAGAGGCCATTGAATATCGCGCAGAAGCGTATTTGATCATGGGACAGGTGGAAAAAATGAAAAAAGCGTATGGGGTATTGGCCGCACTGAACCGCCCCCACGCAGCGCGATTGTTGACCTTTGTAACACAATGGGCAGATGGCGGAGAGAACGATGCAGATATGGCGACCTCTTTGCGCGCGTGGGCATCTGGACAAAAAGAAAAACTCGGCGAGGTAAAAACATTTGTTGAGAAGTGGTGATCCGCAGATGAACGCAGGTGAAAAAGAGAGGATGGGGTGTGCGGGCTGACTACTGACTCCAGACTACTGAAGTAATCAAACCGATAAAACCACCAAAAACCCCGCCCCAAACAACCAGCCAGCCCAGATGTTTGTGAATCATATCCTGGACAATGGTCTTAACCATTTCGGGTGTCAACTCGTTTAGACGCTGCATAACAATGGCATCAACCCTGTCAATCATTTCGTCTGTATGACTCGCGGTATTTAATCCCCTCTGGATGGCATCGAGGAATTTGGGTGAGGATAACAAGAGGCGAATTTCTGCCTGAACTTTTTCGACAAAAGGATCTCTGAGAGACTGTAATACCGTTGCACCGCCGATCATATTGATCATGCTGCCAAAAGGAGAAGTCATAACAGCCTCCATCAGACGACTGAAGATGCGGTCGCAGTCAACGGCCTCAATAACGGGATCGGCATCGAATTCATCTGGAATTTTTTGTTCGGCGAGAAATTTTTTAACATTTTCAACGGTGAAAAACTGGTTCATAATCAAAGCGTGGATACCCGTCTTAAATTCTTCAAACCGACTCGGTACAACGCCCGAACCGTAGAGTCCCGGCACTCTCTCAAAAAGCATGTGAACCGCCAACCAGTTGGTCAAAGCGCCCGAAGTTGCAAAAAGCCCAACCACGAGTAAATGATCGGAATAAACAGGACTGACATAACCTGCACCGATTACGCCGACCGCGAGCAGATTTGTCACAAGACTTTTATTCATAACCGGAGTCCTTACAGGGAATCTCAGAGATAACAGAACAAAGTGGCAATCAGATTGTCAAAAACGCTCAGACGGCAGACCTCATATCCGTGAGAATTTTCTCGCGGATACCCAATAGTTGCAGCCCGGGGCGCGTGGCCCGCCTGTAAAACGCCCGAGGCATCGGACGCCGCGCGATCGTACACGGCGTATTGCAACTGTGTGTCCGCGCGTTGTGCCGCTGCTGCGAGATCGGCAATCAAGCCCTGATCGAAATGCATCTGGCTATCTCTTGACCAGATCGCCGGACGACCATCGAGCTGAAGCTGTTGATTTCTCGGCATAGGGGCAGAATCTACTGCGATAAAAATCTCGACCGGATTTCGCGCGGTCCAACCTCGTGCGCCAATCAACCCTGTCTCTTCCTGAACGAGAAAACACAAACAGGTCGTGCGACTGGGTTGTGTCTTTTCTTCCGAAATGCGCTGAAGCAGACGCAGAAGGGTGAGACTCCCGCCCCGGTTGTCAAATAGCCACGCTGAAACGAGGGGATCGTCGGGTGGCCCAAAAAAATGAGGACCGCGCACACCTGCCACTGGTACAGCAGTTGACCCAGCGCGCACACCTGCGCGGGAGAGTTGGTCGGGTGTCAAGCCAGTAAGCAAATGGCAGTAGGGCCAGGTAATGCCGCTTTGCCCCGTTGCAAATTGCGTGTTGGGATCCGATGGATCAGTCGTATGCGTAGAACCAAAACAGAGATGCGCCGCAACTCTCTCCACACCATCTGTAAGGATTTCAACAGGACATTCACCGAGTTTCCAGGGATGCAACCCACCGCTCGGGCGCACCTGCAAGGTGCCATCGGCATTAATCGCGGTAATCACCATGGCGAGTTCGTCCATATGACTGGCAAGCGCGATATGCCCCAGATCGGGATTTTGTCCGGGAACTTCCACCCAAACATTGCCCTGCTGGTCGCGTTTCGGTGCATGCCCCAAATCGGCAATGCGATCCATAATAACCCGGGCCATTAGTTCTTCGCGGCCCGATGGCGCGGGAACGCGCAAAAGGTCTGATAGCAGAAGTATATTGGGATCATCTTGAGGATAAGACATAAAGTGGCACCTTTTCGTTTCGTGATTATTATCGACCCCTAAGAATACGCTGACGCGTACGATTTATCAAGCTATTTCAAAATTCCTGAAGCCTTTTAGTGATTTACCCGTCCAATGATTTGACGTAAAATCTTACACGCTTCCATGTGAGAAAAATGATGGACCGCCAATCTTCTCTAATACCGCGCATCTCAGTAAATCGCCCCGTCACGGTGGCGATGTGTCTGGTCGCGTTATTACTGGTGGGTATTATGGCCTATTTTCGCGTACCGGTGAAATTTTTTCCCTCTGGATTTACACCGGCCTTTTTGTATGTGGATATTGAATACAATCACCGCAACGCCTCGCCCCAGGAAGCCGAACAACAAATCGCCCGCCCGCTGGAAGAGCAGTTGCGCGCCGTAAAAGGCATAAAGAAAATTCGCACGTACAGCGCATCTTATGGCGTGGATGCGCCCATTGAGTTTCAGCCAGATACAGACATGGTCCTGGCTTATAATCAGGTGATCGACCGCCTCGAGCGTCTCAAATTAGAATTGCCCGAGGAAGTGCGCGATCAAGTCTATGTGTATAAGTTTAATGTAGATAGCTGGTCAATTATGTGGGCGGGCGTCTCTCTGGATCCATCGGTTGTCGATCCCTATCAGTTCTTAAACCTGCATGTAAAACGGCGTTTGGAGCGGGTCGAGGGCGTGGGCAGAGTCAGCTTTTGGGGCGTGGATGAAAAAGAAGTCATGATTGAACTCAGCCACGAGCGATTGATGACCCGGGGAGTGGATTTGGGAACGGTGGTGCAATCGCTGCGATCGGACAACTTCGCGCTTTCGGTCGGGCATGTACGCGAAGGCGGCAAACGGTTTTTTGTGCGCTCACTCGCCAAATATCAAAGTATAGATGAAATCAAAAATATTCTCATCCGCACGCCACGGGGTGAAGTCCGCCTTGGAGATATATCAGACATAGTTTACGATATTCCCGGACGGTCCTGGTTTCAGCGCATTGATGGGCGAGAAGCCGTATCGATCGCGATTTATCAAGAATCGGGCGCCAATATTGTAGAAGTATGCGAGCGCGTGGTGGCGGCTTTTCAGGAGATTGAAAACGATCCGTTAATAGAAAAAAAGATCGCTTTCAATGTGTTTTTTAATCAGGGAGAATACATCAACGATTCGATTCGCAATTTGGAAACCACAGGGCTTTGGGGTGGGTTGTTTGCCGCGATGGTCTTGCTATTCTTTTTGCGAACAGTGCGGATGACGGCAATTATTACCCTATCTATTCCCCTTTGCGTGATGATTACGATTACGGCACTTTATTTTCTCGGCTGGTCGCTCAATGTCCTGACCATGATGGGACTGATGGTAGGCGTGGGGATGGTGGTCGATAATGCCATTGTGATCCTGGAAAACATCTATCGCATGCGCGGCAAAGGGCTACCCACCAAAGAAGCGGCCATCGCAGGTGCAGGAGAAGTCGGGTTGGCGATCACCATGGCGACTCTGACAACCGTTGTCGTATTTTTGCCGCTGATGTTAATGAGCGGCAGTGTAGAATTGACCTTTTTTCTCGCGCGCATTGGTGTGCCAGTTGTGGTCGCACTTGTTGGATCGCTATTTGTAGCCCTCATTTTTATTCCACAGGCAGCATTGCGCTTTGGCAGTTCCCAGGTCAAATCCGACCCCGCTATCATTCAGCGCACGCGCCATTATTACGCGCGCATGCTGAACTGGACACTCACCCACCGGCGCGATGCATTTTTGATCGCTCTCGCCTTGCTCGGAAGCATCAGCTATCCGATGAACGAACTCAAGCGCGGCGATTCGGACGGCAGCATGCTCAACGATTTTCGCATCGAGTTTAATTTTCCAAAGGATTTTGGCATTCGAGATGCCAGCGACACAATCGCAGAAGTCGAGGATTTTTTAGATGCCCGCCGCGAGAAATACGGGATTGAAACCATGCGCGTGTGGTTCAGATCTACGTATGGCTCTATTCACGTCTTTCTAAAAAAGACCAATGAAGCCTGGTGGCAGACAACCTATAAATCCGTACGCGCATTGATCGGTATTCCCATACAACAGCACTTACCGCGCAACGCCGTGATCGAAGATCTGAAAAAGCACGCCCCCAAATTTGTAGGTGTCAAAGTGGCCGTACAGGGGCAAAGCAGGAGCGGTAGTGAAGGCGGCGATTCTTCTGTGTCTCTGGCTCTCTATGGGGATGATGTCGATGTACTCGCGGATCTGGTGCAAGAGGTTGACCGACGGCTAAAAGAAATACCCTCGGTCATAAGCGTAGATTCAGACCTGGAACGCGCCAATGATGAGGTACAGGTCATTATCGACAGGGAACGCGCACAAAAATTAGGACTCGTAGCTCGAGATGTGGGACGCAGCATTGGTTTCGCGCTTCAGGGCGTACAATTGCCCTATCTCCAGTCTGACAACCACGAAATCAGGGTGCGATTGTATTTGGAAAAATTGAATCAGCAAACACTGCAACGCCTGAAGCGTTTGACTTTTCCGTCTGAAACGGGCACACAGGTTTCATTGCTGGACTTTGCCACCCTGCGCGTAGATCAAGGACGCGGCACCATCAGACGAGAAGATGGCAAAACGCGGTTACGGGTGCGGGCTTTTACGACCAAAGAAGATGTCAAAGAACTATATGGAGAAATTGACCGCGCAATGGAAGGATTTGAAATGCCGCGCGGCTATAGCTGGGACAAAGGGGAAAGATATTCCAAGCTGCAAGAAGAAGATTATACCAT
>JAPPIE010000417.1 GCA_028874765.1 Gemmatimonadota bacterium
GTCATGAGCAGCTCAAACACGAGGGGCGGGATCGCAATTTTTCGGATGAGACTTTTGTGGGTGGGGTGAATATTGAAGGGCAAAACGGTGTGTTTGCGCTGAAGTTGCACGATACGAGATTCAATACGAGTTTTCGGGCGGTTAAGACGGTGTTTTGTTTTGACGATGTGATAATTTGTCTGGGTTCTGGTATTGAGAATGATGATGGCGGGCATGCGACTGTGACGCCGTTGTTTCAGGCGGCTATTTCTGAGGACCGTTCTACGGGGGTGAATGGGGAGCGTGTGGGTGCGATTCCTTATGCGTTTTTGGGGACAATGGGGCAGAGGGCATGGCTGATGGATTCTCTGGGCAATGGGTATGTGGTTCCAGATGGAGGCGAGTTGCGGGTGCAGCGTCAGGTGCAGATTTCTAAAAATTATGGCCGGGATAGCGGGGGTACAGGAATTTTTGAATTGGCGTATCTGGATCACGGTAGCGCGCCTCAAGATGGATTCTATGAATATGCCGTGTTGGTTCAGAGGTCGCCGGATAGGGTAAGCGCGTTTGCCAATGCACCCGAGTATGATGTCTGGCAGCGAGATCACAAGGCTCATATTGTGCATCATCGGGGGGTGAAGGCGACGGGTTATGCGCTGTTCGATAAGGATGCGAGGCCGAAGGATGGAGCTATTGTGTCTGTGTCTTTGCCGAGTTTGGCTATGACCCGCGAAGTGGGTGATGGGTTATTGGTTTCGGTTGCTGATCCGGATTTTGGGTGGCGTTGGGAGATTCAGACGCCGCATCGTCAGGATGGTTCGCTAATTGTCAATCAGCCGAGTATGCCCCGGAAGGTAGAGGTGACGGTGCGCGGAAAATGGCTTTTGGATAGTGCGTATGATCTGGCGGACGCAAGGGTTCAGTCGGATCAGACGGTTGTGGCGTTTATGTGTCAGGATGGTAAGAGTGTAGAGGTGAAGTTGGTGAGGGCGGATAGGCGTTTGGAGAGAAAAAATTAATAGCAAGCCTCTTGACTCAAATGGGGATATGGGATAAATTGACCCATTGGACATAACGGGTTTTTTGATTTTTATTTTTTGGAGGATTGGATGATTTTTGAGGACGATGTGATCCTCGAGGATGAGGATAAAGAGGAAGACGGCGCGTCGAAGAACGGTATTTTGAACAAGGGACTGATAGATGCGCGTACGATTTTGATTTCCGATCCCGTGGATCACAAATTGACGGCTAAGGTGACGGCGCAGTTGCTGTTTTTGGATCATGAAGATTCAGAAAAACCGATTAAAATTTTTATTAATTCGCCCGGCGGTAGTGTGTACGATGGGTTTGCGATTTACGATATGATCCGGTTTATCCGTCCCAGAGTAAAAATTATCAGTGCGGGTCTGTCAGCCAGTGCAGCGACGGTGATTATGATGGCGGCAGATAAGGCAGATCGGCTGGCTTTGCCAAATTCTCGCCTTATGATTCATCAGCCCTCAATGCGGTTTCAAGGGGTGGCTGAAGATGTGCGGCGCACGGCTGAGGAGGTCGTGAAAATTAAGAAGAAGATTAACGAGATGTATGCCGATGAGACCGGTCAGCCACTTGAAAAGGTTGAGGAAGATACGGATCGAGATTATTGGATGAGTCCCGATGAGGCTGTGGAATACGGGTTGATCAGCCGGGTTGTGAATGGGTTTGATGAGATAGGTGAGTGAGGGGCTGGGGGTTGGACTGTAGGTGCGGGACGGCACAGGGGCCGTCCCCTACGGTGATATTGTGAATCCGATTTGTAGGGGCGACCCCCTGTGGTCGCCCGCTGTTTTATTTATTTTTTGAAAAGTCTCCGAAGCAAGGGGGCTTTTCTTTTTTGAGAATTGGTGAATGGATACACTTAAAAACAAAAGTGTTACCCCACATTGGATGATGCGTCTTTTGGGCGCGAGGAAGGCAACGATTTTAATTTCATCCGATGGGCTGATTTTGGAGAGGGCCGGGGGTGAACGCTTTGCCTTGTGCGATGAAGATTTGACGCGAGAAGATGTATTATATCGCGGGAGGCTGTTTTTTGAACTGGTGTTGCCGACGGATCGCGGAGAGGAACGGTTGAAGGGGTTGCGTAAAGCAGAGGTGGAGGGGTTTTTCGACTGGTTGGAGGATTATTGGTATTGGTTGGAGGAGTCTCAAAAGTTTG